>JAFMCK010000151.1 GCA_017857825.1 Rhodospirillales bacterium
CAGCAAGATGATGATATCGAGATTTTCACGCGCCATGGTCCACAAGGCTTGGTTGGTATACATCGCTGAGCCGTCCGATTGCAGCACCATGACCTTGCGATCCGGGCACGCCATCGCCGCACCGACAGCCATTGGCAGACCGTCGCCAATCGCGCCACCGGTGACCTGCAACCAACTGTGCGGTGGGGCGGCGTGGCTGTCCGGAAAAAAGCTGCGCCCGGTCGTGATGCTCTCGTCGACGATGATCGCATGTTCAGGCATCTGCCCAACGAACGCCGCCGAGATCGCTTCCGGGGTGATCGGGCCTTTGAGGGCGCTCGGGTCCGGCCCGGCGGCGGCCACGACAACGCCCGGGTCTGCATCCCCAGCCCCTAACGCATCGACCAGCAGTTCAAGGGCGCGAACGGTATCTTGTTCCGGCCCAGCAAGTTTCACGATTTCGGCACCTTCGGGTGCAAGGCGACTCGGCTTATCAGGGTAGGCAAAAAAGCTGACGGGCTCTTTGGTGCCCAGCAGAATAATTGCGTCATAGTCCCTCAACGTCTCCAGCGCCTTATCAACCGAGTACGGCAGTTTGTTGATCGAAACGCGCCCGGCGCCGCGATCGATGCGCCGGTTTGAGGTTTGCGCCAACAAATCGCAGCCGGTGGCGGTCTTGATTTTGCCGGCCAAGCTGAGCCCGGGCTCGGTCAGCACAGCCCCGCTCATGAAAATCACGGCGCGCTGATCGCTGCGTAAAATTTCTGCCACCCGCTGCACATCTGCAGCATCGACCGGCTTTGGACCATCCGCCAACAAGACGTCGCCGTAAATTTCAGTTTCGCTCCAAGCCGCATCGGCGGGCAGGATCAACGTCGCGATCTTGCCGGGCCATGACTTCGCCGCCGCCACCGCACGCGCCGCATCGGTGCCGACGTCGTCGGCTTTTTCTGTCGTGCATACCCAATCCGACACCGGCCCGACGATGCCTTGGATATCCGCCGTCAACGGCGCGTCGTATTTGATATGATAGGTCGCATGCTCACCAACGATATTGACCATCGGCACTTTGGCCTTTTTCGCATTGTGCACGTTGGCCAATCCATTGCCGAAGCCCGGCCCCAAATGCAGCAGCGTTGCCGCGGGCTTGCCGGCCATGCGCGCATAGCCGTCCGCCGCCCCGGTGGCCACATTTTCCTGCAACGCCAACACACAATACAGCAGGTCCAGCCGGTCCAACGCTGCCACGAAATGCATCTCCGACGTGCCCGGATTGGTGAAACAAATCTCGATACCGCAGTCCGCGAGGGTCCGCACCAGGGCTTCGGCGCCGTTCATATTGTTTGTGCTCCATTGCTGAGTTTTCGTGACAGGCGGCATCTATAGCGGCATATTGCCGCGAAATTATAAGAACACACAATAACCGGAGGAAATCATGCCGCAACTCGTCGATGCGATGGCCCGTCTTGGTACCGAGTCTGCCTTTGAAGTTCTGGCCCGCGCCAACAAATTGGCGCAAGGCGGCATGGACGTCATCAACCTCGGCATCGGTCAGCCAGATTTCAAAACCCCAAACCACATCGTCGAAGCCGCGATCAAGGCGATGCGCGACGGCCATCACGGCTATACCCCGGCGAACGGTATCCCCGAAGTGCGCGAAGCCGTCGCCGCCGACATCCTCAAATACCGCAAGGTCGAAGTGAACCCCGACAATGTCGTCATCATGCCGGGCGGTAAACCGACGATGTTTTTTGCGGTATTGATGTTCGGCCAGCCGGGCACCGAGATCATCTATCCGAATCCAGGTTTCCCGATTTATGAATCGGTGATCAAATTTTCAGGCGCCAAACCGATCCCGATGCCGCTGTATGAAGAAAACGGCTTTTCGTTTTCCGCCGAAGAAGTGCTGGGCCTGATCACACCAAAGACGCGTTTGATCATCATCAACTCACCCGCCAACCCGACCGGCGGCACCGTGCCCCGTGCCGAAATGGATAAACTCGCAGCCGGCCTTGCCGAGCATCCGCACGTCACCGTGCTGTCCGACGAGATCTATTCGCGGATGCTGTATGACGGGCGCGAACATGTCAGCATGCTCGAATACGAACATCTTAAAAATCGCGTCATCATGCTGGACGGCTGGTCCAAGACCTATGCCATGACCGGTTGGCGCCTTGGCTATGCGGTGTGGCCAGATGCCTTGGTCGAGCACGCGACGCGGCTTGCCATCAACTGCCATTCCTGCGTCAACGCGCCGACGCAGTGGGCCGGCAAAGCCGCGCTGGACGGCCCACAGGACGAAGCCGACGCAATGATCAAAGCGTTCGACGAACGCAGGCGCGTGATCGTCGATGAGTTGAACAAAGTCGACGGCTTCCGCTGCTCCGAGCCCGGCGGCGCGTTCTATGCGTTTCCTAACATTGAAGGTACCGGTATGTCGGCACGGGCATTGCAGGACGGCCTGCTCGAAAAAGCCGGCGTCGCAATCATTGCCGGCACCAGCTTCGGTGCGATGGGTGAAGGTTACGTGCGGTTCTCGTATGCGAACTCGACGGAGAACATCATCCGCGCGATTGCTCGGGTACGGGAATTCTTAGCGGCAAGGTAATGTAGCGCCTAAAGAAGAATCTGCGCGTCCAAGCCTGCGCCTTCGGGCGCACCGGTCATCAGGTTTAGGCACTGCACGGCCTGACCGGAAGCCCCTTTGCCGAGGTTATCAAGCACACCGCAGACAACAGCTTGTTTGCCGTCGTCGTGCGCAAATACGTGCAATCGCAATTCATTGGTGCCGTTCAGCGCTTCGGCGTCGAGCACGGGGCTACCGCCATGCACCAAGTCAGCGACGGTAACGAACTGGCGGTCTTCGTAGTGACTGGCCAGAATATCGTGCACGTCGGCGGGCTTTGGCGTGCCGGGCATCGCCTGCAACTGTAGCGGAATTTGGACGATCATACCTTCGCGGTAGCGCCCGACCGAAGGCACAAAAATTGGCCGCATCGTCAACCCGGACCATCTTTCGATTTCCGGCACGTGCTTGTGCGCGAGCCCGAGGCCATACACCCGGAATGGGGTATCCAACGGGCTTTCCGCTGCCGGGTCTTCGAAGCTTTGGATCATCTTTTTGCCGCCGCCGGAATAGCCCGACACCGCATTGATGCTGATCGGCCAATCCGCCGGCAGCAGGCCGTCTTCAACCAGCGGGCGCAGCATGGCGACCGAAGCCACCGCATAACAGCCGGTGTTCGCAACCCGCTTCGATGCCGCAATCACGGCCCCATGACCCGGGTCCATTTCCGGGAAACCGTAGTCCCAGCCATCGGCGGTGCGGTGCGCGGTCGACGCATCAACCACTTTGACATCAGGGTTGTCGATCATCGCAACGGCTTCGCGCGCCGCATCATCGGGCAGACACAAGATCGCAACGTCGCAGGCATTCAGCATCGCCTTGCGCCGCGCTGGGTCTTTGCGTTCCGCATCCGACAACGTCAACAGCGCGACGTCGTCGCGGCCGTCAAGGCGCGTGCGTATCTGTAAACCCGTGGTGCCCTCGGCACCGTCGATAAAAACACTTGTGCTCATAATCATTCTCCGCTGCGTGTCTTACCGGTCTAGGCCCGCGCTGTCATGAAAAATCTAGGCCCTCAAATCCAGGTTGGCGACAAACCGCGAGATGGCGTCGGTGGTCGGCGCTGGTTGTTCGAACTGCGGATTGTGGGCGCAATCGGGCAACATCTGCTTCTGCGCAGGTCCGCCGGCGCCTTTGATGATCGCGTCCACCTGCGCCACAGAACCATAGTGATCGTCTTCGCCCTGTATCACCAACAGCGGACATGAGATATCGGGCAGATATTTTTCCACATTCCAATGCCGGTAATCATCGCGCTGCCAGGTGTCGTTCCATCCAAAGAACGCCGTGTCCACGTTGTCGCCATGATAGCGGGCGAGTTTGGCGCGCAAATCGGTTGTCTCCCAGATCTCGCGTGCTTCGCGAATACCGGCCACGCAAATGTCTTCATTGAATACGTGCGCTGCCATCGTCACCGCGCCCCGGGTGCGTCCGGACATATCCAACCCCGCATGGATCAAGGCGATGGTGCCGCCGTCGGAATGCCCGATCAGGACGGTTTTTTCGATGTTAAGCTGATCCAAAATCTCGAAAAGTGGTCCCTGCGCTTCGTCTTCTTGATAGGTAATCGGGCGCGGCAAGGTGATCGGCGCGGAGCCGCCGTAGCCGGCGCGAGAATATACCAGCCCCGGCATATCCAAGCACGCCGCCAGCGTCGCCGGAAAATCCCGCCACATGCGTATGCAGCCGAGCCCTTCGTGCAGAAACACCAGTACCGGCTCGCCAGAACGCGGCGTGCGGTGCACGAAGGTGTATTCAAGCCGCCCGGCTTGCGTTTCCAGATGCTGATATGGGTGCGTATCCATGCCCTACTATCGCCGCCAAAGCGCCGCAAAAAAAGTCATGAAAAAATGCTGTTTACACACCACGCTCGCGCACCGAACATAGCGGTATGATTTTAGAAACCTCGACGACCTTCACCCAGCCGGATTTTGAACTCAGCTCCGGCGCCGTGCTGCCCACGCTTGATCTGGCGTACGAGACCTATGGCACCCTTGATGCCAATGGCGACAATGCGATCTTGATGTGTCACGGCTACACCAACAATCCCCATGCCGGCGGCGACGCCATGGGCTGGGCGGCGAATTTGTTGGGCTCTGGCAAAGCCATCGATACCGATAAGTATTTCGTCGTATGCTCGAACATGTTGGGCTCGGCGTATGGCAGCAGCGGCCCTGCGAGCATCAACCCGGCGACCAACAAGCCGTACGGCCCGGACTTTCCGAAGTACACCACACTGGACATGATCGCGGCACAAAAGCTGCTGATCGACAGCCTCGGCATCGCGCAACTAAAGGCCGTCATGGGCTATTCTTACGGCGGCCATCTGACGTATTTGTGGGGCGCGACTTATCCTGATCGCATGCGCGCGCTGGTGCCGATTGCGGGTGTCATCGAACGCAAGACGACGCCCGAAGACATCGCCCGCATCCGTGGTCGCTTTGTCGACTGCGCCGGTTGGAACGACGGGCATTACTATGGCAACGAAGACCTGCCCGGCGGCGTGCGCGAAAAGATGATCGCGGTGCGGATTGAAACGCTCAAAAATTACGGTCTCGGCGATTACCTTAAGGCGACCGTCGACGACCCGGCGAAGCGCGACCGGATCATCCATGACCGCGCCAAAACCTGGGCGCACCAGTTCGATGCCAATTCCCTGTCGATTCTGTACGAAGCCGGCATCGGCTCGAAAGCGGATGCGGCCAACATTAAGGCACCGTTGCTGAATGCGCTCGCCAATTCCGACAGCGTTGTTGATGTGAAGCTGGGGCAGCCCACCGTCGACCTGCTCAGATCCCATGGCGTCGACGCCACGTTCCACGAGATCGACACCCCCTACGGCCATACCGGCCCGATGCTCGACGCCCATGTATGGGCCGATACGCTCAGTGCATTCTTAGATCGCACGCCTTAGCGCACCGTCTGATCGCGTTATCTCAAGCCTGCCGAAACCGTGACATATCGGCAAATGCGGCGACGGCAGCACTGGCGATCACCGTCGAATAGCCTTGTTCGGGATACGGCACGTTCAACCCGCCTTTGACGACGGTCACCGACACCTTACCGTGCGGCAGCACCGCGCCCACGACCGCCGTGTCGACGGCACTAGGGTCTTGCACACCAATCGTCACCTCGACCACCAGATCGTTTTGAAAATCCAGCCCGAGTTCGCGCACGAAACTCAGACTTGAATGATGGATGGCGTCTTCCACGGCACGACAGGCGGCGCGGGTATAATTTTCGCTGCGCACCGACACGCCCGAGCCCATTTCCAAGATCACCCGATCAAGTCCGTTGCTCATTGTGCCGCACTCCCCGCGCCCGCGTTGCTTGCGATCAAATCCGGCACGTCCATCCGCACGACCACGGCGGCATGCGCCAACAGCGTCGAATCCGTGCCCTCAGGGGTGGCGATTTCCAGCCCCCCCTCGTGGCAGATCACCTCGATCTTGCCGTAAGGGAAAACCGCGGCAACGGCGGCTTTATCGATGGTCTCAGGCCTGGGGGCGCCGATCAAAACCTGGATATCCATATTCTCGCGCGGCTGCCCCAACACATCGGCGATCCGCAAAAAATTCCGCCACAGCGCGTCGCGCACGGCCCGCTCGGCGGCCTTCGTGCTATCGGCACCGCGAATATCGGTTCCCTGCCCCATTTGCAGGACCAAGCGTTTCAAAGCCATGACGTTCGTCTCCTAAAAATATCTGCGCCTAGTCTTAAACCGCGCCCCGGATCACGCAAGCCTCCCCCTCACCTAACCTCTCCCCCATAAATGGGGGAGAGGGATAACCTTACGTCAGGGTCCCTCTGTCCAACGCAGTGGGGGAGAGGACAGGTGAGGGGGACGCTAAAACGAAAAAAGGCGGTCCGAAGACCGCCCTTTTCCATCGTGTTCGATAAACCGCGTTAGCGCTTCGAGAACTCGACGCTTTAAATTCCAGTTATATTTCAACAGCTTATAGACATCCTAGTAAAACGAGCCTCATTCGAGCCTCCTGCTATTGCATCAGCTCAAGCTGTGCATACCATGAAGATCAAAGATTCCAAAAGATGTTTAGAGAACTGTAACCTCAGTTACTCATCGATTTTATCGAATAAACCGTAATCTTTATTTCTCTCTTAGAAATCTCTCAATTCAGCACTTCTTCGCTAACTTCAACACCCTTTATATTTCTTCCGCACACATTTCTCTGCGATTTTTTTTTGCTAGTTTATGACCTCTACTTTTTTATGATGCTGTCGCACAAAATCACTCATTACACCGATGACGACGATGCTGCCGAGACGGGCGTGTTTTACGACACGCTCATCTCTTGCATTGATGAAATAACACACATTGCGAACTCAAACGGGAATGGGATTGAACTGGAATCGGATGAACGATTAAAAAACATTACGATAGCTCAGTGCTGCCAAAAGTCTATTATTCACCAATGTCTTGAGAACTATGAGCCATTTATAAATATCTTTTATCGCTCATTCATAGGGCATGTTTGGCATCTGCATGGAAAAATATTTTTCTTTAAATTCACCATCCATATATTCAAAGCCAGCTAGTTGCCCAAAAATATTACCTGCTAAAGGTTCACCTTTATGCACTCCAGAAATACTTGCCTGAGCTACACACTCTTGTCTCTTTTCATCCCAATAGACATAATCAAATTGTGTTGAAGCGCCATCTAAGAAGTTTGTTTGATGCCTTCCTCGGTAGGTCATTTTGAGCGCTTGTATTAAATCATAACCCGAACTCAGACTTTTCAGTTTTCGACCGTCTGATTCTGCCGGGACATCGCCAACAAATGCTTCGCACGCTGATCGACCCTGGGACAGAGTCATGCAGATGAATTGATTTCCTCGACAACTTCCGTCTGAAAACCACATATATATTTTGTCAGAATTGACAAACCCTTTTTTCTCAAAAAAGTCTATTCGTTTTTGTTTTTGTTCTTCTTGCTTACGTGCTGTTTCGAGAGCTAATTCTTCTTCCTTTCTTTTTTGTTCGGCAAGTATCTCCGCCTTTTTCTTTAAATCTGCTTCATACTTATCTTTGTTTGTAAAACCTGCTTTTTCCGCCTGGCGGTACTCTTTAATCGTATCAAAGCCAGATCCAAAACGTTCGACATAATCCAACAAACCATCTTCACCAAAAGAATAATAGCAGCCAATGGGTAGTCCAACGATCAAAAATAGCCCCACTGATATAGTTTTAACCATATTTTTTAACATTTTTATTGTCTCCATTTCAGGTGATGCTGAGTTTATCTTTCGGTTGGAATAATAAGTTGCAAAGTGGAATTTATATCTAGGGGCTGACATAGATAAGGAATTTTCTTTATGAGTGTCAGATGGTTAGCAGCA
>JAFMCK010000152.1 GCA_017857825.1 Rhodospirillales bacterium
GTCGCTGGCACGATAGCGCGGCGTATCGGCATTGGCGACGTTCTGCGCCAGGACTTCTTGGCGCTGGGTCAGCCACTTCATGCGCGTCTTCACAGCGGAAAACAGCGATAATTTTTCCAGGTCCATGGCAGTGCGCCTTTCATACCCAAGCCAGCGTCGCAACAAAGACGATTTCCCGGCGATTTCCTGATGGGCATTATCTGCCGGGTTAGTTAACAAGTAGTGAATCTTTGTTAACGATGTTTTTGATCCTTCACGACGCGGCTGCGCTGCGCCTCGGGATAAAAACACGCCCTATTTAGCGTTTGTTAAACCGGATGTCCGAGAGTTAGCCTCAAAATTAACGTATGCAGCACGTCTGACGGAAGGCGGTCTTGGGCCGAACCTGAATGAGTGACGATCTGACGCACCCCAATATGAAGCCGCCAACGCCCCGATCTGAGGCGGTTTCGGTGGCGCTGAAGAATGCAGACCCAGCCCGTGCGCCAAAGGTGATCGCGGCCGGGCGGGGGTCCGTCGCCGAGCAGATTTTGGCCCTCGCCTTCGCAAACGGCATTAAAGTCCGCGAGGACGCCGACCTCGCTGAGTTACTCTCGGCGGTCGATATCGACAGTGAAATTCCGCTGGAAGCGTTCACAGCCGTTGCCGAAATTCTCAGTTACGTGTATCGCGCCAACGGTGGAGATGCGAATGTCGACGCGGCACGCTGGCATCGCCACGCAACTGATGCGAAGATGAATGAAAATGAGTCCGAGGCCGATGAGACCAAGGCAAGAAACCAAAAAGGAGAGCCGACATGAGCGATGACATCCAGGGTCCGTTAACGGACGAATACCTGGCCGAGATCGACGCCCTCACCAATTTGGTCGAAAGCGGCCATCGCATGGTCGACGAAGGCTCCAGCATTGACCTCAGCAACTTGGAAACCGCGGTTGGCGAGTTGTGCAAACGCATGGCTCAGATGCCGCCAGAAAATCCCAACGCCGTGATGTCGGCCATCGAAGCGTTGGTGGCGCGATTGGGGTCTCTGGGTAAAGCCCTAGAAGCGCAATCAATGAAGCACTAGACGGCACACGAACCCGCGCAATTCGACGCAGCCCCCCCAATAACTCGGCAGATCGCGAATGGATACCGAAAACTACCTCCGCTTCATTCTTGCCTTGGTCTTCGTGATCGGCCTGATCGGCGTGGTCGCGTACATGGCGCGAAGGTTGGGCTTTGGATTTCCGGCTCAGGCCATCAAAGGCCGCAACGATCGCCGCATCGGGGTGGTCGAAGTGGCGCCCTTGGACGCCCGTCGCCGCCTGATCTTGGTGCGCCGAGATGACGTTGAACATTTATTGGTGGTTAGTCCGACCAGCGAAACCGTGATTGAGCGCGGTATCCGCGACGGCGGCTCGTTCGCCGAAGTATTGGCCGATACCGCCGCCACGCCAGATGAAGTCACGGACACCTCTAAACCAGAGACGTCGTCATGACGTGCCGTAAGATCACGATGTGGTCGCTAGGTTTCGGTAGTTTGGGCGCGATCCTATTAGCCGTCCTCACGCTGAATGGTGCCGAAGCGCAAACGTTCAGCTTGGACCTCGGCGAAGGCGGCGGTGGGGCAACCGCGCGCCTTGTGCAATTGGTGACGTTGATCACGGTGCTGTCGATCGCACCCTCGATTTTGATCATGCTCACATCGTTCGTGCGGATCATCGTGGTGCTGTCGTTCTTGCGCACGGCGATGGGCACACAACAGACGCCACCGAACCAGGTGCTGGTCAGCCTCGCGATGTTCATGACGTTCTTCATTATGATGCCGACGTTCGAGCGCGCCTATGACGCCGGGATCGAGCCGCTGATCAACGGCCAGATCGATGAGTTTGAAGCCTTTGACCGGTCCATCGGGCCGTTCCGCGATTTCATGATGCGCTTTGTCCGCGAGCAAGACTTAGAGCTATTCATCGATATCGCCGGCATTGACCCCGAAGTGGCGCGCCAGGAAATGCCGATGCGCGCCCTGATCCCGGCCTATATGATTTCAGAGCTGCGGCGGGCCTTTGAAATCGGCTTTTTGGTATTCGTGCCGTTCTTGATCATCGACATGGTGGTCGCATCGGTGCTGATGTCGATGGGCATGATGATGCTGCCGCCGATTATCATCGCCCTGCCGTTCAAGATCATTTTCTTCGTGCTGGTTGATGGCTGGTTCATGATTGTCGGCTCGCTGGTGCAGAGTTTCGGCCCGTAGCCTTGATGTTGGAGAAAAAAGGCTGACATCAATTCGACATTGCCGACGCTTCGACTGACCTCTCGAAGACTATTCGTCGTCGCTTTTCTCCACACGCCTTTAAACGCGCAAAGCCAATAAGCGTGGAGCCGGGTATCGATTTTTTTTTATCTGTCTTTAGGTAGTACGTTAATATAGAAAACGCCTGCAGCGCTTGTGCCGCAGGCGTTTTTGTTCGAACTTCGAGTCGATGGCTCGTTACTTAGGCATTACAACCGTGTCGATGGCATGGATGACACCATTCTTTGCCATTACATCGGCTTTCACGACAGTGGCGTTATCAACCATCACTCCATTAGCCCCGTCGACCGAGAGCGTCGATCCTTGAACCGTTGCAGGTGTAAGCTTTTTGCCAGTCACATCCGCTGCCATCACCTTTCCTGGCAGCACATGATACGTGAGCACGGCGATCAACTTGTCCTTATTCTCTGGCTTCAACAAATCCTCGACAGTGCCGGCAGGCAGCTTTGCAAAGGCTTCATCGGTCGGGGCAAACACCGTGAATGGGCCTTTTCCATTCAACGTTTCTTCCAATCCTGCGGCCTTGATCGCGGCGACAAGAGTGCTGAAACCGCCGACATGTTCAGCTACAGCAACGATATTTTTACCGTGATTCATAGCGTTTGCGTGATGGGCCCCCGTCACCAGCATACCAATAGCAAGCGTTGCGGCGGCGGCGAGTTTGGTCAAAGTCTTAAGCATCTTGAGCTCCTGTGTTTGATGTATGACTAGATTACGCACACCACCGCCGGTCAGATTAAGTTCTTACAGAGGTTTAATTTTTTTTACTGTAATTCGCCCGTCGTCATCGCTGGCGCAACAACAACCCGAGATGGCAAAAAGACCCAGCTGCCATTGCCTGATAATGTCATTTCAAACCTAGTTCGCGGCCATCGAGCTTGACCTCATCAAGTCTGAACCCCACTGTCTAGCAATGAGACGTTGGACAGTCATTATTCTATTATCGATGTCATTGATCGGCGCACCACTGAGCGTAATAGGTGTGGACCATCATGAAAATCATGGCGCGATGGTCAGCCTCGCCATTGATGCCGACATCGCGCATGCAGAACATTCATCTCATAGCACCGCGATTGATGGAATGTGCTGTGAACCGGGAACGACCTCGTGTGTTACCGTCGCCGTTCTGCCGATGGACGACTCGCCGATGTCGCCTCTTCACTTAGTGTCCATGCATACTTCAACCATCGACAACATCATGATCGACGGCATGATCCATACATTGGAACGCCCTCCCCGCTTTTCCTGATTCCATTCAATTAACGACCGATTGCCGCGCATCGCTGTATGCGGGCATCACTTTGCAATGAATCAAGGGAATGCAATATGTCTAAATTTTGTATGCGACGTCATTACGTCGGGATGATCGCGTCTGTCGCCACGGTCCTTATGGCCAGCCAAGTACTTGCGGCTGGAACCGGCAGTCATGGCCACGGCGGCGCGATGATGACCGGCCAACCGGCAAAAGCGTCTGCCGCCGACCGAACCGTAACCGTCACGATGCACGACAATTATTACGAGCCCGAAAACCTGAGCTTCAAAGAGGGCGAAACGGTCCACATCATCGTTAAAAACGAAGGGTCGTTTGTTCACGAGTTCAACATCGCAACGGCGGCCATGCACAAAGCACACGCCCCTGAAATGATGATGATGGTCGAACACGGCGTGCTTGAACCCGACAAAATCAATTGGGACGCCGCGAAAAAAATGCAGGCTTCGATGGGTCACGGCATGCACAACGAGCCCAACAGTGTACTTCTAGAGCCCGGCAAAAGCGGCGAGATCGTATGGACCTTTCCTGCACATGCCGACTTGGAATTCGCCTGCAACATCCCGGGCCACTATGACGCCGGCATGGTCGGCAACATCAAGCTCACGCGTTAAATTTGCGTCCTACAGAAGGATATTCCTATGAGATACTTACACTTTATGGGCGCAGGCATCCTGGGCCTCGCGCTGACGACTTCGCCATTACCCGCAAAGGCGGACGTCTACAATTTAACGGTCGACCCGGTGACCATTGATACGGGCGCCTTTACGCGCACAGGCATCGGCTACAACGGCGCATCACCGGGACCGGTGCTGCGGTTCAAAGAAGGCGAGGATGTCGTCATCAACGTCACCAATAATCTGAACACCGCAACCTCGATCCATTGGCATGGATTGATCCTGCCGTATCAGCAAGACGGCGTTCCCGGCATAAGTTATGACGGCATTGCGGCGGGTGAGACCTTTACTTATCGATTTCCGATTGTGCAGGCAGGTACGTATTGGTTTCACAGTCATACAGGTTTTCAAGAACCCGATGGCGCCTATGGGGCCATTGTGATTGAACCCAAAGGACGCGAGCCGTTTCGGTATGATCGCGAATACGTCGTGCAATTGACCGACGCCCATCCGCACCACGGCACGCGGATCATGCGCAATCTCAAAATGATGCCGGACTACTACAACCGCAAACAACGTACCATTGGTGACTTCTTTTCGGACGCAAAGGAAACCGGTTTTTCCAGCGCCCTAAACGACCGTTTAGCTTGGGGCGACATGCGGATGCTGCCCAATGACATCGAAGATCTGCAAGGCTTCACGCCGCTGATCAACGGCAAGTCCACCGAGCAAAACTGGACCGGCTTGTTTAAAAAGGGCGAGCGAGTCCGTCTGCGCTTCATTAATTCATCGGCAATGACGTATTTCGATATTCGGATACCGGGCCTCAAGATGACGGTCGTTCAAGCGGATGGCAACAATGTGCAACCGGTCACCGTTGACGAATTCCGCATCGCCGTTGCCGAAACCTACGATGTGATCGTCAGACCGGAAGATGCGGAAGCCTATACGGTGTTTGTTGAATCCATGGGCCGGACAGCATTTGTTCGCGGCACACTCGCTTCCAAAGAAGGTCTAACTGCCGAAGTGCCGGCGATGCGCAAAGACCCGGTGTTGACCATGGCAGACATGGGCATGGCGCACGGCGATCATGGTATGGACCACAGCGCCATGGGCCATGGCACGGCATCAATGACGCACACCATGCCAGACGGTACGACCATGTCCGGCGACGCGCATGCCGGACACAGCATGCCTTCGCAAGGAATGGCGGGCATGGATCATAGCGCTCACGGCGCGATGCAGGCCGATGCCGATCCGTTCTATGCGGCGGGCAGTGGCCTGACACCGGTCGCGGCAAACGGCGGCAAGTTCTTGTCGTACGGCGATCTGCGTGCGCAAAAGCCACTGTATGACGACCGCGAAGCGACGCGCGAAATTGAAATCCGCCTGACAGGTAATATGGAGCGTTATATTTGGTCACTGAACGGCGTCAAATACCAAGACGCAGAACCTATTCGCCTGCAATACGGCGAACGCGTGCGGTTTAAATTCGTCAACGAAACCATGATGACACACCCCATGCATCTGCACGGGATGTGGTCGATCATTGATACGGGTAAAGGCAAGTGGGACCCGGTCAAACACGTCGTCAGCGTATCTCCAGGCACCACTGTGTTCATGGAGACAGAAGTCGATGCACCCGGCCAATGGGCGTTCCATTGCCATTTGTCCTATCACGCCGACAGCGGCATGTTTCGCAAGGTGATCGTCGAAGGTGGGCCGAAGTCCTCTGAAGCGCCTGCCATGACGCAGGGGGGCTGAGCGATGAGAATTGTCAAAGGATTGATCGTAGGGATCATATTCTCGACTGTCACAGCCTCTTCATCCTGGGCGGCGGAGCAACTGATCTATGGCATTCAAATAGAGCAATTAGAAATTCGAACGGGTGATAACGGCACCGAGGTGCTTGCCTGGGATGGCGATGCCGTGATCGGCACGGATGATCTGAAGTTCGTACTCCGAAGCGAAGGTGAGTTCGAAACAGACGGTGATGTGATGGAGACATTGGAAACGCAAGCACGCCTGCAATTTCCGATTTCGACATTCTTTGATGCTGCGGTGGGCGTCCGCTTTGACACACCCGAGGGGCCAGACCGTACACACGGCGTTGTCGGTATCAAAGGCTTGGCACCGCAGTGGTTTGAAATTGATGCCGATCTATATGTCTCTGACCACCCATCATTTCGGTTTGAGGCCGAGTATGAGGCCCTGATTACGAACCGCCTGATCCTAACGCCCAGCATCGAATTCAATCTGCCGTTTAATGATGATCGGGAGATCGAAATTGGCGCGTGGGGACCGAAAACGGAAGTTGGTGCGCGCCTCAGTTACGACGTCATCGACCGTTCGGTTGCGCCTTATATCGGCGTACACTATGAACGATACTTTGGTGAGACCAAGGATATCAAAGTCGCCGAAGGCAAAGAGAGCGATGCTTTGTGGTTCGTAACCGGACTAAAATTGATGTTCTAGTAATGATTTCCTGGGCGCAGTTTACGCGCCCAGGAAACTTTGCCGATACTCAATTCAGCGACGACAGCGGCACCCCGTCTTTGAGCTTTTCGCGGTAGGCTGTAAGGAATGTCTCTGCTTCCGACACCTTGGCTGAAACAGTGGCGGGGTCCAGCACGCCGACGGTTGATGGCGCGGTCACCAATTGAAAGGCCTCACCATAAGTCGAGTCCCGCATCGCGGGCCCGAAGTCGCGGACCAATTGCGCTATCGTGCGCTCGCCACCAGAATTTGTCAGTGCAACGGCATAGCTGAGTATCCGTGCCGCCTGCACCTGATTAACCGGCGCGCCATCTTCAGCACCTGACAATTTCACCAACAACCGAAGCGAGCGGGACGCCTCCAGCCAGTTGCCGGCATCCCAATATAGTTCTGTCCTGAGCAATTCGGCGGGCTCGCTCGCATCGTTGGCCAGCAGCGTCAACGCATCGTTCTGCCGGTTCAGTCCCATTAGAACGCGGGCCTGCAAATGGCGGCGTTGCTGGATGAGTTCCGGCGTCAGGTTCGGCTCGTTCGTACCACCCAATACGTCGAGCGCTTTTTCGAACTCCTGCGCCAGCGAATAAATCAACGCGAGCCTTGCGCCGACCCGCGCTTTTTCTTCGCCGACCAAGCGGAACTGCACTTGCGCTTTCAAAAGCTCGGCAGCGCGGTCCAGCAAATCGACCTCGACCAGCTTGTCGGCAAGGTTGCGGATCATCTGATCGCCCCGCGCACCGGCCGGGGTCAGCTCCTTAAATTCGTTGTAGATCGCAATCGCTTTGACCGGATCAATCTGATCGGCCTCTTTCTCTAGGAACAACGCATTAAAGGTATCGCTCATCAGTTTGGTGATTTCCGGCGCTTCAGGTAGATCGCGGAAATTCGTTGCTGCGGCTTTGAGGGTCTCAAGCCCTTTGCGGTAATACCCTTCGTCCAAATACATCCCGCCCAGACGTCGCAGGTTATCGAATTCCATTTTATCGCCACGCCATGCAAACCGGAGTTTCTCGTACTCACCAATCGCTTCGCGGTAATCGATGCGACGCAATTTTAAAAGCATCTCGGTCCTGGCAACGCGTGCCCGTGCACGCGCCGGTCGGTTTTCGCTCTCCAAAACATCTTCCCAAAGCGCGATGGCTGTCTCGAAGTCACCATCCAACTGCATTAATAGCCCCTCGGCATACTTCAGCATCGCGCGCTCAGACGGC
>JAFMCK010000153.1 GCA_017857825.1 Rhodospirillales bacterium
GCTAACCATCTGACACTCATAAAGAAAATTCCTTATCTATGTCAGCCCCTAAAATTTTGAAGATTTGGCGTTGTACCGGGGCGCCACCCGGCAGAAATGCGTGACAGATTCCTAAAACCCTATATGTTCCCGCACCGTAGCCGCTATTTGGACAAAGATGGCCGAGCCTGATGAGCACCGTTTTACCCCCGCTTGAAACGTTTCGAAAACTCCCGCACGCGGTGACACTGCTGGGGATGTCCGGGGTCGGCAAAACCTGGCTGTCGACGGCGCTGCGCCGCAGTGACAACTGGTTCCATTATTCCGCTGATTACCGGATCGGCACGGCGTATCTGGCCGAATATATTCTGGACAATATTAAGTTCCGGATCATGCGCACCGATCCGTTCATCGCCGATCTGCTGCGTTCAGACTCGATCTATATCAACCACAATATTTCCGTCGACAACCTGGACCCGGTATCGACCTATCTCGGCATGTTCGGAGATCCAGCCAAAGGCGGCCTCGACAAGGCAACGTTCTTGGAGCGTCAACAGCAATACCGCGATGCGGAAATTGCCTCCATGCGAGACGTACCAAGGTTTTTGGACAAGGCCTGGAAGATATACGGCTGCAAAGACTTCATCAACGATGCGTCGGGCAGCCTGTGTGAAATTGTCGACATCGACAATCCGGCAGACCCGGTCATATCGGCGCTCCGCGACACGTCGTTGATCTTATACATCCGCGCCGACGCAGCCAGTGAAGCGGCGCTGAAAAAGCGCGCTGAGAGCAGTCCCAAACCATTGTTCTATCATCCGGATTTCATCGAAAAGCATCTTATGGCTGCACCCGATGATGGCGTCGGCGTCGACCCGAAGGACTTTGCGCGCAACCTGTTCCCCGAACTGCTCGAAAACCGCAAACCGCGCTATGAGGACTTCGCCAAACGCTACGGCATTGCGGTGAATGTCGGTGACCTTTTCCCGAACGCGGACATGCACGACGGCGACGGCATGATCGATGCACTATACGCGTTGCTGAGCACACAAGCCGCCGACAACCCGGTTGCAGCGGCGAACGCGGAACGCTATCTGAAGGCCTGCGAGGCGCGTGCCCGTGCCCGCGACCTGACCGTCTAGGAAATCCAATGCCGATCAAAATACCCTCTGCCCTGCCGGCGCGGAAAGTACTTGAAGCCGAAGGCGTGCCGCTGATCAAAGAAGAAGACGCGATCCGTCAGGATATTCGTCCGCTGAAAGTTGCCGTGCTCAATCTGATGCCGGAAAAAATTAAGACCGAGACGCAGCTGGGCCGCGTGCTCGGCGCCACGCCGTTGCAGGTCGAAATAACACTTCTCTCGCTCAGTAGCCACACGCCGAAGACCACGTCCGAACAACATTTGTTGGACTTCTATCACCCGTGGGCCGAGGTCAAAGATCAAAAGTTCGATGGCTTGATAGTGACCGGCGCACCGATTGAAAAACTACCCTTTGAAGAAGTCCGCTATTGGGATGAGCTGTGCCAGATTTTTGATTGGTCGCTCACCAACGTCGACGGCCTGTTCAACCTGTGTTGGGGCGCACAAGCCGCACTGCATCATTTTTACGGCATCCCCAAGTATCAACTGCCGAAAAAAGCGTTTGGTGTCTATTGGCACAGCGTGCTGGATTCAACGTCGCCGCTGATGCGCGGCCTCAATGACGCAATCCCAATCCCAGTGTCCCGCCACACCGAAAACCACCGTGCCGATTTAGCGCCCTTCCCGCATTTACAAGTGCTGGCAGAATCTAGCGAGGCCGGTATGGCACTGGTGCACGACACGGTCTTGAACCATGTGCATATGTTCAATCACTTGGAATACGACTCGACGACACTTGGCGACGAATACCAGCGCGACATCGCCAAAGGTGCTGATATCGACGTCCCCCGCAACTACTATCCCGACGACGACCCGACCCAGACGCCGATCAACACCTGGCGCGCAAACGCGCACATCCTGTTCGGCAACTGGCTCAATTTGATCTATCAGTCGACACCGTACGACATGAACGAGATCGGGAATAATCGCCCGCCGGTGCCGGGGCCAATCAACGGCTAACTCACCCGTTCATCCTCGACCTGAGTCAGTATGACGCGGGAGAAAGGAAGTCAAAAGAGGGGCGAACATTGTCGCCCCTCTTTGTTAGAACTGCATCGGAATCGCGTGCACGACGTGCTCTAGGCCTTGCACCTGCGCCAGCACATCGGCGGGTGGTTGGCCATCGATTTCGATCAACGCAATCGCGTCGCCACCTTCGGTCGCGCGACCTAGGTTGAAGGTCGCGATGTTGACGCCGGACGTGCCCAAGATCGTCCCCAGCGCGCCGATCAAACCCGGCTTATCGTGGTTCGCCACATACAGCATGTTAGGACCGAGCATCGCGTCGATGTGGATGCCTTTGATCTCGACCAAGCGCGGCTTTTGGTTGAACAGCGTCCCTTTCACAGAGCGGGTCTGCGTTTCCGTCTTCACGGTGACGGTGATCAGGGTGTGATAATCCCCTGCCGTCTCGGAACGTGCTTCGAGGATTTTGATATCCCGCTCTTCGGCAATCACCGGCGCATTGACCATGTTGACGCCCTCAAGCAGCGGGCCCAGCAGACCTTTGACGACAATCGCCGTCAGCGGCTTGGTGTTGAGACCGGCGACATGGCCTTCGTAGCAGATTTCGATTTCCGTAATCGCCGATTGCGTCGCTTGTCCGGCAAACGCGCCGAGTTGCTCAGCCAACGTCATATAAGGCTTGAGCTGCGGTGCTTCTTCAGCGGTCACGGATGCCATGTTGAGCGCATTCGTCACAGCACCCGTCAGCAAGTAATCGGCCATCTGTTCAGCGACTTGCACGGCTACTTTTTCCTGAGCTTCCGAGGTGGACGCCCCTAAGTGCGGCGTGCAGACCACTTGTTCCATCCCGAACAGGATGTTTTCTGTCGCCGGTTCTTCGGCAAATACGTCCAACGCAGCCCCCGCCACATGGCCGTTTTCAATCGCCGCTTTCAGAGCGACTTCATCGACCAACCCACCGCGCGCGCAGTTGATGATGCGTACGCCCGGCTTGGTTTTGTTGATCGCATCCGCACCGATAATATTGCGGGTCTGATCGGTCAGCGGGGTGTGCAGGCTAATAAAGTCGGCACGTGCCAAAAGCGCATCCAACTCGACCTTTTCGACGCCAAGATTGGCGGCACGATCTTCGGTGAGATACGGATCGAACGCGATGACCTTCATCTTCAGGCCTTGCGCACGGTCGGCGACAATCGCGCCGATGTTGCCGCACCCGATCACGCCCAGGGTCTTGCCCATTAGCTCGACGCCCATAAAGCGGGACTTTTCCCACTTGCCGGCATGTGTCGATGCGTTCGCCGCCGGAATTTGCCGGGCCAGCGAAAGCATCATCGTGATCGCGTGTTCCGCCGTCGTGATCGCGTTGCCGAACGGCGTGTTCATCACCACAATACCGGCCTGCGTCGCCGCCGGCAGATCGACGTTGTCGACCCCGATCCCGGCACGGCCGATGACTTTCAGCTTGCCGGTGTTTGCCAACACCGTCGGCGTCAGCTTGCTCGACGAACGGATCGCGATGCCATCGTAGTCGCCGATAACTTTGGCGAGCTCGTCTTTGTCCATGCCGGTTTTGACATCGACCTCAATGCCGCGGTTTTTAAAGACCTCGGCGGCGAGCGGACTCATTTTGTCGGAGATCAGAACCTTGACCATAATCAGGCTCCCTTCATTTCAGCTTTGACGACCGCGAAGGCCCAATCGAGCCACGGACCCAGCTCCATCAGGTCATCGGCTTCAACCGTCGCACCACACCAGATGCGTAGCCCCGGGGGAGCGTCGCGGTGCGAGCCAACATCAAAAGCAACGCCTTCGTCGTCCAACAGCTTGGTGAATTTTTTGATGAAGTTACGCTGCGTGTCTTCGTCCAGGCCTTGGAACCAATCGTCAGCAACCACCAACACAACCGACGTGGTTGAGCGCGCATCCGGATCATCACAGATGTAATCAATCCAGTCGGTGCCGTCGACCCACCGCGAAAGCGCGACGTTGTTGGCCGCAACACGCCCCAACAGACCGCTCATCCCGCCGATGCTTTCAGCCCATTTCAGACCGTCCGCCGCGTCTTCGACGCACAGCATCGACGGCGTGTTAATGGTCAGACCTTCAAACACGTCGGTATTCAGTTTGCCGCCTTTGGTGAGCCGAAAAATCTTCGGCAGCGGCCACGGCGGGGTATAGCTTTCCAGCCGCTCAACCGCACGCGGGCTGAGCAAAAGCATGCCGTGCGCGGCTTCACCGCCCATAACTTTCTGCCACGACCACGTCGCCACATCGACTTTGTCCCACGGGATATCCATGGCGAACACCGCCGACGTCGCATCAACGATGGTCAGGCCTTCGCGGTCCGCCGGGATCCAATCGCCATTCGGCACGCGAACGCCGCCGGTGGTGCCGTTCCAGGTAAAGATCACATCGCGGCTGAAATCGACGGCACTCAGGTCCGGCAGTTTGCCGTAAGGTGCGTCGGTGAGCTTGACGTCATCAAGTTTGAGCTGCTTGGCGATATCCGTCGCCCACTGGCCGCCGAAGCTCTCCCACGACAGCACTTCAACCCCACGCGCCCCAAGCAACGACCACATTGCCATTTCGATGGCGCCGGTGTCCGACGCCGGCACGATGCCGATAAAATAATCGTCCGGCACCCGCAAAACGTCGCGGGTCCGCTGAATGACTTCCTTAAGGCGCAATTTGCCCGTCGCATGACGATGCGAGCGGCCAAGGAACGCACCTTCGAGCGCCGCCAAGGTCCAACCTGGGCGTTTCGAGCAGGGTCCGGATGAGAAGTTAGGATTGGCCGGACGCACGTCCGGCTTAGAAATGTTCTGCATGATGTCTCCTTTCCTTACAGAAAGGTCGCGCCGCGTTGGGGCGGCGTGGCCCGCCGACAACGTATTATTTGCCGGACTTAAATCAAGCGGAAAATTGTCACCTTCAATGTCGCCCTTGGTTTTCGGCCAAGAAGCACATGAGTTTCATACCCGCACCGATTGGTGATAGGTTGGAAAGATCACCAGACTCCATCCATAGGATTCCGTATATGCAGCCTTCGGGCACCAAGACCATTGCGATCATCGGCGGCGGGCCGGCGGGTTTGGCGGCGGCGGAGGCACTGTGCGACAAGGGCATTACGGTCGACATATATGACGCCATGCCATCGCTCGGCCGCAAATTTTTGATGGCCGGGAAAAGCGGCTTAAACCTGACGCATGCCGAGCCATTCGCAACATTCATGACGCGCTTTCATGATGCCCAGACACCGATGACGCCGATCCTCGAAGCCTTTAACCCCGATGCCATTCAAACCTGGGCGCATGGGCTTGGCATTGAAACGTTTGTTGGCAGCTCGGGGCGCGTGTTCCCGCTGGAATTTAAAGCGGCCCCGCTGCTCCGCGCGTGGCTGCGTCGGCTCCGTGCGGCGGGCGTACGTATACATGTGCGCCACAAATGGACCGGATGGACCGCAGACCACGCGCTCAACTTCGACACACCGAACGGCGCCGTTGCCGTGCGGGCGGATGCGACGATCTTGGCGCTTGGCGGCGCAAGTTGGCCGCAGCTAGGGTCCGACGGCGCCTGGGTTGCGCCGTTGCAAAGTAACGGCGTCAACGTCGCGCCGTTGCTGCCGTCAAACTGCGGCTTCGATGTGGCCTGGAGCGCGCACGTTCGCGACAAGCACCAGGGCGCGCCGCTCAAAGGAATTAAAATCAGCATCGATGGCCACACGGCGGGCGGCGAATGCATGATCACCGAAGACGGCCTCGAAGGCGGGCCGATCTATGCACTTTCAAGCGCAATACGTGACGCCATCGCGCAGCACGGCGCGGCGACCGTACAAATCGATCTCGCCCCGGACTTAGATACAGAAACTCTGACCACAAGGTTGGCAAAACCGCGCGGCAAGAAATCCATGGCCAATCATCTGCGCCGTACCGTCTCGATCAGTGGTGCCAAGGCAGCGCTTTTGCGCGAAGGCGTTGACTTGGCCGACTACGCCGATCCGGCAAGGCTCGCAGCCCGCATCAAGGCGATGCCGCTCACCCTGCTGCGCCCCCGCCCCCTCGCCGAAGCGATTTCGAGTGCCGGCGGCGTCACCTGGGCCGACCTGAGCGTGGATTTAGAATTAAAACATATGCCCGGGGTCTATATTGCCGGAGAAATGCTGGACTGGGATGCCCCCACCGGGGGCTACCTGCTGAGCGGTTGCATGGCCAGCGGCAAATGGGCCGGCGACGCCGTGGCCCGTCGGCTCAGCGGCGCGATATAGTGTCTTCCCAACAATGCCGCGTTGTTTGATGCAACACAAAGAACGACCCGCTCGATCTCTATACGCTCAACGATGGAATTATCCGTCATCGAGATAAAGGAGACACATGATGCTCTCACGTCGTTCCCTATTGATCGCCTCTGCGTTGGCTGCCTCGGCGCCAACGGTCATGGCGCAAAATATTGCCGCCGCGTCGGAATCACTGACCCCGGTCGGCAAAAAAGTTGATCTCAGCAAACTGCCCCGGCGCAAAGTCAAACTGGTGGCGCCACCGATGGTCCATCCACACACACAAGTCGCCACCCATGAGCCCAGCGTCGTCCAATTCGAGATGACGATTTTAGAGCAGGAAATGGAAATCGATGATAACGGCACCATGCTGCAAGGCATGACCTTTGACGGCTCGATCCCAGGCCCGATGATGATCGTGCACGAGGGTGACTATGTGGAGTTGATGCTCATCAACCCGCCACAAAACACGATGCCGCACAACATCGATTTTCACGCCGCAACCGGGGGTCTCGGCGGTGGTGCACTGACGTTGGTGAGCCCCGGCGAGCATACGGTGCTGCGCTTTAAAGCAACGCGGCCCGGCACGTTTGTCTATCACTGCGCACCAGGCGGCCCGATGATCCCTTGGCACGTGGTCTCAGGTATGAGTGGCGCGATCATGATTCTGCCCCGCGACTGACTGCGGGACGACAAGGGCAAAAGCGTTAAATATGACAAAGTGTTCTACATCGGCGAGAACGATTTCTATATCCCACGCGATGCAAACGGCGATTTTATCCGTTACACAGACCCGGGCAGTGCCTATGGCGATACGCTGGAAGTCATGAACGGGTTAATCTCGACACATGTGGTTTTCAATGGGCGCGTCGGCTCGATGACCGGCGAGAATGCACTGCAGGCGGCCGTCGGTGAGACCGTGCTGCTGATTCACGCGCAGGCCAACCGTGATACCCGCCCGCACTTGATCGGCGGTCACGGTGATCTGGTTTGGGAAACAGGTAAGTTCAATTGTCCACCCCTGCGCGATCAGGAAACCTGGTTTATCCGGGGTGGGTCTGCGGGCTGCGCGCTGTATACATTCCGACAACCGGGTGTCTATGCCTACGTGAACCACAATCTGATCGAGGCAGTGAACCTAGGTGCGACCGCGCACATCAAAGTCAGCGGCACATGGGACAACGATCTGATGGAACAAGTCGTTGCCCCAAGCGAATACGGCGATGCGCATACCAGCGGCAAAGCGCTGCCGTAAGCGTTGTAGTCTGGGATACAAAAAGCGGTCCGCATCAAGATGTGCGGGCCGCTTCGTTTTGTCTGTCGTGTTTTTTAAGATGCCGTCGCACGGCGCCGCAACAACATCGGCGCGTGATAAACCGCAAAGCCGATGAAGCCGAAGGCCCATGCAAATGCAGCGATGTGCAACGTGACGTCCGGCA
>JAFMCK010000154.1 GCA_017857825.1 Rhodospirillales bacterium
ATGCCTTGATTCCCGAAGTTGATATGGCCGAATTGGTACGCCAGTGCCGCGCCGCGGTCGCCTGGACCCATAAAAACGCCGCCGATCATGGTGGCGATCCGGAGCGCATCTACATTACCGGCCACTCCGCCGGCGGTCACGTGACGGCAATGATGATTGCCACCGATTGGGGCGAATGGGACGTCCCGAAAACTTCGATCAAAGGCGGCTTTGCGATTTCCGGGCTGTACGACCTGGAGCCGATCCGCCTAAACTACATGAATCCAACGCTGGGTTTCACCGAACAAACCGTCCGTGATTACAGTCCGATGCATTTGGACCCGCAGTTAATCGCGCCCATGGTGTTCGCCGTCGGCGGCGCCGAGACGCCAGAGTTTTTACGCCACAATGCGATCCTGCCCGACGTCTGGGGCGCCAAAGGTATTCCTTGCGAGGAATTGGTTGAACCGGACCTCAATCACTTCACGGTGCTCGAGAACTTCTCAACCGAAGGGCACAAGTTCAACAGCCGCATGCGTGCGCTGATGGGGCTCTGAGGTGTTGGATATGGCGGGCCGCGACGCCGATAAATTCTCGTTCGATTTATTTTGGTCGTTTCGCAGCCCGTACTGCTATTTGGCGCTGGATCGTATCTTGGAAATCGAGCGCCAATTTGACGTGTTCGTCAACGTGCGACCGGTGTTTCCGCTCGCCGTACGGACGCCGGACTTCTTTAAAAACGTCAATCCGAAGTACCGAAAATATAATCTTTTGGACACGGCCCGAATGGCGGAGTTTTTGGGCATTCCCTATCGTCGCCCGGTGCCCGATCCAATTGTCCAAGACATGGAAACAAACGTCATTGCGGAAGAGCAGCCTTACATCCGGCAGCTCACCCTATTGGGCGCTGCGGCGCAAATCCGTGACGCCGGTCTGCCGTTTTTGGACAAAGTGGCGCGCCTGATATGGGACGGTAGCGTTGACGGTTGGAATGAAGGCGATCACTTACTCCAAGCCATGAATGCCGCAGGACTGAACGGGCACGCGTTGATGGCCGACGTTGAAGCCGACCCGGATCGGCTGGAAGCGGTGATCGCGGAAAACCAGACCGCACATGATGCCGCCGCGCACTGGGGCGTGCCACTGATGACATTTCGGGGTGAAACTTTTTTCGGTCAAGACCGCATCAACATTCTGCTGTGGCGGATGATGCAACATGGCTTGCCCGAGCGGGGTTAAACGCCGTCTTGTTTGGCAGCGTCTTCTTTCGCCGCACCCGGTAACATCGCGACCAATACATTGGCGATCAGCATGGTGCCGGCCAGCATATAAAATACCGCGCCGACGCCGTAACTATCGGCGATAAAACCGCCGATAATCGGGATCGGCAGCGACAACGCCGACTGCATGCCAAACAGCGCACTCGTGGCACTGCCGTGCATATTGTCGGGGGTCAGGTCCATCATCCAGCTATGGATCACCGGACGGATGGCAAACAGCACGAAACCAAGGACGGAGACACCGGCAATGAAAATATACTCGTTGCCGGCGAGCGCCAGGAACAACACCGTCAGCGTGGTCCCGGTCGCACCTGCCAGCACAACCGGTCGGCGCCCGACCCGGTCCGACCATGCGCCCGCCGCTGGGCCAGCGACAAACGCGCCCATCTGCATCGCCATCACGCCGACGCCGGTCATGAACGGACCGACTTGCAGGGTGTTGGCCAAATAGATCGGCACAAACATGATCAACCCCGACTGCGTCATCGAACGAAAGCCCGCCATCAGGCAAAGCCCCATCGCCGCCTTATCTCTGATCATCAACCGAATACCGGAGAAATACGCCGCGATGGTCATCGATTTGGTGCCTGCTTCGACCCGCGCCCGACGCTCAAGGCGGACCAGCGACACGAACACCAAAAACGCCACCACATAGACCGGGATTGAGCCCCAAGCCGCCGTTTCGCGCCACGTCAACGCGGCGAGTAACGCACCAATACACAACGGTGCGACGCTGTCGCCCAACGTCGCACCAAGCGTGTGGATCGACAGCGCATAGCCGCGATTCTTTGGAAAAGCACCGGATAAAAACGAAATCGCGGCAGGGTGCCAAAGATTGTTGGTTGCGCCGATAATGCCGACCAACACCAACAGCGTCACGATCCCGCCCGCCGTGCTCATCAATGTCAGCGCAAGCCCACCGATCACCAGCGCCACCGCCTGCACCAGCACGCGGCGGCCCAAAACATCAACCACCATGCCGCTGCCGAAGTTGGCTGCGAACGAACATATGTGAAACGTCGTCACCAAAAGACCGGCGGTGGCATAGCTCAGCCCCATCTCGATGGTGAGGTACGGCAACAGCAAATAGAATGTCGCCGCAATCCAATGCGTCGCGCCATGCCCAAGGCCCACCATCCACGCCGGTGCCTGCTCACGAAGGCCGAGGCCGGTCATACGTTCAAATGCTGCGATCATCACTGTCTCCAAGGGGCATTTTTAGTGTGCCATTCGAAACGATTATCGGTGCCGCGCGGGCAAATGACAAACGCGCTGACGGCACGCCGGCAGACCTTGCCGAACCCGGTTTGTCGCGCGACAATACGGCAACGAAATTAAATCTCACGGAGGATACAAACATGCCGGACGCTGCAAACGACGCGCCTATCAAACGCCTGACCGTCGAAAAGGACGGCGCGATTGGTCGCGTCAAAATGGACAACCAAAGCCGCCGCAACGCCATGACGTTGACCATGTGGCAAGACCTGGGCAAAGCCATCGAAGATTTTGCAGCGGACGATTCGGTGCGCGTCATCATAATCTCCGGCGAAGGCGGAAAAGCATTCTGCGCCGGCGCCGACATTTCCGAGTTTGAGAAAAACCGATCCTCCGAAGAAGGCGTCAAAATCTACAACGAAGCGGTCGAACATTCGTCTGAGCTTCTGCGCACCGTGGACAAGCCAACCATCGCCAAAATCGAAGGCTTTTGTGTCGGCGGCGGCGTCGGCATCGCGACGTGCTGCGATATACGGCTCGCCACCGACGATGCGATCATCGCGATTCCGGCGGCAAAACTGGGCCTGGGCTACCGGGTCGACGGCCTCAAGCCGTTGGTCGACATCATTGGGCCAAGCTATGCCATGGAATTGTTTTACACGGCCCGCAAATTCACGGCCGACGAAGCCGAACGGATGAACTATTTCAACCGCGTACTGCCGCGTGCGGAATTCGATGCTTACGTCGACGATTATGCCGCAACCATCGCCGGTAACGCGCCACTGACCATCAAGGCGGTCAAAGTCGTGGTCAAAGAATGTCTCAAGGACGATGCAGATCGAAATCACGATCTGTGTGCATCGATCGTCGACGACTGTTTCAAGTCGGAAGACTACATCGAAGGCCGTCGCGCGTTCATGGAAAAGCGCAAGGCCGAATTCAAAGGGAGATAAGTCGATGCCCGGCACCGCAGACACATCTGAACCAGTTCTAGCCCCCTTCGCGGCGTTCTGCGCGGATGCGGCAACATGTACGTTGCCAGAAGCGGTGCTGCACGCGGCCAAGCGTTGCGTGCTGGATTACATGGGCGCGACTTTGCCGGGCGGCGCCATCGCGCCGGCGACAATGATGACCCAAGCGCTGAGCGATATGTTGGGGCACGGGCGCGCACGTTTATACCCGGGCGGTGAGGTCACAGACGCGAAGACCGCTGCGCTGATCAACGGGGCCGCCAGCCACACCATTGAATTCGACGATATCTACCGGGACGGCATCTATCATCCGGGCGTGCCGGTGATCTCGGCTGCGCTCGCCATCGCCGAAGCCAAGGGGGTGTCAGGTGAGACATTCCTGCGCGGTGTCATTGCCGGCTACGAAGTTTCAGACCGCATTGCTGAGACCGTGAACCCGGCGCACTACGCATTCTGGCACACGACGGGCACGGTGGGCACGATCGGCGCAGCGGCGGCAGCGGCAACGATCCTGGGCCTCAACAAAGAACAAGCGATGCACGCGTTGGCCAATGCCGTCACCCTGTGTTCAGGGCTGCAACAAGCGTTTCGGGGCGATGCCATGGCAAAGCCGATGCACGGGGGCCACGCGGCAGAAACCGGGCTTACCTGTGCCTTGGTCGCGGGCGCCGGGGTGACCGGGGTGCTTGATATGCTCGAAGGCGAGCGCGGCTTCGGCAATGCCATGTGCGGCGGCGTCGATTGGTCGAACGCGGCCAAGACCCTCGGTAAAGATTTCACCATTCAGCGCATCACTGTGAAAAACCACGCCGCCTGCGGCCACGCGCATGCGGCCATCGACGGTGCCCTGCACTTGCAGGCAGCCCACAACATCAATCCGGCCGACATCGTCCGCATTGATGCCGGCACCTATGGTCCGGCGGTGGAAATCGTTGGCCAGCAAATCGTCAAGACCGTGTTCGAGGCAAAATTCAGCCTCCCCTATTGCGTTGCCGTAGCGCTGTTGCATGGCAGTTGCCGGATGGCCGCATTCGAAGACGACAAGTTGCAAGATCAAGCGGTGCTGGACCTGGCCAAAAAAATCTTCGTCAGCAAAGACGATGAATGCGACGCCGCGTTCCCAAAACGCCGCTCGGCCAAAGTGGCCATGACGCTTGCTGACGGCAGTGTCCTCGATTTCTACGCGCCCACCCGCAAAGGCGATCCTGATTCCCCACTTTCGGACGCAGAGCTATCGGCAAAATACCACGATCTGGCAACTGACATCATCGGCGCTGAACGGGCACGACAACTTGAAGAGTGCATCTGGAAGCTCGACACCCTAGACGATATCGCAGCCCTATATCCCGGGCTACGGAACGCCGCTGAATGAGCGCGCCTAAGCTCGGCATCATCGGCTTCGGCGAGGTCGGGGCGATCCTTGCTGAAAAACTTTCGCAAGCCGGTATTGATGACATCACGGCCTTTGTGCGCACGCCGCGAACGGCGTCGGGGGCAACAACGTACACCGACCTCAAAGGTGCCTTAGCCGGGCGGGATATCGTCTTTCTGACGGTGACAGCTGCTGTCGCCTTGGACGTCGCCAAAGCGGTCGCGCCATTGTTGACGCCGGGCCAGATCGTCGTCGATCTAAACTCGGTTTCCCCCGTCACCAAGCGCGAGATCGCAGACATCATCAATGCCACAGGGGCGCGTTTCGTTGAAGGTGCGATCATGGGGTCGGTGCCGAATTTCGGGGTCAAAGTGCCGATCCTGATGTGCGGCAAAGACGCAGCCGAGGTCGTCGCGATATTCACCCCTTACGGCATGGACATCACCGATGTCGGCCTTGAATACGGGCGCGCGGCGGCGATCAAAATGTTTCGTTCCATCGTTATCAAAGGCATGGAAGCCCTGTTGCAAGAGTGTGTACTGGGCGCCGACAAATACGGCGCCGCCGACGAGGTCTTGGAGTCCATTGCCGAAGGTTATCCCGGTTTGGATTGGAAACATTTCACCAACTATCTGCTTGGCCGTACCGCCATTCATGGTGTCCGACGGGCCGATGAAATGGATGAGGTCGCGGCCACGCTCCGTGACGTCGGCATTGATCCCATCATGTCGGAAGCTGCAGCAAAACGCATCCGCTCACTCGCCACACCGGCAATGAAAGAAGCCTTCGGCAACACAGCACCTGAGAGCTTTCATGACGTGCTGGATGTGATGAAGAAGGGCTAAAGTAGGACCCCCTCACCTGTCCGCTCCCCCACTACGTGGAGGAGAGGGACCCTGACGCGGACCCCCCTCCTTATCCCTCTCCCCATGTATGGGGGAGAGGTTGAGTGAGGGGGTTAGCCCTTAATCCGCACCGCGACGGCAGCCCCAAACGCCTCAGTTGTGCCCTGCCCGCCCAAGTCGCCGGTGCGTACGGCAGCGTCCGACAAGGAATCTGCAATTGCCACCTGCAAGGCTTGCGCGGCATCGGTCATGCTGTTGGCACCGGTGCGCCCGCCCATCCAATCCAACAGCATCGCAACCGAAACCATCAGCGCCGACGGGTTGGCTTTGTTTTGACCCGCAATATCGGGGGCCGAGCCGTGCGCCGCTTGCGCAATCGCGACCGCATCACCGGCGTTGATCGACCCACCCAGGCCAAGGCCGCCGGACAGTTCCGCGCATTCGTCGGATAAAATATCGCCGTACATATTGGTGGTGACCAGCACATCGAAATCCCCCGGCCGGCGGATCAGGTGTGCAGTCGCCGCATCGATAATCAGCTCTTCGACCTCAATACCAGGATAGTCGGCAGCAACTTTCATGACCTCTTCGAGGAACAAGCCGTCCGAGATTTTCAGCACGTTCGCTTTGTGCACGACGGTCACTTTCTTGCGGCGGCGCGCGGCCAATTCAAAAGCTTGGCGCGCAATACGGTTTGAGCCTTGGCGGGTAATTTTGCGCACCGACAGCGCAACATCTTCGGTCGGCATGAATTCGCCCGACCCCATGAACATGTTGCGATCCGCGTAGAAACCTTCGGTGTTTTCGCGGACCACCACCATGTCCATTTTCGCGGCCATTGCCGGCACACCGTCATAAGTCCGGCTCGGGCGGATGTTGGCATATAGATCAAGCCGCTTTCGCATGGTACCGGACGGATTGATCCCACCCTCGGACGCCGGTGGATAGGCGTAGGTATCGACCGGGCCTAAGATCGTCCCCGCCGCCGTGCGGCATTCTTCGACGATATCGTCAGGCAGCGATGAACCCCGATTCGCAATTGCCTTGAGCCCGATCTCGCGGGTCTGGAGATCGAGGCCCAGTCCATATTTTTCGTCAAGTGCGCGCACGGCCGTGAGCGTGGCGTCGGTGATTTCGGGGCCGATACCGTCGCCCGGCAGAACCATGATTTTCATATTGATGTCGCTCCCAAATTTTTCTTATTTGTTGTGCCTTGATGGCGGGTTAATTGAAGGTCCGGAAGTTCGTGGTGCCGTCGCGTTCAATTTGCGCGACCAAGTTCACTTCCCAACTGAGGTACTGTTTCATCGCGCCTTCTTGCGCGTCGTCCATGTCATATGGCCGATACCAAACGTCGACCGAGGGGTCGAGATTGCCCTCGAAGCCGTCTTTGAGCGGTAAGCCCGCCGCCTTCCACGCTTGGGTGCCGCCTTCTAAGACGATAATCTCGCGGTCCGTGCCGGCGGCCAGCAAATCGGCGGCGGCGAACGCGGCCAACGTGCCGTCACTAGATGTCAGCGCCAACGGACGATCATTCGGCAGGTCAGACAGATTATCCGGCATGTTGGCGCGGATCGCGAATCGTGATCCCGGAATATGCGCCTTTCGGTGCGACAAGCTGTCACCGACATCGACGACGTGGGTTTGGATCATGCGCGCCGCCAGTTGTGTCGCATTGATGCGGGACACATCGGGCACCGGCGCGGTTTTCGACGCATACCCGCCGGTTTCGGTCATCGGTATGGCGCCCGGCTCCAAGATCACCGCATCCCAACCGATCTGCACCAGCCAAGAAGCCGTCATCGTCGCCCGCACACCGTTGTCATCGACACAAACAATTCGGGCGCCGAGCGTGCCAACGTAGCGATCCGTCGCCTGCACAAGCTGCCCACCCGGTGCCGGACGAGCGCCCGGCACATGGGCCGCTGCAAATTCAGCCGGATCTCGCACATCCATCACGTACGTCGTGCGCGAGGTGTCTGCTTGCCACGCCGCCAGCATGTCGGCATCGATGCTTTTGACGCCGAAGCGTTCACGTACGTCGGCGGCACGCTTCATCGCAACCGATAGGCCATCGATACTGAGGTCGCCATACCGTCTGTTGTTGCCGTATTCCAGGTCAAAGCCTG
>JAFMCK010000155.1 GCA_017857825.1 Rhodospirillales bacterium
GCAAGCGCAAAGCACCGGCGAAAAAAAGCACGGTAACGTCAACGCAGCCCTTTGAAGTGATTGCCTCGCAACATTTTGCAACGTGGCTGGCCGGGCAGGGGGTTAGTCTGGCGGTGAGCACCTACCAAGCGTCAAAACTATTTCTACTCGGTATAAATGCCGAGGGCGGGCTTTCGGTCACCGAGCGGACGTTGGATCGTTGCATGGGGGTCGCCGCCGCTGCGCGTTCGCTTTACGTTGCATCGCGTTGGCAAATTTGGCGGTTCGAAAATGCGCTCCGCGTTGGCGAAATAAGAGACGGGTTCGATGCCGTTTATGTGCCGAAATCATCCCATGTGACAGGTGATATCGATTGCCACGAAATGGCGGTCGATGGCGACGGTAGGCTGGTGTTCGTCAACACGTTGTTCAATTGCATTTCGTATCTAAGTCGTGATTACAGTTTTCACCCGGTGTGGCGTCCCGACTTTATTTCCGACTACGTCCCCGAAGATCGCTGCCATTTAAATGGTCTCGCGATGGAAGACGGTAGACCGGCGTATGTGACAGCGGTTTCCAAGTCGGACACGGTCGATGGATGGCGAAAAGATCGTGTAGGCGGCGGAGTGATCGTCGACGTGCGTAGCAACGAGATCGTTTGTGACGGTTTATCGATGCCGCATTCGCCGCGCATGCACGGGCACACTTTATGGGTTTTGGACTCGGGCACCGGATATCTGGGGCGCGTCGATCTTGATACAAAAAAGTTTGAGCCTGTGACGATGTGTCCCGGCTACCTGCGCGGTATGACGATCGTCGGCAACTGTGCAGTGATATGTATCTCTAAGGTTCGGGACAGCGAAAACTTCGACGAAATCGCGTTACAGGAAAACCTTGATGCACATAAGACCGAGGCGCGATGCGGCCTGATGGTCATTGACCTAACATCCGGCAACATTCTGCATTGGTTACGTATTGAAGGCGTCGTCACAGAATTATTTGGCGTTGCCGCGCTGCAAGGTATTAAGCGGCCCAGTGCCGTCGGCTTTCAGTCCGACGACATCGCGCGCACCATCAGTTTGCCGCCGGAACTACATTAAACGAACCGCGCGACGGGTTACCGCTTGGTCAGAATGTTTTCGACAAATTCGAGACGGTCCTGGCCCCATAAGGTGTGCTCATCGATGATATAAAACGGCGCGCCCATCACACCCCGCGCAATCGCATCATCAGTATTACGTTCCCAAATCGCATTGACGGAGGGATTGCTGGCCGCCGCACTGAGCAGCTTTCCGTCCAGATCGCAGGCATTGGTGATCGCGATCGCTGTTTCAGTATCTGAAATATCGCGCTCTTCTATCCATACGGCTCTCATAAACGCGTGGCAGAGTTCAGCGACGTCGGCACCGGTCTGCTGGGCAGCGATCACAATGCCGGCGGCCAATTGGTCCGATACGGGAAAATGTGCCGGCTCAAGGTTTATGGGCACGTCGCGATAGGCACGCCAGCGCTTTAACTCCTGCATACGCAGCGCTTTGCGTGCGTCCGAACGTTTGGCCAAGGGCAAACCACCCGTGGCTTGGAATACACGGCCCATATTGACGGGAACGTGGCGGATGGTGGCACCGTGCTTTTGTGCAATGCCGCGAAACGCCGCATCACCCAAAAATGTCCATGGTGAGACTAAGGTAAAGAAGTATTCAACGACGGCCATATACGACTCCTAATAGAGGGAATATCGAGTATGGCCCGCCGATAGAGTGCCGTCAAAATGTTGTAATTGTGCAACAATTTCATCATCTTCTAGACTTTCTGCGGCTTTGTGGGCGTCCGCCATTGACAGCCGTAAACATGTTTCTAACCATTTCGTCTTATAAAGATCACAATGATCACAGGTTCGCTAAAAGGACCGCAAAAGGAATAGGGGAGGCGACGCCAACCAGACCTAACATAAAGGGGGTCGAACGATGGAACGCACGCCGCACAATGGAGACCAAGTCTTCGAAGTTTCCATTTATAACAAGGACGTAAGGTCATTGGTGAAAGATAACCAAAGCCACGCGTTCTTTGATGACCAGTGGGCCGACGAGAAAGTCCAGGACGTGGTCGCCGAGACAGCAGATCATGCGAGAAAGGTGGTGAAAGAGCGGTTCCCACCCGACGAAGGATTCGTCATCGCCTCCGTTACGCCGTGTCGCGTCGACTGAGCAATTTCGGGGTAACGCGGGCGTTAAGAGCCAGCCGCCTGTTCAGCATCCCGTAAATCTTTGCGGCGTATCTTGCCGGTCGACGTCAGGGGCAATGCGTCGACGAAAGCGATCTGCCTGGGATACTCGTGCGGGCTGAGACGTGTTTTAACGAACGCGCGTATGTCTTCTTCCAAATCCGGGCTGCCGTTGTGCCCCGGCATTAACTTCACGAACACTTTGATGACTTCCGTGCGAACGGCATCGGGCACGCCGATGGCAGCGGCCAACTCGACGGCAGGATGTTTGGTCAGACAATCTTCAATTTCACCAGGCCCGATCCGATAGCCCGCTGACGTGATGACATCGTCATCACGTCCGACAAAGCGGAAATACCCCTCATCGTCCATGGTGCCCTGATCACCGGTCAGCAGCCAATCGCCGAGATACTTGGCCTTCGTCGCGGCAGGATTATTCCAGTATTCCAGCATCATCACAGGGTCCGGCGCTTTGACAGCAATCTGCCCGACCGTCCCGGGGTCGACTTCATTGCCTTCTGCATCGATCACGGCGACGGTGTGCCCGGGGACCGCGCGCCCCATCGAACCCGGTTTCACCTCCATAATCTTTTGGCAGTTGGCGACAACCAGATTGCATTCGGTCTGACCGTAGAATTCGTTGAAGCTGACACCGAGCGTACTACGCCCCCAGTCTAAAAGCTCGACACCCATAGGTTCGCCGGCGCAGGCGACGGTCCGCAAGTTGACGCCATAGCTTGGAATATCCGCGACGGCACGCATCATTTTGAGGGCGGTTGGCGGCATGAACGTGTTGCGCACGTTGTAGTCAGCCATCAATCGCAGTGCTTGTTCAGGATCATATTTGCGGGCCCGATGCGCCAACACCGGCACACCATGATACCACGCCCCCATCAAGCAGTTCATCAGGCCACCGATCCATGCCCAGTCTGCCGGTGTCCACATCAGATCGCCCGGTTGCGGCATAAAGTCGTGAAAGAACTCAATCGCCGGGGTATGCCCGATCAATGAACGATGGCCCTGTAACGCGCCCTTCGGATTGCCGGTCGTGCCTGACGTATAGATTATGTACGAAGGGTCCGTCGCCGCCGTATCAACAATCTGGAAGGCGTCTTTTGCTTGATCCATGGCGCGCCAAAAGTCGACGCTGTCGGCACCGTCTTTGCCGTCAATCAGCAACACCAGCTCAAGGTCAGGTAATTGGTCGCGGATCGCTTCGATTTTAGCGAGATGAATATCTTCTGTAATGATCATCTTTGCGCCGCTGTCTTTAAGACGAAAAGCTAAGGCTTCCTCACCGAACAGCGCAAATAAAGGGATCGAAATTGCGCCCATCTTCCAAGCGGCGACGTGACTGATCGCGGCCTCGACACATTGCGATAGCAAAATGCCAAAGCGATCACCGCGTTTAAGTCCTTTGGCTTCCAAAACGTTCGCCATTTGATTGGAAAGTTGCGCCAATTCGGACCAGGAATAGTCACGCTGGCCGCCGTCGGCTTCAGCCACGATCAACCCCGTGCGGGTCGGCATTTCTTCAGCATGACGATCACAGACCTGCCAGCCCATGTTGATGCGATCCGGCACATCCCAGGTGAACGCGTCGCGCACAGCCTTGAACGAACCAGCTTCGGTGAGCAAGGGCATGGGCGTCTCCCTATAATTAGTCGTCTTTTTTTGATTTTATCAGGTATTGCACAACCTGAGTAGTCGATATGCATCGGTTGAATGCGACCGCTAAGCCGCGTTATTTTTCTTCGCTTAACACCATCGGGGCAAAGGCCTGCGGAATCTCCACGTTACCTTCAAACGCCAAGTACGTCTGCATGCCTTCGAGCAAGACGCCGTTATAGCCTTGTTGGATGAGCCCATAGATAAACGACTGTGGGCTGCCGAAGATAAGCTGTTGCCATGCCGGGTCCCAGTAGTCGACGAAATAACGATCAGGTTCGCCTGGGAATGGTGCACCGATAAAGCTCGGGTATCCCTCGGTCCAGCCAGATTTCCAATAATAACGATGGCTCATCGCCGAGGTGATGTCGGCACGCGCAAACACCAATCGCTGCGCACCGATTTTTTTGTATTTCAATGTCGCCACCGCTTGCCCGGACAACGGTTCACGCCCGATGAATGGATCGACGATCAGCAGATCATAGTTTGAATCGTGCATCGCGAACGCAAACTGATCTTGGCGGCCCCAGGCACGAGGGTTGGCGATGTAGGTAAAATTCTTCACGTCATGCAGCGATAATACGTTACGCGGGTTCTCATTGTGCGGTCGGCGCGGGTAGGTCGGCAGCGTCGTCATGAGGTTTTCAGGCACCGGCAGCACGTTGACGATAGCGTCCAGTTTATCGGCGCTACGGATCACCTCGTCGATTTCAGCCGGCTTGGCCGCGAAATCTAATAAAAACACCGGAAGCCCGTTTTGCTTCGCGCGTTGGATACGCTCCAACGTTTCCTTTTGTAACTCCGGCGCGGGGGGCTTGCCGAGCACCCGATCACCGCGAAACACGCCGTCAAACATCACACCGTCAATCGACAGCATGAACGTGCGTGCCGGCGAGATCATGGTTTCGTCTTGTACATCGCGCTTGATGATCAGTTCTTCGGGGTCACGCACAATGATCGAAAAATTAGGATCGATAGAACGCGCGTAATTTGAAATTTGCTGGATGAACGACCGCATGTCTTCACGAAAATCCCGTACCATGGTCCGTACGGAGGGTGGCGGCGGTGCGGCACCCTGGGTTTCTCCTTGAATGCGTGTAAAGCCGGGTTGCGTCGCATCTTGCGCAAGTGACTCCGATGACACCAATAGCGATGCCGCAAAAAAAGCAGCAGCGCAAAGGCTATTTTTAACAAGTGGTCGGAGCGTCATCGGCGTCGCCATTCGGTCCGCTGCAATGTTGCGATTAAGCAACCAAAATGTTTTCGACATCCTCAGCAATTGCCAACGAGGACGTTAATCCAGGCGATTCTATGCCATAGAGATTAACCAGACCTTTCACACGGTGTACCTCAGGTCCCTGGATCGTAAAGTCCGTATCGTGGGTGCCTTTAGGAAAAGTTTTAGGGCGCACACCGGCGTAACCAGGTTGCAGGGCGCCATCGGGCAGGCCCGGCCAATAGGTGCGGATGGCGTCATAGAAACGCTCGCCCCGCGCCGGATCAACGGTGTAATCGACGCTGTCTATCCATTCGACATCGGGGCCGAATTTCACTTGGCCGCCCAGATCAATGGTGACGTGCACACCAAGACCACCGGCGGGATCCGGGACCGGATAGATCAGTCGCGTAAATGGGGGCTTACCGCCACTGAGCGTAAAATAAACCCCCCGAGCGTAATAGCTGCCGGGGATCGTGTCGGCAGGGATGCCGGTAATGGTTTTTGCAATCGGCTGTGCATAAAGACCGGCGGCATTGATTACTTGTTCGCACAACAGTTCCATCGGGTTTTCACCGCCGATGCGGAGCACGATACCGTCGGGTGTAACTTCACCGCTTTCGACCGGGCTTTTAAATGCGATCATGGCGCCATGCGATTCGGCGTCGCCTTGGTAAGACAGCATCAGGCTATGGCTGTCGACCAAGCCAGTCGACGGCGACATCAACGCCCCGTGGCACACCACATTAGGTTCCATCTCGGCGACCGTATCCGCATCAACGAACGTCAAATTATCGACGCCGTTCGCCGCAGCGCGGGCACGGATATTCTCCAAGAGCGGGATGTGGCTCTGTTCGGTCGCGACGATCAGTTTACCGATCCGCTTGTGACCGATGCCGTGGCTTTCGCAATAGGCATACATCATGTCACGGCCTTTAACGCAGAGCCGCGCTTTGTTGGTATCTTTGCCGTAATAAATACCGGCGTGAATGACCTCGGAATTGCGGGAACTGGTCTCGGTTCCGATCAGGTCGGCGCGTTCAAGCACAATTACTTCACGCCCCGCCAGCGCGAGGGCGCGCGCACAAGCCAAGCCGACAACACCGGCGCCGATCACGGCGCATTCAATCTTTTCCATCAAGGAATCCTTGTCGCGAAATGGGACATCTAAGTTTGCGTCTAAGCCCCTTGAGCGTCAAGACGAAGACGGCTCAAACAGCGGCTTAATTCGCTCGTGAAAAAAACCGCTGCAACAATGGAGGTGCCGGAAAGGCATTAGTCGAATTGTTTAAGCCACGCGCGCCCTTCAGCTTCTGAAGCCACGTCGTGCAATATAATCGGCGCGTTTTGAGCAAGCTGTCCTTTCCAAATTTCGGCGTATCTGGAGTTAATGTCCTTTTTATTTATCACGGTCGCCGCAAATTTTAAATTTGTGTCTTTGATCAACCGAGGAAACTGAATTTCTTTAATGTATTTATTCACTTCCGGCGAAAAGACACCCCGGGTTTTATCCACTTTCACCAAGACTTTTCGAACACCGGTATTCAGAAACGTTTCATATATCTTTTGAAGCACCTCAATAATGATCACGTCTTTCTCATCCGGATTATATTCCAACCACTCGTGAATAATCAGGTCATCATATTTGTCGTGAAAAACCTTGATAATTCCTTCGTATTCAAAAATCAGAACAGAGGGTTGCGGCGATCCAAAAGTATGTGCATTCGAGTCTGACACGCAGGTTCACCTTCAAAGCGTTTGGTTTTGTGTGGATGCTTACTTATTGAAAATATTAGAATATTTGGATTTTAGTTGTTTGTCCATTCGCTGTCCACGTTCATTCGTTCTGCATTTACGTAAATTATCTAGCGTTGCTGTGCGCACACCACCTATATCGTACGAGTGTATTTTAGGTGGCGTATACGTGCGCCAAAGCCGCACATATCAAATGCAATCGAAACGTTTCACATAGTGTGATTTCAATGCCATAGTGAACGCTGACACGGGTTGCGGGTGCGCCCGGCTCAGCGTACATTTCAGTCATGGCGCCCCTTGATCAAGATCCTGTCTGGCTGCGTTCGGTTTGTCCTCACGACTGCCCGTCGACGTGTGCGCTTGAAGTCGAAAAGCTCGGCCCAGATCAAATCGGCAAAGTGCGCGGCAATGCGCTCAACGATTACACCAGCGGCGTGATTTGCGCCAAAGTCGCAGCGTACCGTGAACGCGTGCACCACCCGGACCGCTTGACGCAACCGTTACGCCGCATCGGTACCAAGGGCGATGGCCATTTTGAGCCACTGAGCTGGGACGAAGCCATCGACGAGGTCGCTGAAGCTTTTCAAAGGGCCGCGCAGAAATACGGACCGGAAACCGTCTGGCCGTATCATTTTGCCGGCACCATGGGGCTGGTGCAGCGTGATGTCATTCACGGCTTTCGCCATGCCTTAGGGTATTCCCGCGAAGACGAGACGATCTGCGTTGCCACCGCCGTCGCCGGGTGGATGGCGGGACATGGCAAAGTTTGGGGCGCAGATCCGCGCGAAATGCAGGTCGCAGACATGATTGTTGTCTGGGGCGGCAATCCGGTCGCAACGCAAGTCAATGTGATGACCCACATCACCAAAGCCCGCAAAGATCACGGCGCCAAATTGTATGTGATTGACCCTTACCGCACGCCGACT
>JAFMCK010000156.1 GCA_017857825.1 Rhodospirillales bacterium
TTTGTAATACGTTGCATCGCTGATACCAGCTGCTCGTATCGCTCATTCAACCGTCGTTCCACCAGCAAGATCCATCTCAACCTGGCGCAAAATGTTCAAGATATCTTCTTCTGAAAACCGCTTCCGTGTCATCAAACCATCTCCTTGCAACTGAGTTTTTCATAACATACGTGGCTCAGTTATAGGGGGGCAGGACAAGTCTCATTTTTTACGGCTATGCACCCGTCGCAAAGTGCTTTTATAGCGTTCCCTTAGCCGTTTTCGAAAACGACGGCCTGAGAGACTGCCGCTCATACCAGGCCGAAAGGTTCGGATGCCCCGTCCGCCAGTCGAAACCGGGCAGCAACTGCTCAATTTCCAGGGCGCAGAATAATGTCATCTGTGTTCGGTTCAGGGGGCCTTGCATCAACGGGCTCATTATCTCTTGCTCCCACAGCATGGTCAGCCGCCGGGCGCGCGCCTGCTCATGCGCGATCAATGTCGCATACTGCGCATCAACGGGCCGAGCGACTTCACGCAGCCAGACGCTGAGACCATCGAGATAACTGCGACACAGACTGTGTAGCCGGCGTAGTTCCCATCCCTCGTCGCCATCCGGAAAGGTCCATAAATCGCTATCACACAACGCACAAAGGAATTTTCCAATAAGATCGGAATCTTCGATGCCGATACCATCGTCGCGGACCAAATACGGCACGCGACCAGATGGATTAACCGCATAATACGGGCTGTTTTCAGCGCGAGTCTTGGCCAGGGTCACAATGACGCGGTCATTGATGCAGAGTTCATGCAAAAGCGCCCGGATCAGGCGCGCGTAGGGTGAATTTTTAGTGACAAACAATTCCATTGAGACTGTCCCGGTGTTCTTTCAAAGTTGTCGATTCTTAAGCCACAAAATGCTTAATGAGACGATCTTGGTTACAGTTGTTAACCTAGCGCGGATTGGCACAGAAGGTTTGCGACCTTTATAATCGCATCAAAAGTATTCATCTTGCAGCCTCATCATAGATCATAACATCAGGCATTTTAAACGCGGATTGTCCGGTCTAGAGGGTGAATTAAGGAGCTCGAATACAATGGCAGCCCCCCCTGTTGAGCCGCGCCCCGCAGCCACTCTCATTTTGCTGCGTGAAACGCCAGCCCAGTCGATGCAGGTCCTCATGGTGAAGCGCCATCAAGACATTAGGTTTGCCGGTGGGGCCGTTGTTTTTCCTGGCGGGCGTGTGGATGCCACGGACCATGCCCTGGCAGACAGCCATAAAGGTGATGCATTCAAGATTGCAGCTATCCGTGAAACCTTCGAGGAAAGCGGCATCCTACTTGCCTGTCATGCCAAGACAGGGGCGCCCGTTTGTAAGGAAAATGCGGATAGGATGCTATCTCAATACCGAGCCGACGTCTGCAGCGGTAAATTCACGTTCGGCGAAATGTTAGACAAAGAAAGCCTGATTGCCGACACCAACAAACTGGTTGCGTTCGCACACTGGATCACCCCGCCGAACAGGGTAAAACGGTTTGATACACATTTCTTTGTTGCGGGCTATACCGAAGATCAGCCAGCCGGGCACGATGGCGACGAGATCACCGAGACGATCTGGATATCCCCCGCCGAGTTGCTCACCGCTGCCAAGGCCGGGCATCACAAATTGGTATTTGCGACCCGCATGAATGTCGAACGACTAACCGCCTACGGCACAGTGGAGCAGGCACTTAAGAAAATACGGGCAACGCCGTTCGTTACGGTACGTCCGGAGACCATCGACACGCACGAAGGTAAAAGGGTTCGAATTCCACGTGAAGCGGGATATGGCGGAGACCTATTCGTATCTAATGACCCGTCAGCGATTTAGGCGCGACGCTCAAACCGTTCGCCATGATCGCAACCGGCTTCAAAACGCAGCAGATGGGTCAGTTCACGAATGCTAGTCAGGTTATCCATATCCTGAATACTGCGGCGAAGTGAGGCGAGGTCTGCGTCAGCAAGAAACCCCTGACAGCAATCCATAAACTTAGCATCACGTTCACGGTCGTTCAGAGGGTTGCCGGCATCCCCTTTGGGCAGTTCTTGACGTGCACTGACGATGCGACCGTCGTTTAGTGTGATGGTGACGATACTGGGGGTCAGGCTGTCTTCACCGCTACCATTTTCCAGGTCGTGTTGCCGCATGATGATTTTTGGAAACAGCGCGCGAACATCAGCGCGCGCAACAGCGTTCGGCGTAAAATCAAACAGCCGGACGGTCCCGTATCGGAGCGCAACAGCGACGCAATATTGCATCGAAAAACGTGCCTCAAATTCGTTGTTCGGGCTGCTATAGCGCAGGTTTTGCACATGCCCGGCGCGCACTTGGACATCGACACCGGCGACATCATCAGCACCAAAGTTGTGCTTTTCCATTAAGGACACAACGCAATCAAGTGCCCGGTGCGTCGCGGCGCAGCACGGAAAGCGTTTAACCGTCAGCCCCTGACGTTCAATCGCCAATGCGCCGCCCAACACCTTAAATGCTGCGTCCCAGCCGGGTGCCCCGGGGCCGCCGTACATCTGCATCATCCCCATCGGGCCTTCGAATGCATTCACATGGCCTTCGACACCAGCAGCGGCAAGCTTGGCCGCTTCTACGGCATTTTTAGCAGCCAGACCGGCATGCAACGGCTTGGCCATAGAGCCGAACTGAACCTTGGTCCCGGCGCACGATGAAAATGCCAAATTCATGGCGTGGGCAAAGCGCGTTTCGTCTAATTTCATCAGCCGTGCACACGCACCGGCTGTGCCGATGACGCCTAGTGTCGATGTCGCGTGCCAGCCCTGATCGTAGTGCGAACGATTGAGAGCCTTGCCGAGCGCGCCATGAAGTTCCAAACCGACAATATAAGCATCAACTATATCAGCACCGCTGGCGTTCATTTCGTCACCGAGGGCGAATAAAGCCGGCACCAGTACGGCACTTGCATGGGTAATGGATTCTAGGAAGGTATCGTCAAAATCCAATGCATGCGCCGCCATGCCGTTCGCCAAAGCCGCATAAGATGACGACGTCTGCGCCAGTCTGCCAACGATCACAGATCGCCCGTCGCCAAGGCCATTGACGGCATCACGAACCTTAGCGGCCCCTTCATCACCGGCGCCAGCGGTCATGCAACCGACGACGTCTTGGATTGCATGCCTAGCTGACAGACGGGCGGCGGGCGTGTGCTCAGGCGCGACGTTTGTCGCCCATTTCGCCAAACGTTCGGTGACATGCATTAAGTGTGCCCTCCCTCTATCAATACGTTTATAGCATATTCCTGTTTAGTAAGATTTCGGCATGCCAAGGATATGCTGACCGACATAGCCAAGAATCAAGTTTGTCGAGATCGGCGCCGTGCGCGATAGCCGCGTTTCCCGCCATTTCCGCTCGATATCGTATTCGCGCGCAAAAGCGAAGCCGCCGTGCGCCGAGAAACAAGCCTCAGCACATTTCCATGATGCTTCTGCCGCCAGCAGACGCGCCATGTTAGCCTCACCGCCGCAAGGCAATCCAGCGTCGAACATGGCGCATGCCTTGCGCACCATCAGGTCGGCGGCTTCAAGCTCTGCATGGCCCTGCGCAATCGGAAACTGGATACCCTGATTTTGACCGATCGGACGGTTGAAGACGACCCGCTCGTTGGCGTAATTAACCGACTTTTCGATGAAATATCGACCGCTGCCGATGGCCTCCGCTGCGGTCAGGCAACGCTCTGCATTCATGCCATCCAGGATATATCGGAAACCGCGACCTTCCTCGCCGATAAGAGCACTGGCAGGGATCGGCACGTTATCGAAAAAAACCTCGCAGGTGTTATGATTGATCATCGCGTCAATCGGCGTGATCGTGCAGCCGTTCTTTTGCGCTTCGTTCAGATCAATTAGAAACGTCGAAATACCGTGCGTCTTCTTCTCGACCTGATCGGCCGGCGTTGTGCGCGCCAAAAGCAGCATCAGATCGGAATGCTGGGCACGGCTGGTCCACACCTTTTGGCCGTTGATAACATAACCGTCACCGGTCTTCTCTGCTTTGGTCTTAATCTGCGTTGTATCAGAACCCGTTGTCGGTTCGGTCACACCAAACGCTTGCAGACGCAACTCGCCGCTGGCGATCTTCGGTAAAAAATGCGCTTTCTGCTGAACGCTGCCATGCCGAAGAATGGTCCCCATGGTGTACATTTGCGCGTGCCCAGCAGCGGCAGAGCAGCCCATACGATTCAGCGTCTCCAAAATTACGGCGCCACCGCGGATCGGCAGACCAGCGCCACCAAACTCCTCTGGGATCAATGCGGCGAGATAGCCCGACTCGGTCAACGCTTCGATGAATGCCGTCGGATAACTGCCGGACGGCGGTTGCTTCTCTAGATCACGCCAGTAATCGCCCGGGAAATCGGCGCACAATCTGGCAACCTGTTCACGAATTTCAGGATAATCTTCTTCCAGCGACATCGAAAGTTCGGATGCGGACACGCGCGTTTCCTCTCAGTGGTTTTGACGTTTAAGTATTTTAGGCCGCAGAGGCAGCAACAAATCCTTTCGGCACACCAGCCATGACATAGGTGCCATGTACCGGCTCACCATTTAGCTGGCGCTCCATGATGGCGCGGGCTTCCAATAGACCATCAAGATCGACGCCGGTCACAAGGCCCATCGCCTCAAGCATAAAGACGAGGTCCTCGGTGACAATATTACCGCTGGCGCCAGGTGCATATGGGCAGCCCCCAAGACCGGCCAGCGAGGAATCGAACTCGCGGATACCGGCATCCAGTGCGGCGGACACGTTGGCCAAACCTAAACCTCGGGTGTCGTGAAAATGTGCACCGATCGGCACATCTTTGCCGACCGTCTCGTACAATTCACGAAACAAGTCACGGACCTGACGTGGATTGGCATAGCCGACGGTATCTGCGACCCCCAAACGGTCAGCGCCGCGTGCAAGTAGACCCTCAGCGATGCGCATCACATCGGAAACCGGCACCGTCCCGGAAATGGTGCAGCCAAACGCCGTCGCCATACCGCCAGAAATCACAGTGTCCTTATATTCAGGGTGAGCGTCGCGATACGCGACGATCTTCTCGAACTCATCTAATGATTCCTGAACCGAGCGCCGCACATTGGCTTGATTGTGCGCCTCGGAAACAGACATCACGACACCGACCTGATGCACACCTGCAGCCATGGCATTTTCCGCACCGCGTAGGTTTGGCACCAAGGCGGCGACCGTCAGACCGGGGATAGCAATTGATTGACGCACCACCTCAGCGGTGTCGGCAAGCTGGGGCAGCAACTTTGGTGGCACAAACGAGCCAACCTGAATCTGCGGCACACCGGCGGCAGCCTCACGGCGGATCCATTCCATTTTGCCTTCGGTTGAGAAGATGGTCTGAATGCTTTGTAAGCCGTCACGGGTGCCGACCTCATGAATGAGAACGTCGTTATTATCTCTCATAGTGAAGTTCCTTATTCCCCAGTAAAATTAGCTTTGCGTTTTTCGTTGAAGGCAAGCACGCCTTCAAGGCGATCCTTAGAGCCGACCAATCGATTGTAAGCTTCAAGTTCGAACTGATACCCTGTGCTACGGTCGACCTGTGATGCAACGGAGACTGAGCGCTTAGCGCGCATGATCGACTGCGGTGCATTTGATGCGATCTTTCTGGCCGTCACAAGAGTATCTTCGATCAAATTTTCCGGCGCGCAAACCTTATTGATCAAGCCCCATTCATAGCCGTCCTGCGCCGTGAACGGTGTGCCGGTAAAGATGATTTCTTTGGCGCGTCGTTCGCCGACGGCGTGGGGCAAATTCTGCGTCCCCATCGCACCCGGCATGATACCCAGTGTGACCTCGGTCAACGCAAAGCGTGCGGTGCTGGAGGCATAAACGAAATCCGCATTCAGTGCGGTCTCACAGCCGCCACCATAGGCAGCGCCGTTAACCGCGGCGATAACCGGGACCGGACAATTGCGGACCGCGAACACGCCCTGCTCGTATACGGCATGCTGATAGCGCCATTGCGCATCGGTCATGCCGTTACGTTCCTTAAGATCACCACCGGCACAGAACGCTTTGTCACCACGCCCAGTCAGGATCACGCAACGTACACCTTCAGTGTCGGTATAAAGGCTTTCGAAGATTTCCTTTTGCTCGAGACCCATTTTCGTGTTCTTGGCGTTCGCCACTTCCGGGCGGTCCATGATCACCATCAAAATGTGATCGTCGATACGTTCTACGGCATACGTCTCATAATCTGTGCGCAACATTATATATTTAACCCTTACCTTTGATTTCCGCGTTGTGCTCACCAAGTCCCGGCGCATAACGCGTCAGTGGCGGGCGTTGACCGTCGAAACTGAGGGGCATGCCCATAAGCGGCACACCACCGCCCAGACTTTGTAAAATCCCCAATGCCTGGGTTTGTGGATCGGACATCATTTCCAGGACCTGCTGCACGGGTGCGGTTGGAATGCCGGCAACCTCCAACACTTCCTGCCAATGCGCCCTCGACTGCGTCGCCATGATCGGTTCAATCAGTGCGTTCAATTCCGCCAAATTGGCATAACGGCTTTGGTTGCTATCGAACCTAGGATCAGCAGGCCATTCCGGATGGCCGAGTGCGTTCGCCAGTTTAACAAACAAGCCGTCGTTGGGTGCCGCCACGACCAAATGTCCATCCGAACAAGCATAGGCCTGATACGGCGCCATGCCGCGCGCACCAGACCCCTGTCGCTCTGGATTCCGGCCGTCGACTGCGGTCGAGGCGACCGAGTTGGTCATCCAGGCAACGGCTGTTTCGTACAATGACGCATCAACGATGCAGCCCTTACCGCTATCATCACGATGCTTGAGCGCGGCTAGGATGCCGACCGCCGACCACAGCCCGGTCCCCATGTCGACGATCGACGTGCCCACGCGGATCGGTGGCCGGCCTTCTTCGCCGGTGATACCCATAATACCGCCATAGGCCTGCATCAGCGGATCGTAGCCAGCACGATGCTTGAGCGGTCCGGCATTCCCGAATGCACCCATGTTGCAATAGATGAGACGCGGATTTGCTGCGGTCAGGCTGGCGCCGTCGAGCCCATATTTATCAACCCCGCCCGGCCGCATATTCTGCAGCACCACGTCAACCTCGGTCGTGCAAAAGGTGCGCAGCCAGTCGCGCTCTTCAGCGTTTGACATGTCAATTGTAATGCCGCGTTTATCGCGGTTCAGCGCGTGGAAATAGGATGAAGTACCGTCCGGAAACATACGCCCCCATTGCCTGGCATCATCACCGCCTCGAGGTCGCTCTACCTTGATAACGTCGGCGCCGAGTCCAGCCAAAATCCAGGCGGCATAAGGTGCAGCGACGCTGCTGCCGACTTCAACTACTCGAATTCCAGCTAAAGGTAGGTTGGCTGCGTTCGTTTCCACCATTTATTATTTTCCCCCCGGCAACTCAAAAACCATACACCCTTCGCGAAATTGCACATCCGATTGTTTGGGTATATATATATATTTATGGGTAAAGCGTTCGCATCTAAATTAAAAGCGTTCAGCAATGTATTTCCCAATGCGGACAAAAAAAATTGGGGCTGACATAGATAAGCTCGAAGTATTCATATTTTTACCCATTCGACTAGG
>JAFMCK010000157.1 GCA_017857825.1 Rhodospirillales bacterium
CGGCATGACGCAGATAATCTTCGTTCTCAGCAGCAAGTTTTGCGGCTTCTTCGGCGGCAGACAACGAGGCACGCAAACCTTGCCATTTACGGTGGAGCGCTGCCACGTCGGCAAGCAAATCATCATGATCCGCATAGGCATCCAATAGATCTCGGTGCCCTGCCGGGTCCAACAAGCGTTGCGTTTCGAACTGACCATGAATTTCAACGAGCAGTTCGCCGATCCGCTTTAACAGACCGATGCTGACCGGCTGATCATTGACGAACGCACGCGTACGACCGTCATCACCCAACACGCGGCGCAGCAAGAGCTCTTCGGCAGGATCAACCTCTAGACCATTTTCAACAGCGAGCGCACGCGCAGCATGATCGGCGGGCACATCAAACACGGCGGTGGCACTCGCTTGCTCCGTGCCCTTGCGCAGCAGACCGGCTTCGGCCCGAAGGCCGAGGGCCAAGCCCAATGCATCCAACAAAATAGATTTACCTGCGCCGGTCTCGCCGGTCAGCACGCTCAAGCCTGCGCCCCATTCCAAATCGAGGGCGTCGATCAGCACGATATTCCGGATCGAGAGACGTGTCAGCATTCGGGGCGGGTCCTCATCGGACGCTGCATGAAGAGCGCTACCAGACTTTGTACCAAGGCTCGTCCGCAACCTGGGCATTCGGCTTGCCCTCGAAAAGCTGGAACGAATCTTCGTACCAATCACTGCCCGGGAAATTGTGGCCGAGCACGGCGGCGGTCTTACGCGCTTCTCCGGTGATGCCGAGCGCCAGATACGCCTCTGTCAGACGATGCAGTGCTTCAGGAACATGGGTTGTGGTCTCGTAGCGATCAACAACGGTGCGAAACCGGTTGATGGCGGCGAGATAATATTTCTGCGACAGATAAAAACGTCCGATCTCCATTTCCTTGCCGGCCAAGTGGTCGTAAGTGAGGTCGATCTTCACTTTGGCATCGCGGGCGAATTCAGATTCCGGGAACCGCTTGATCACTTCCTGCAAGGCGCCCAAGGCAAGCTCGGTCATCTTCTGATCGCGGGCGACGTCGGAGATTTGCTCGTAATAGCTCAGCGCCTTTAAATAATATGCATATGCTGCATCCCGGTGTGCCGGGTGCAATTGGGTAAAGCGATCCAGCGCGATGATGACATCGTCATAGCGATTGCTTTGATAGTATGCGTACGCCGCCATCAACTGTGACTTGGTCGCCCAGACCGAATACGGATGCTGGCGTTCGACTTCATCAAATTCTCTGGCTGCAGCTTTAAAGTCGGCGTTGTTCAGAAGGTCCAGCGCGTTGTTGTAAATGTCGGCGACCGGACGTTCGATGTACTCAGGCTCTTCAACGATGGTGCACGCGCTCAGGCCCGCGACTACGCTGAGAACGCAAAAAAGTCTTCCAAGACCACTGAGACCACGCACCATATCGCCAAATATCCTCAGACAACCCGTTCCGCGCAGCGCACATGACGGCGCACTCACAGTATACCACGACCGGCGCGCACTGCTACAAGCGGTACACACCGAAACTGATGATATTTTGGAAAATGCAGCGGCTTTGCGAGGTTTTCAAGCCCGGTGTCGGGGCTTTGTGCGCGATCGGTCGTTAAACGGCTACGCGAATCTCAGCCGATTTGTCGGCGTGGATTCCGCCATCGACGGCGTAGCGTACCGCATCACCGCGCACCACATCCCACGTCCAGGCCGTATCATCGGCGAACAGGGCATGCAAAAGCTTGTTATTTCCCGCATGGCCGGAGCACACACCTTCGAAGCGACCCACCACCGGCGCACCGGCAAGATACAGATCACCGAACGCATCGAGCACCTTATGGCGGACGAATTCGTCGTCGAAGCGGAGACCGCCTTCGTTCATAATGCCTTCATGGCCAACGACGATGGCGTTGTCGAGCGAGCCACCCTTGGCCAAACCTGCTTCCCAAAGCGCTTCGACTTCATGCAGGAAGCCGAACGTGCGCGCCTTGGCCAGTTCTTTGCAGAACGCACCATTGACGACAGGTAAGCTAATTTTTTGTCGGTTAACGACGTCGCTTTCGAAATCGATTTCGAAGTCAAAGATTTGCATGTCGGCAGGCGACAACGCGACGTGACCGGCACCAAAGCCGACCTCGACCCGCTTCAAAACTTTGATGACGCGGCGTGGTGCGTCTTGATCGACAACACCAACCTGTTCGATCAGCGCGACGAACGGCTGCGAGCTACCGTCCATCACCGGCACTTCGGCGCCGTTGAGTTCGATATCAAGGTTATCGATACCGCACCCGGCAAGGGCGGCCATCAGATGTTCGACGGTACCCACCGAGACGCCGGCGTCATTTGCCAGCAGCGAGCACAACCGCGTATCACGCACACGATCCCAGCGCGCCGGGATCACAGCATCGGCAGCCGCCACATCGGTACGGATAAAGCGAATGCCCGCATTTGCGGCGGCGGGCTTAAGAAGCATTTTGATTTTGGCACCAGAATGCAGGCCGACACCATTACATTCGATCGATTTTTTCAGCGTGCGCTGACGGACTTCGGTGCCGTCCAGAACAAACTCTTGCGCATCTGCATGTTGATCGAACATAAGTCGTACTATCCTTGTCGGTCACATTATGTACATTGGGTCACCGGTTTGAATATTTGCCCGGCGCTTTCCTGTTTATGGGTGTAGCAAGCGGGCCGTCACCCCTCAAATCAACATTTGTTTCGAAATGTTACGTTTAAGTCGTTTTTTATCAATGGCTTATGGTCTAATTCTCGGCTGTTCTTTCTCGCTGCACACAATGGCCTACGCCTATTCGGTCCCACTTTGCCCACTGGCTCAAAACCGCTCGACGCGAAAAAGGGGTGCCCGCGTGGGCACCCCTTGATCATCCTAGGCATAGGATCGGAAGCGACGTAGTGCCGCCGCCTTAGTTTGCTTGGCGGCGCAGAAACGCCGGAATATCGAGAAGGTCATCCTCGTCATCCGCGCTTTCTTGCAGCCGGTCTTCGGGATCCAGCCCACCCAGCGCTTGTTGTGGTGCAGCCATCGCCCCACCCCGTGATGCGGACGGTGTCACGCTCGGTGACATCGGGCGCGGTGGCTCGACCATCTGCGCTTTGGTGCCGGTGCTGTCGCTGCCAGAAGATGCCCGCTCCGTGCTTTGTGCGTCGGTTTTCTGCCCACCCGTTACCTTACCGAATGCCGCTTTACCGGTGCCGGTGACAAGTTCGAACAAGCTCGATTTGGCTTTCGCCGGCTTTTCAGCAGCGGGCGCTTTGCCGCCGTTGATCATATCGGCTTCGGCCATCGGATCGATTTTGTCGGACATGTCGTTTTGATCGTCCATGCCAACGGCCGGTTTCGGAATAAATGCATCGGTCGCGCCCACTTTAGGGGTCGCGGTCGGGGCATGATCTTCTTCAACTACCGCAACCGTCTTGTTTTCAGCTTCTGCAGAAGTCTCAGTGGCGGGTGCGTCGTCTGCAAACGCATCAGTGGTCTTGGCTTCCGTGACCTCGTCAGCGTCGGTTTCGGCTGCAGTATCCGATGCATCGTCAGCCACGGATACTGGCTGTTCTGCTGCAGCAGGCACGGCAGCGGCGGCAGGTTTCGGCGTCACATTATCGGTGATCTCGAAGATGTCGTCGTCAAATGTGTCCGCATGTGGTGCAGGCATCGCCGCTGCAGCCGGTTGCGCGGCAGCCGCTGCGGCAGGTTGTGCCGCAGGGACACGATGCACCGGTTCTTCATCAAGTGCCGGCGCGACTGTCTTAGGCGCCGTTGTCTGGCGTGCATCACTGCTGACGGTCAGCACTTGGGGGCGTGGCGCTTCGGCGGCTGCCGAGTCGATGCCGGTGGCAACAACCGAGACCCGCATCAGGCCATCGAGCTCTTTATCAAACGCCGAGCCGATGATGATGTGCGCGTCTTGATCGACCTCGGAACGGATACGGTTTGCAGCCTCGTCGACCTCAAACAGCGTAATGTCCATACCGCCGGTGATGTTGATCAACACACCTTTGGCACCCTTCATCGAAGAATCGTCCAGCAGCGGGTTGTTGATCGCGGCTTCGGCGGCTTCCAGCGAACGGCGCTCACCTTGTGCTTCACCGGTACCCATCATCGCTTTGCCCATTTCGCCCATGACGGAACGAATGTCGGCGAAATCGAGATTGATCAGGCCCGGCATGGTCATCAGATCGGTGACGCCCCGCACGCCCGAATACAACACCTCGTCAGCCATCGAGAACGCATCGGCGAACGTTGTGTTTTCGTTGGCGATCCTGAACAGGTTCTGGTTCGGGATAATGATCAGCGTATCGACATAGCTTTCCAGGTCCTGGATGCCGGCGTCGGCGATCCGCATGCGGTGCGAGCCTTCAAACTGGAACGGCTTGGTGACAACGGCGACAGTCAAGATGCCGCGTTCTTTAGCCGCCTTCGCAATAACCGGTGCGGCACCGGTACCGGTGCCCCCGCCCATGCCGGCTGCAATGAACACCATGTGTGCACCGTTGAGTTCTTCCATCACACGCTCAAGGCTTTCTTCAGCGGCGATGCGGCCCACGTCGGGACGCGATCCGGCACCGAGACCTTCGGTGACATCTGCGCCCAATTGCACACGGCGATCGGTCTTTGCCCGTGCCAATGCCTGCGCATCGGTGTTGGCGACGACAAAGTCGACCCCTTGGAGTTCTTTGGAAATCATGTTGTTGACGGCATTGCCTCCAGCCCCACCAACACCGAGTACGGTGATCCGTGGCTTCAGATCGGGGTTTTCTGCGTCCCCCGGGACGCTAATGTTGATACTCATGTCAGCCTCCGCTCCTTTGGATATGCTGTGATACTGTGCCTAGGAACGCCCCCCGCACTACGCGGCGAACGTGGTCGTGTTGGTCGTACGTGTCTTGGTCTTCAAACGTCGTCATTAAAAATTCTCTCGTAACCAGTGGCCGATACGCCCAAGCCAGCCGTTCGGCGGCTGCGACATATCGATGTTTGCTTCCATCGGCGCCGTGGCGGTGGCAACGGCGTATTGCAAAAGCCCTGCTACCGACGAAAACCCCGGCCCGGACACCGCTTCGGCCAAGCCATCGATTTGCTTCGGCTGCGCGGTGCGGACGTGTTGCGAAAAGGCGCGCGACGCCATTTCTGTGATCCCGGTCAACTGCGATGTGCCGCCTGTCAGGACAATGCGGCCCGCCAACTGGTCATAGCCGGCTTTCGCCAGCCGCTCGCGGGCAATCTCAATGATTTCTTCGACGCGGGGGCGGATGATGCCGACCAACATGGACCGCGCGACCTGCACGGTGCCTGTCTCGTCGTCTTCGCCGACCAGCGGCACTTGAATGACTTCCGCGTCGTCGGACGGCGACGGCAGACAGGTGCCATAAAGGTTTTTCATCCGCTCGGCATGGGCAAACGGGGTTTGCAGACCACGCGCGATGTCATTGGTGATGTGATTACCGCCGACCGGAATGACTTCGGTATGCACCAACTCGCCATCAAAGAATACCGCAATGCCGGTGGTGCCGCCGCCGATATCGATACAGGCCGCACCCATTTTCTTTTCATCATCGACCAAGCACGAAAGCGCTGAGGCAAAAGGCGAAACAACCATCGCATCGACGTGCAGGTGACAGCGCTCAACCACCGAGCGCAGGTTGCGGAGCGGCGCCGTCTGCGCCGTCACCACATGCACATTTGCGCCCAGCACTTCGCCGAACATGCCGATGGGATCGCGCACACCGCGGTTGCCGTCGACGGTAAAGCCGACCGGAATTTTATGAACGATCTCGCGATCATCACTGGCTTCACGCATCAATACCGACGGGTCCAGCAGACGCCGCATGTCGTGCTCAGTAATGCCATGGCCACCGATCGACGATTCAAACGCCACCAGCTTTGAGCGTGGCTTGCCAGCGGAGACGTTGATCACCACGTTCTCGATATTGTCGCCGGCCATCTGTTCGGCACGCTCGACCGCAGCCCGGATCGCCTGTTCGGCGGCTTCCATGTCGACGACCACGCCGGAACGGATACCCCGCGATTGGTGCGAACCAATACCGATGATCCGCGGTCCACTGTCGCCATAGGCACCGCGGTCCACGTGTGGCTTAGCGATCAGACAGCAGATCTTCGACGATCCGATGTCGAGTGCGGCCACGAAGCCTGACTTTGTTTTGATCGCGGTGCCGTTACGTTTCATGTCTTAGGTTTCCTGCCCCGAGCCCTTGGGGCCTGTTTTCACAATCAGCCGATCCGGAATCCGCAGATCGAGGACGGTGACGTTTTTGTCCAAGACCTGATGGTTTCGGTGATACTGGGCGAGCCGCGACCAGGCCGCAGCCGGATTGTCTTCCGGCAAACGCACACCAATGCCGCCCTTAAGGTGTAAGTTCCAACGTCGGTCACCGACCCAGGTCGCGGCGCGGACATGTGTCATCAGGTCGGGCTCAACGCCCAACGTCGCGATCAGTTCAGCCGCGCGTGCTTGCGCCCCCTCGCCGACCACCATCAAAAGGTCGGCATAATTTTCCAGACCGTCGGTCAAGATCACCGCGCCCTCGGCGTCGATCAGATGCAATTTGTTATCGAGTTGCCAAAGTGCCAGCGGCTCACGCTCGTTGATCGACACCAAGATGGTATCCGGCAGCATGCGCTCGACGGTCGCGGTCCGCACCCACGGCAGGGCATCGACCCGTAGTTTCGCCGCGGCGATATCAAATGCCAAGATCGGCGCGCCGCGCGCGATGTTTAGGGTATCGATTAAGGTTTTTCGGGACGTCTGCTGGCGTCCGCTGACCATGACTTCTTTGACGCGAAAGCCCATCTGCGCGGTTGTCGAAATCGCCGCCCAACGGACTTGCTCGACACCGCGTGTCATTTGCCCAGAAGAAATTGCCCACCAACCACCGCCGCCGGCGATGCCCATGATCAAAGCTGCGGAAATTGGCAGCACCCAGCCACGACGCCAAACCGGACGCACGCGCGGACGTGGCTGTGCGCCCCGTTCCTTTTCTTTTTGCTTTTTCTCGCGCGCAAACATCATGCATCGCACTCCGCGTTATCGACCATCCAGGTCACCAACTCACTAAACGTGATGCCCGCGTACGCCGCTTGTTCGGGCACCAATGACGTTGTCGTCATCCCGGGCTGTGTATTGACTTCAAGGATGTAAAGTTTCTCGCCGTCATAGCGGAAATCGGCTCTCGATACGCCCCGGCAGCCCAGACACCGGTGCGCACGTCGCGCGAGATCGAGACATTCGTCATAAACCGCCTTATCCAAGTCGGCGGGAACGACATGATTCGATCCTCCAGCACTATACTTAGCCTCGTAATCGTAAAAATTTCGTTCCGTTGTGATATCTGTGACCGCAAGCGCACGATCCCCCATCACGGCGACAGAGAATTCGCGACCGGCGATAAACTTCTCAACCATCACTTTTTCGCCGTGCGGCCAGCCGGTACCGTCAAAAGATGTGGCGTTATCGCCTTCTTGGACAATGTGCACGCCGACGCTGGAGCCTTCGTTGACCGGCTTAATCACATATGGACGAGGCATTGGATCAGCCTTGAGAATCTCGGCCTCGGTCGCGACCACGTGCG
>JAFMCK010000158.1 GCA_017857825.1 Rhodospirillales bacterium
TGGGCGCCTTTCCATATCGATAAAATATCGTATTGGTCGCGCACCGTGATGGTGCCGCTGTTGATTTTAGCTGTGCTCAAGCCGAAAGCGCGCAATCCGTTGCAGATCAACGTCGACGAGCTGTTTTTACGCCCGGCCAACGACGAAGACGACTACATGGTCAATCCGACCGGCCATTGGCTCGGCTCGGTATTCATGGGTATTGATCGGTTAACCAGAATCATCGAGCCGTTTATTCCTGATGCCTTGGAAAAACACGCCATCAAGCGTGCGCTTAATTTTATGGGGCCGCGCCTGAATGGTCATGATGGCTTAGGGGCGATCTTTCCAGCCATGGCTTATACTGTAATGGCGTTTGATGCGCTCGGTTACGGGCGCGATCACAAGGACTATGTAACAGCACGCGAGGCCATCGACGGTCTTTTGACCTTCAAAGATGACGAGGGCTATTGCCAGCCCTGCCTGTCGCCGATTTGGGATACGGCGCTGGGCGGACATGCGATGATGGAAGCCGGTCTAGATATCACCGAGCGGGCCATGCAAGCCGCCACTGATTGGCTGGCCGAACGTCAGATCCTTGAGGTCGAAGGCGATTGGGCCGGCGGACGTCCGGGCCTGAAGCCCGGTGGTTGGGCGTTTCAATACAACAACGATTACTATCCCGACGTCGATGATACCGCAGTGGTCGGCATGCTGCTGCACCGTGCCGATCCTGATCGCTATAAGTTCGCGATTGAGCGTGCGGAAACCTGGATCGTCGGTATGCAGTCTGAAAGCGGCGGTTGGGGCGCCTTCGATATCGATATCGATAACGAACACGATATTCTTCAGCACATCCCGTTTGCCGATCACGGTGCCTTGTTGGATCCGCCGACTGCCGATGTGAGCGCGCGCTGTGTGTCGTTTCTGGGCCAGTTGGGGCATGGGCTGGAGCATCCGGCGGTGGCGCGTGGTATCGACTATCTAAAGCGTGAACAAGAAACGGACGGGTCTTGGTTTGGGCGCTGGGGCAATAACTATGTCTATGGCACATGGTCGGTGCTGTGTGCATTGCGTGCCGTCGACGAAGACATGAACGCGCCGTACGTCCGCAAGGCTGTCGAGTGGCTTAAAGCGCGTCAGTGCGCCGACGGTGGTTGGGGCGAAGACTGTGCCAGCTATTGGCAGCATCGTCGGGATGAAGTGAAGACGTCGACGCCGTCACAGACGTCGTGGGCAGTGCTAGGTCTGATGGCAGCGGGCGAAAACGACAGTGCGGCGGTCGCGCGCGGTGTCGAGTTCCTGTTGAACGCGCCTCGCGATGGCGGCAAATGGAATGAAGAATATTTCAACGCCGTCGGCTTTCCGCGTGTATTTTACCTGCGTTATCATGGCTACAGCGCGTATTTCCCGCTTTGGACATTGGCCCGTTACGTGGATTTGATACGCGCCAACGAACGTTCCCCCAAGTACGGTATTTAGGGCCGCGCGATGCCCGAGACCGATCTCATCGGCGTGATTGCCGGCGTAAAATCGGAGTTGGCCGCATTCGACGGCAGCCGAGATGCTGCCAACGCACCGATGCTCCGTTTATCCGGGGCCAGGCCTGCGCAGGCTGAAACGCAGGTGCGTGACCTGATCAATACCGGATGCAAAGCGATCCTGAGCTTTGGTGTCTGCGGTGCTCTGGACCCCAAACTCCGCCCAGGCGATTTGATTGTCGCAGATGCTGTGATCACCCCAAGTGGTCAATGGATCGCCTGCGATCCCCAGTGGGCGGCTGGAATGGCTGGCAAGCTGATGGTTTCGACGAGCACCATTCTGGGCAGCGACAGAGTCGCCGACGTGGCTTTTAAGAGCCAAGCGTATGCGGAGACGAAAGCCGCGGTCGTGGATATGGAAAGCCATATTGCCGCCAAGCTTGCCACCGAGGCGGATTTGCCGTTCGCTGTCTTGCGCGCGGTGACCGATCCTGCCGACCTGGATATCCCGGCTTGGGTTCTTAAATCGGTGCGCACAGACGGCAGCATCAACATGTCCACCGTGCTCAGCGGCGTGCTGACGCATCCGTTGCAGGTCGGCACGTTGATGGCGCTTGGGCGCGCGAACAAGCGGGCGATGGCGTCGTTACGCGGCGCGGTGGTCCGCCTTGGCCCGACGCTCGGCTTCCTCGCGCGCTAGGCGGTCAGTGTTGGTCTCGACCACATCTTCGAAGACGAATTTCGCAGGACGCTGATTTTCGAGCGAGATTTCAGGCGCCATCGGCTTTTCGGTATCAAGGCCACGCAGGAATATTTTCAGCGCTTTCAGCGGATGCTTCACCGTATCGGTGACCGCCGTCGGTTCGTAGCCGCAATGTACCATGCAGTCGGCGCACTTTTCATAATTGCCGGTGCCGTAGGTGTCCCACTCGGTTTCTTCCATCAGCGCTTTGAAGCTGGAAGCGTAGCCCTCACTCAGCAGATAGCACGGCTTTTGCCAGCCAAAGATATTGTGGGTTGGGTTGCCCCACGGTGTGCAGTGGTATTCCTGATTGCCGACCAAGAAATCCATGAACAGCGTCGACTGACTGAAGCGCCATTTCTTGTCGCCCTTTAGGCGAAAGATATCTCGAAACAGGTTTTTGGTTTTGGTGCGGCCCAAGAAGTGGTCTTGGTCGGGCGCGCGTTCGTAGGCATAGCCCGGCGACACCGTGATTCCTTCGACCTGCAGGTCGTTGGTGCAGAAATCAAAGAACTCGGCGCATTCTTCCGCCGTCATCTGATCGAACAACGTGCAGTTGACGTTGACCCGAAAGCCTTTGGCTTTGGCCGCCTTGATCGCCGAGACAGCGCGCTTAAACGTGCCTGCTTGGGCAACGGCGCGATCATGGTGATGCTCAAGCCCATCCAAGTGCACCGAAAACGTGAGGTACGGCGACGGTTCGAAGTCGCCCAGGCGCTTTTCTAAAAGCAGCGCGTTGGTGCACAGATAAACGAATTTTTTGCGCGCCACGATGCCGTCGACGATCTGTTTGATTTCTTTGTGGATCAGCGGCTCACCACCCGGGATCGACACGATCGGCGCACCGCATTCGTCAACCGCTTCCATGCATTGTTCGAAGCTGAGGCGACGGTTGAGGACATCGTCCTCATAGTCGATCTTGCCGCAACCGGGGCACGCCAGATTGCAGCGAAATAGAGGCTCCAACATCAGCACCAGCGGATACTTTTCACGCCCTTTCAGACGTTGCTTCATGATGTAGGCGCCGACGCGGACCTGCTGAATGATGGGAACGGCCACATTAGTCTCCTGCCGCAGAGGACGCCGGGACATTGGCGAGCTCTGACGGAATCTTAAAGACCACGTTTTCTTTAACGCCGTCATGGTCGACGACGGTGGCACCGCGCAGTTGGTCGATACGATCAATCACGCCTTGCACCAGCTCTTCTGGCGCTGAGGCACCGGCGGTCAGGCCGATGGTTGCGACACCATCGAACCATTCGTTTTTGATGGCGCCGGCATCATCGATCAAGTGTGACGGCGTGTTGTATTCTTTGCCGATTTCCGCCAAGCGGTTCGAGTTCGAGCTGTTCTTCGCACCGACCACCAGAACCAAGTCGACGATTTGCGCCAACTCGCGCACAGCTTGCTGGCGGTTTTGCGTGGCGTAGCAAATGTCTTTAACGTCCGGTCCGACAATCGATGGAAAGCGTTCTTTCAAGGCGTTGATCGTGGCCCGCGTTTCATCGACCGACAGAGTCGTTTGCGTGACGTAGGCCAGTTGCTCGGGATCGTCGACTTCAAGCGTGGCAACGTCGGCGGGTTCGCTGACCAGCAGCACGCCGCCCGGAATCCGGCCCTGCGTGCCCTCGACTTCTGGGTGACCGCGGTGGCCGATCAGCACAACTTGGCGACCGCGCTTGGATTGGTTTTGGCCTTCCTTGTGTACTTTCGAGACCAGCGGGCAGGTCGCATCAATCACCGGCAGATTGCGAGCCTTTGCTGCGTCCTCGACTTTCTCGGCAACGCCATGGGCGCTGAAAATGGTCATCGCACCTTCTGGAATCTCGTCAATTTCATCGACGAACACAGCACCCTTGGCGCGCAAAGATTCGACAACGTGGCGGTTGTGCACGATTTCATGGCGGACATACACCGGCGGCCCATATTTCTTCAGCGCGCGTTCGACAATTTCGATGGCGCGCTCGACACCGGCGCAAAAGCCTCGTGGGTTGGCAAGAATGATCTTGATCGGCTCGCTCATGGTATACAGTCCCAAATTCGCTGTGTCTCTGAGATGGGGATGATCTATGCATCCTCAATGGGTGTTTAACGTCTTTACCCTGAATTTTCCATGGAAAACTGTGTCTTACGGTGGTTCTCTGTCAGCGCGAACGTTAAGTGGAGCGGTGCGTGAAGATCGAAGGCGGCCCTTATTTGGTGACGGGTGCGACCGGCTTTGTCGGGGCTGCGGTGGCGCGTGCGCTGTTGGCACGGGGCGCTGATGTGCGCGTGCTGGCGCGCCCGGGCAATGATAGGCGCAATTTGCATGACCTTGACGTCAGCCTAGTTGAAGGTGATTTGACGCAGTCGGCAAGCTTATCGGCGGCGCTTGAAGGTTGTGTCGGCTTATTTCATGTCGCGGCCGATTACCGCATTTGGACCCGCGATCCAGCCGGGATGATGCAGGCAAACGTTGAGGGAACCCGCGCGATTCTTGAAGCCGCATATCGGGCCGGGATTAAACGCGCCGTGTATACCTCAAGCGTTGCCGTGTTGGGAACGGATCCCTTCGGCAAGCCCGCCGACGAAGACACCCCGGTCAGCTATGACGCGATGATCGGCATCTATAAACAGTCCAAGTTTCTGGCCGAGCAGGCGGCGATGAACGTGATCGAACAAACCGGGCTGGATTGTGTCATCGTCAATCCCTCGACACCGATTGGCCCCCGCGACATCAAGCCGACGCCGACCGGTCGTTTGGTGGTCGAAGCGGCGTCTGGCCGGATGCCGGCATATGTCGATACCGGGCTCAATGTGGTGCATGTGGATGACGTGGCCGCAGGGCATGTGTTGGCCTATGAAAAGGGTGTCACGGCGCGACGCTATGTACTGGGCGGTGATGATATGTCTCTCGCTGACATTCTGACGGCGGTCGCACTCAAAGCAGGTGTCCGCCCGCCACGCATTAAATTACCCAGGGCACCTATCTATCCCATCGCGGCGATTGCTGAGGCGTGGTGCAGCCTTACGGGCAGGGGTGAGCCGTTCGTCACCATTGATGGCCTGAAAATGTCAAAAAAGCGGATGTATTTCTCAAGTGCCCGCGCAGAAGCGGAACTAGGCTATCAGCATCGGCCGGGCAGCGACGCATTGGCCGATGCGGTCGACTGGTTTCGTGCGCACGGCTATTTGGGCGACTCTTGACTTGCGGGCAGGGCGGGCAATGATGCGCGCCGTCGAGTATCCGGAGGGACAATGCGCGCAATTATTCTAGCAGCCGGCGTCGGCAGTCGTCTTTTCGGCGACAGTCGCACGCAACCGCCGAAAAGTCTGATTGAATTCGACGGCAAAACTTTGATGCAGCGTCATATCGAAACCCTGCAGGCGCTGGGGATCAGCGCGCTGACTCTGGTCGTCGGCTACCGTAAAGACGATGTCGCCGCCGAAGCGCGCCGCCACGCCAAAGACGGTTTTATCGAGGTCATCGAAAACCCCATGTACCGGGGCGGCAGTTTGCTGTCCATGTGGTATGCGCGCGAGGCGTACCGCCAAGGCGACGATGTGTTGTTCATGGATGCCGACACGCTTTATGACACCGAAATCCTGAGACGTTTGATCGGGTCCGAGATGCCGAGCGCATTTGCTTACGATGCCGATCTGGACGATGGCGACGACCCGGTTCGGATTTGTATCCGCGATGGCGGCATCGTCGATTTAGGCAAGCGGATCGTCGGCAAATTTGACGCGATGGGTGAATGGCCGGGCTTCATGAAAGTTTCGGCGACGACCGGTGCGCTGTTGGCGTCTTCGCTGGAAAACCTCGTCGACGGCGGCAATCTGCTCGGCGCCTATGAAGAAGCGATCCGCGACGTGATCATCGGCGAGCCCGTCGGCACGTTCGGCATCGTCGACGTGTCAGACCTAAGCTGGATCGAAATCGATTTTCCCGATGATCTCGAGCGCGCGAAACAAACGATCTTACCCAACCTGCGCTGAGCCGTTTCGCCCTATACCCGAAACACGTAATCCTTGTCCGGGTCGCGGTCGATGTCGGGCGGGAAGTTTTTGTGTTTGTCGGCGTAATACTGCGCCATGTGATCGCCGGCCGAAGCTCGGTTGTAGGTGGCATAGTAAATCCGCCGGATGGCGTCACTCATGTTCGGTTCGGACGCATGCGGCGCGTAGTTGTCGAAGAATACGACATCGCCGGGCTCGGTCGGCACCGGTTCAAACGACATGCCTTTCATGTCATCCTCGTTGAGCGGCTCCCACGATTTCTTGAGGCCCTGCGTATGATGCCCGGCAACCATTTGTAGGCATCCATTTTCAAGCGTCGCTCGGTCGATGCTGAGCAGTGCCGAGATAAAGAAATCCGCGTAGGTGTCCCAGCCGGCTTGACTGTCTTGGTGGGGCGCAAAGCCGCCACCGCCCGGCATCTTGAAATTGATCTTCTCTTTGAACAGGACCGCGCGCTCGTTCAGCAACTGGCCGACCGGGGCGGCGAGGGCGTCGGTGAGACTTTGAAAGCCCGCATGAAACGGCGCGATCTTTTCAATCCGCGACACTAATTCGCTGCCGTCTTTACGGCTTTTTTCGTGGTACACCCAGTGGCGCCCCGAGACTTCCGGGAGCGCAAGGACTTCGTCGGTCCATGTCGAAATCTCGGCCATGTCGTCGTCGGAAAACGCGCCGCGTTTAACCAAAAAGCCATCGCGCTTAAAGGCTGCCAGGTCGTCGTCGGTGAGTTTAGGAATCTGCAACATCATGCAAAATCATATACGCCGCTGCTAACTGTCTGTCACGCCCGTGCTGGGGTTTGTGGGGGCAACTTCGCAATCGCATTATGGTTGGCTGCAAGATACGATACGCCGACGTAAAAGCAGATATAAGGCCTGAGATGTCTCACGATACTTGGATTCATAAGATTGCGCGGGTCACCATTGTCCGACCGTTGGCGCCGACCCGTGTCACACCGAACCATTTAACGACGGTGCGTATCATCGCCGGTGTGTCGGCAACGGTGGCGCTGGGTATCGGACAGCCGGGCTGGTCGGCGGCAGGGGCATGCCTGTTCATCGTCTCCATGTTGTTGGACCGAGCGGATGGGGATTTGGCGCGACTGACCGGACGTACCAGCCCTGGTGGGCACACCTACGATCTGTTTGCGGACGCGCTATGCAATGCGTTGATCTTCGTTGGCCTCGGTATCGGTCTGCGGGGAAGCGAGTTCGGTTTTTGGGCGATCCCGATGGGCTTGTTGGCGGGTGGTGCGGTGGCGACGGTGTTGCTGTTGGTGGTCCGCATTGAAGCCTTGCAGGGTGCGCGTGCCGCCGAGATCGGCAGCTTTATGGGGTTCGATCCGGATGACGCGATGCTTTTTGTGCCGCTCGC
>JAFMCK010000159.1 GCA_017857825.1 Rhodospirillales bacterium
GGGGTCATTTCCGCGCCGTCGCCGATCCGGACCGACGTATTCGCCGGCACGCACAAACAACCTGGGGCGTTCGATGACAGTGACAAGGCGCTGATAAAGGCTGCTCACGGAAATGGGTTTGGCGAGGAATTCGTTAACGCCGTGATTGATGGCTTCCATGACGTGCGCATACCCAGTATGAGCGGTCAGCATGATGACCGGGACAAAGGGGTTCGGCGAATTCTCGTCCCGACGCAGCCAGGTCGTAAATTCAAGGCCATTCATAGGCCCCATCGCCCAATCAGTAATGATAATATCTGGCGCGAATGATTCCAGTACTTGCTGTGCTGCTTCGCCATCTTCCACCATTTGAATTGCTGGAACGCGGAGCAAGCGCAACACTTCACGAACAAGAAATTGGGTGTTCTTATTATCTTCGACAACAAGGATCTGCAAATTTGACAGATCGAACGCCGTCATCCGCGACATGGACGATTGATACATACCGGGCCCCCAATTGTGTTCAGTGTACATACTGAACACGCAAGATACGCGTAGAATATATGCCTGGTTTATAAATATTAGATTTACAATTTTTACGAAAAAGAGGCGCCAACCATGTGGCCGGCGCCTCTCTGTCCAAAAAAAATTACCGCGTCTTTACTCAGCTGCGTCGCGATATGTATCCATGCTTGGGCACGTGCAGACCAGCGTGCGATCGCCTTGCACGTTGTCGATGCGCCCGACGGACGGCCAATATTTAACCGACTTTAAGCCGTTGACCGGGAACACGGCGACGTCGCGGGAATATGCGTGCGGCCACTCTGCAGCCGTCACCACATCTGCTGTGTGCGGTGCATTGACCAGGGGGTTGTCGTTTTCCGGCCAGGTGCCGTCGGCGACGTTGTCTGCCTCGGCGGCAATCGAGATCATCGCATCGCAGAAGCGGTCGAGTTCTTCTTTTGGTTCCGACTCGGTCGGCTCCATCATCAACGTGTGCATCACCGGCCACGACATGGTTGGGCTGTGGAAGCCGTAATCCATCAGCCGTTTGGCAATATCGTCGACACTCAGGTGTGCCGCTGTCTGCATCGGGCGGGTATCAATGATGCATTCGTGTGCCACCAGACCACCCGGGCCCGTGTACAGAATTTTGAAGCGCTCGCTCAGTCGCTTGGCGACATAGTTCGCATTCAAGATCGCGACCTGCGTTGCTTTGACCATCCCAGGACCGCCCATCATCGCGATGTAGGCCCAAGAAATCGGTAGGATTGACGCTGAGCCCCAAGGCGCAGCAGACACCGCACCGATCCCGGTTTTCGGTCCGGCTTCGGGCGTGAGTGGATGATTCGGCAGGAATGGTGCCAGATGTTCTGCGACACCGATCGGGCCGACGCCGGGGCCGCCGCCGCCGTGCGGAATGCAGAACGTCTTATGCAGGTTCATGTGCATCACGTCGGGGCCAAAGCGGCCTGGTCGGCAGATGCCGACCATCGCCTGTAGGTTGGCGCCGTCCATGTACACTTGGCCGCCGTTGGCGTGAACGACATCGCAGATTTCTTTGATCTCGGTCTCGAACACCCCATGCGTTGACGGATATGTGACCATCAAGGCGGCTAGGTTTTCCGCATGCTGTTCGGCCTTCGCCTTCAAATCTGCAATATCAACGTTGCCATGATCGTCGCAATTGACGACGACGACTTTCATGTTCGCCATCACAGCACTTGCCGGGTTGGTGCCGTGCGCACTGGACGGGATCAGACACACATTGCGATGCGTATCGCCGCGGTCCAAGTGGTAGGCGCGGATCGTCAACAGGCCAGCGTATTCACCTTGTGAACCGGCATTCGGCTGCAGCGATACGGCATGGAACCCTGTGATATGACACAGCATAGATTCCAGATCATCGATCAATCGCATATAGCCCTCGGCTTGATCCAAGGGTTGGAACGGATGCATGCGCCCAAAACCAGGCCACGTGATTGGGATCATCTCTGATGCCGCATTCAGTTTCATGGTGCACGACCCAAGCGGAATCATCGCCCGGTTCAGCGCCAAGTCCTTGTCTTCGAGTTGACGCAGATAGCGCATCATGCCGGTTTCAGAGTGATAACGGTTGAACACCTCATGGCTGAGGATTTCGCTTTCGCGGAGCAGGCCGTCGAGAACGTCCGGCGCTTCGACATCAAGGGCCGTGGCGCTCAGCCCGTGTTCTTTACTGTCTGCAAAAATTGCGAACAATTTATCGATGTCATCACGGTCGGTGGTTTCGTTGATGGAAACGCCGACAGAGTCTGCGCCCATTTGCCGCAAGTTATATCCGGCAGAGACGGCACGCTGGTGGATTGCATCAGCTTTGCCCGGCGTGCTGATGGTCAGTGTATCGAACCAAGTGTCGTTTTGCAGATCAAAGCTGAGTTTGCCCAGGCCAGCTGCCAAAATGCTGGTCAAACGATGCACTCGATTTGCAATACGTTTGAGGCCGTCTGGACCATGATAGACGCAATACATGCTGGCGACGTTGGCCAGCAGCACTTGTGCTGTACAGATGTTGGACGTCGCTTTTTCGCGGCGGATGTGTTGTTCGCGGGTTTGCAACGCCATACGCAATGCCGGGCGGCCTTGGGCGTCTTGAGATACGCCGATGATACGGCCGGGCATCGAGCGTTTGTATTCTTCGCGTGTTGCCATGAACGCCGCGTGCGGGCCACCGAAGCCCATCGGCACGCCAAATCGTTGCGCCGATCCGACAACGATGTCGGCGCCCCACTCGCCGGGCGGCGTCAGCATCACCAACGACAACGGATCTGCGGCGACGGTAACCAAGGCACCTGCGGCATGGACTTTTTCAGCCAACGCTTTGTAGTCGTGCACGTCGCCGTTTGCGCCGGGGTACTGCAACACCGCACCAAATACTGTTTCAGGATCGAGGTCGGTTGCAGGGTTACCGACTTGCACGGTAAAGCCCAAGGGCGCCGCACGGGTTTCGACCACAGCGATGGTCTGCGGCAAGCAGTCATCGGCCATAAAAATCGTGTCGTTCTTGCTTTTGCCCATGCGCTTCATCAACGTCATGGCTTCAGCGACGGCGGTTGCTTCATCCAACAACGATGCGTTGGCCATCGGCATGCCGGTCAGATCAACAATGACTTGCTGATAGTTGAGCAGCGCTTCCAATCGACCTTGCGAGATTTCCGCCTGATACGGCGTGTATGCTGTATACCAGCCCGGATTTTCGATGAGATTCCGCAAGATCACGCTGGGCGTCACGGTATCGTGGTAGCCCAGCCCGATCAGCGACGACATCGGCGTGTTCAACGCCGCCATATGCGCAAGCTCCGCCAGCGCATCGGTTTCCGTCATCGCCGGTACGTCAAATGCTTCGTTGGTACGAATGCCGTCCGGCACCGCCTTGTCGACCAGCGCATCCAGACTATCGATTCCGATAACTTCAAGCATGGTCGCGATATCGGCGTCGGATGGGCCGATGTGGCGGCGGACGAATTCGTCGCGGTTCTCAAGTGTGTCCAGGCTGGGACGGCTCATTCATCAATTTCCTTCAGATATTTTTTATACGCGGCTTCGTCCATAAAATCATCGAGTTCTGCCATGTCTGCGATTCTAATTTTGAACATCCAGCCATCACCTTCGGCATTGTCGTTGACGGTGGTCGGTGCGTCGGCCAACTCTTCGTTGACGGCAACGATCTCGCCTGTGCAAGGACTGTATACTTCGCTGGCCGCTTTCACGGATTCGACAACGCACGCCTCATCGCCCTGATCGAACGTTGCGCCGACATCAGGCACTTCGATAAACACTAATTCGCCCAATTGCTCTTGGGCATGTTCTGTAATGCCGACAGTGCCGATGTCGCCCTCGATGGCGATCCATTCGTGATCTTTGGAATACTTGGTGGTCATGTTCGACTCTCCTCAGCCTGAAGTGCGTTAATCGCGATGATAATTGTGGGGGTGGAACGGCATTTTGACGACCGTTGCCGGTATCATGTTTTTCCGCACCGCAAGCTCAAGCCTTGTGCCAGGCTCGGCCATGTCTGCGGGCACATAGCCCATGGCAACCGGGCCGCCGACACTGGGGCCGAAGCCGCCCGATGTGATGATGCCAACCGCATCGCCGCCGGGCACATGGATGGCGGTGCCGTCGCGGGCAGGGGCTTTGCCTTCGGGCAGAATGCCGACGCGTTTTTTCGATGGTCCGTCTGCGATTTCTGCCAACATGCGGGCGGCACCGGGAAAATTCGCCTCTTCGCGGCGGCGTTTTGAAATCGTCCAACGCAAACCGGCTTCGATGGGTGAGGTCAGTTCGTCGATGTCGTGGCCATATAAGCATAAGCCGGCTTCAAGGCGCAGCGTATCGCGTGCACCCAAGCCGACCGGCAGCACGTCGGGTTCTGATTCCATCATTTCGGCAATTTCCATGGCGTCATCAATGGGCAGTGAAATCTCATATCCGTCCTCGCCGGTGTAGCCGGACCGAGTGACATGGCAGGCGATGTTGTTGATGTGCAGTTCCGCCGCCGTCATGAATGACAGGTGAAAGGCGGGGGCTGCGTAGTTGTGCATCACGTGTGCGGCCATCGGGCCTTGTAGCGCCAACAGCGCGCGGTCGTCTATGATCTCCAATGTCGCATCACCTTTGGTGCCGGCTTCGATAAGCGGCAGATCGACATCTTTGCGGGCCGCATTGACGACCAAGAAAAGTTTGTCTTCCCACTTCGTGATGATCAGATCATCGATGATGCCGCCGTCGTCATTGGTCAGCATTGTGTAGCGGCATTGCCCATTGGAGAGGCCTTGGATGTCGCCAGGCACCAAACGCTCAAGCGCTTTCGCAGCGCCTTTTCCGTGCAGCCAAGCTTGACCCATATGCGAAACATCGAACAACCCGGCCTTGGTGCGTGTGTGGGTATGCTCGGTCATGATGCCGGCTTTATACTGCACGGGCATCTCATAGCCGGCAAACGGCACCATTTTGGCGCCGTGATGGCGATGAAAGCTGTCTAATGGGACGGTTTTAAGCGGTGCAGCGGATGGGTCAGTTCCCACAAGGTCCTCCAAATATTAAGCGGCGGCTCCAACTCTCTCGGCGGCCGAATGGCCGTCGATTACTTGGAGCGCCCCCTCTGTCTTGGAACCTGAAAGTGTCATCCGGCCCGAATTGATCGGTGTCGCGGGTTTACATCTTCGGTGGGACCAGCTTGCGCTGTATCCACTTTCCAGAGCCTCATGCCGTTGCGGTCCATTTGCCTGAGAGATTCCGGGGCGGTTGCTCCTTCGGCGCCGGCAATGTGCCGGTCTCTCCCACAACGGTGTGACGAGGATTTCCTCTCGACGGAGAAGATCATGGCAAATAGCCGCAGGATGGTCAAACCAAGCCAACGAATTGGGTCGATAGCCGCGCTAAGCCTCTGAAACGTAGATATTTTGCTTAAAATGACCTTTTGGGCTCCGGGGTTATTTTGATTGAAATCTGAATTTAAGCCGCTTGGATTCTGGACTGGGGGCTGGGGTTATTTCAAGCGGTCGCGGATTCGTTTGCGATTGAAAGCAGCTTGCTGCTCAGTCAGTTCAAAGCCCGTGTAAATTTGATAATACCGATTGCGTATATCCGGTGTGATCGGCAATTCGACGGTGGTGCTCGGTGCCAAGGCAATCAGGCGGGTGCGGTTATTCTTGAACGACACGTCCATCGATAGGCCTTCGCGATATAGAATTTCTTTGTCCGGACCAATGATGGCAATGAAATAGGGCAAGGTCGCATCTTCGGCGACGTTGGCGGCGCCCATCTCGGCGGCGATGATGGGAATGATCTTTATTTCCATATGCCCGGTGTTGGTATCGCTATCGACATCGGTGATGCATTCCATACGTACCTGCGTGATCTCGGCACGGACCGTGACGTCGGTGATGTCGCGACCGGGGCCGTCTTGGAAGGCGGTCAGCGTCGCGGCGTCTTCAAGAATCGCATAGTCCGGGCAGGACAGGACGATGGGTGCCGTGTAAAACGGAATGCTATCGGCACCGCACCCGGATAAACCGAGTAATGCTGTCAGCGCCGCGATCATCGATTTTGTAGGGCGCATGAAGTTCCTCAACGGCAAGTAAGCGACGTAGTGCGACATAAGCCCGCGAACTCTAGATGAGCAACCGGGACGCGACAAGAGATGCGTCGATCATGGTTGTCCACCTTCTTCACTCGCACCCCGCCCGCGACCTGGGTCCACAAGGCGGATCAGGGTTGCAGCCAGTTTCGCCATGGTGCGCGCGCGGCTCCAGGCATTGTCGATGTCGGCTGCGATGGCGACGCCACGCTCGAACGCGCGCCATCCGGCCTCGGCCTCGCCGGCGCCGGCGTGACTTTCGGCGAGCTCTGCAAACATCCATACCCGGCTCAGGGCGCCGACCACTTCGTCGGTCGCGGTGGCGGCCAGTTCTTCGGTTGCCTGCCAGTCATGATCGTCATGGACGCGCTGCTGGGCTGCGATCAGCCATAGTGTCTGTGCCTTAAGTCGGCGATCATCGATCCCGGATGCCGCAATCACAGCTTTTTGCGCGGCGGCTTTGCGGCCGGTTGCGTCGGTTTCGCCGCTCCAATCATGCAGCCGTGTCATCGCCAGGGCGATCCGGCTGATCGCATAGGCGCGGGCATAGGGGCGATCAATGCGATCAATTGCCGCCTGCGCAATTTCAAGCGTGGTGTCGGCATCTTCAAGATTGCCTGCGGCGGCCTGTGCCAGTGCAATTCGACCCAACAGCAAGGCGCGGTAACGAACGTTGCCGATGCTCTCTGCTGTTGCCAGTGCGGCTGCGGCATCGCCAGCGCGCGCTTGCGCTTCCGCAGCAGACATCAGCACCGGAATTTTATCGGATGGGCTTGAGACAGCGTTCAACATATCCAAGGCGCGTTCGGTTTCCGCCATGTCGGCAAGTGCGGATGCGACATGTCGCATGCCGGCACTGCGTGAACTGTCGCGGGGCAGGGCGGCAGCATCCCCTTCGGCAATGGTGAGCTGGCTTTCCGCTGAATCTCGGGCGCCGGCGCGGGCATAAATCACGGCGGCGCGGGTGCGCAATGCAATCTGGCGCAGTCGTTCATCGACGTCATCAAGGACCAGCAGCATCTTGTTCGTCGTCTCGGTCGCATCATCCGTGTCGCCGCGGCGCAGCTGAATTTCGGCAATCGCCATCAGCGCGCCGGCCTTTTTTTCAGGGTCCGGAATGATTTCGGCGGCGGTGCGGGCATCGTTCGGGCGGCCCGCTGCTGCCTGTGCTTCGGCGATATCGCGAAGGGCCACGATCACTAAGCGCGGATCATTAATGCGCGACGCGGTTTCCATCGCGCGTTCGCCGAGGCCGGCGCGTGCCTCGGCAATCAGGATTTCACCCATCGCCCAGTCTCGTAGCGCGGGTTTGGCAATGGCCTTTGCGCTTTCCAGCGCTTCGGTCAGCAGACACAGCGCGGTCGGGTTCTTGAAACACGGCGTTGCGTCGCGGGTCGCATCGGCGGTTTGGTCTTTGTCGTTTGTCTGAATTAGGTCGCGCG
>JAFMCK010000160.1 GCA_017857825.1 Rhodospirillales bacterium
TGCCCAAGGGGCGGCGTGCAGAAGACGGGCCGATAGATAGCGCCTATCCGATGACCGAAACGCAAAGCTCAAGCTACGAAGATCGGACGCATCGCAATGTCGCCGACAGCGACGCGACGCTGATCATTACCCGGGGCGCGCCGGACGGCGGCACAAAGGTTGCCGTTGATGAAGCCGCAGCGTTGGGAAAGCCTTATCATATCGTTGATTTGATGCGGACGCATTCGCCTTTGGCGGCTTTACGTTGGCTAGAATCCAAACGCCCCGAGGTGTTGAACGTTGCGGGGCCGCGCGAGAGTAAAGCGCCGGGCATCTACGATGAGGCGTCGACGTTTCTAACCCATTTAATGAACTTGGCGGCAGGCTCCAGCAACGCTTGAGCGAAGCGGCAGCTTAGTCCGCGACGACCTTCACCTTTTCGCCGATTTTGAGACCCTTGGCCATGGCGTTCAAGTTCAACGCCCGGAACCAATCGTCGTTGAATTTGCCGAGCGGCATCCGACTTGCGAAACCGGACACTGTGGCGCCGGGTTTCACGTCAACGACGCGGATAACCGGGGGCGCACCTGGCCGATGTCGGCGGGATTCAGCAGTTTAAAGCTATAGGTGGTTTTCCGGAGTGGCACCGACATCGCAGATGTAACGTTGGGGTCGGTCAAAAAGACGAATCGGAAAATTTGAGTACGCGATGTACGGATCGCCAAAAAGCGGAGGTCGCGGGTCCCGAATTTTGCTTCGCCCCTTGAAGTTCCGCTGACGGCCTCATATCCGTTGATGTCCAGACGCTCAAGATTATCGGGTTGGAAGCCGCTTTCTTTTGCCCACGGACCCCGCATATATTCGGTCAGGCTTGCGTACCCACTGGCCACGTCTGCATTGGCCATGGAGAAAATGATCTCGGTGCCTTTGCCGTCTTGGCCGAAAACTTCGGTATCACCGTTTTTCACCGTGAACCCAGGTGGGAAGTCAAAGCTGAAGCCGATATCTGGGTGAATAAAGGTATCGCCTTTCATAAACCCTTCTTTCGGATCAGGGCCAAACATCACGCCATCCAAGCGTGTCAGGAAGGGGCCGCGGGCGCGCACCGGCTTTGCGGGCATGGCGTCGGCGGCGAGCGATTTCGCTTGCTGGATGCGGTCTGTGGTCCGTGGATGAGTTGACATAATGGAGTCATTTGCCCGCGCTTTGCCTTCCATGGCGGCCGCGATGGTGGTTTGCGCATCCAGCTTTGCAAAGAAATCCCCCAATGCATCTGTGTTGTAGCCGGCGCGGCTCATGTAGCGGATACCGAGGCGGTCAGCTTCAAGTTCCTGCGAGCGCGAATAACTTTGCAGCGCAGCTTGCGCACCCAAGGAGACGATATTGCTGACACCGCTCGGCGCGCCGAGCACGGCGCCGATAATGCTGACCGCCGTCACGCCAATTTGTGTTGCCATTTGGCTTGAGTACCTTTGAGCCGAGTGCCGGGCAGCGACGTGTCCAATCTCGTGACCAATCACGCCTGCCAGTTCTGCCTCGTCTTCAGCAAGGGTCACGAGGCCCCGAGACACATAAACGTATCCGCCGGGCAGCGCGAACGCGTTGACGGTGTCGTCATCAAGCACAAAAAATTGGAACCGTTGGTTCGGAATTTCCGATTGTTCGGCGAGTTTTTGGCCGATCGCTTCGACGTAGGCTTGAAGTTCAGCGTCGCTATAGGTGCCGCCGAATGCTTTCAGTATCTTTGGATGCTCTTCGGCGCCCACTCTTTGCTCGTCTTCGACCGACATAAAGCCGGTGAAGCTTTGCTCACCGGTCGCCGGGTTCGTGGTGCAGCCTGACAGCGTTGTCATGCCGAGCAGAATAAAGGCGACGAAAATGTTGAAGTGAAGATTGAAACGCATAACGTAATCCTATGGTTCGGTGCGACCAGCAGTTTAGTGTAGTTTAAACTCCCGTCTCAACGACCTAAAAGTTCGATCTGCTCGGGATGTGTGGCGCGGATCATCGGCCCGTTTCGTTTTATGAGCCAGCCTCGGACGCGCACGCTTTCACCGATTAAGCTCAAAGGGTCCACGCCGTCCACTTCGAACAGCTTTAAGGCTTCGCGCGGTATGGAAATCGTGAAATCTGTGCGCCAGTCTGCACCAAAATTCAGATATACCGTGCCTTTAACTTTTGCGGCGTCAAGAACGCGCCCCTCGATCAACTGAAACGTGCCGAGTTTTTGACTGAGCACATCAACATTTGGGTTGAGGATATGATAGAACGGATTCGACCAAATGCCACGCCCGTTGGCGCGGGCATCGCGTTCAAGTGCCAGCATGTCTTTGACTAGAGCACGGTTGTCCGGAAAGCTATAAACCCGTGCCATACCGATCCGCAGCATCTCGCCTTGGACCCAAAGTCCAGGAGCAGCGCCCTCGATCACGTGTAGGTGCGCAAGCCAGCGGCCATAGCGGTCGCGTCGGGCCCCACCGAATGACAGGCCAAGTGATTTTCCCAAGGTCATATCGGCAAGCGCTTGTTTGGCCTCGTTTGCGAGCGGCCAGATTTTAAAGTGCTTCCGTCCGAGCGGCAGTTTTGGTGCCTGAATACCGACCAAGCGGATCTCGCCGCTGTCTTCCAGACCGGGGGTGACGAATAACGTATCGCCATCGACGATCTCGGTCACTTTGCCCGTGTGCACGGTCTCTGCAGCAGCGGGCGCCCCTGCTAACCAGGCAAAAAACACGAGGCTCAGAAAAAGACGACGCATCGTGTTACAGGCTTACCATGGTTCGAATATCGCCAGGCGTTTTGCCGGCGTCGCGCAGACTTTTTAGGGTCACCGAGCGGTTGCGTTTTGCGTAGCGTTCGCCGTCGTCGTCGGTCAGAAGCCTGTGGTGGTGATAGTCCGGTACATTCAAATTCAACAGCGATTGTAAAAGCCGGTGCACATCGGTCGCCGCAAAAAGATCCTGACCGCGGGTCACCAGGGTGATGCCCTGTACGTGGTCATCCCAGGTGACGGCGAGATGATAGCTGGTCGGCGTGTCTTTGCGGGCCAGTACGACATCGCCGAACCGTTCCGGCTTTGCGGTAATAGTGCCGGCTTCTCGGTCGTACCAACTCAACGGACCGGCGCATGCAACCGCCGCGGCCATGTTGATGCGCAACGCATAGGCTTCGCCGACGGCGATGCGGGATGCGGTGACGTCGGGGCTGAGGTCTCGGCAGGTGCCCGGATATAGTGGCCCATCAGGCCCGTGCGGTGCGCCACCGGATGCGGCAATTTCCGCCTGGATATCTTTGCGCGTACAGAAACAAGGATACAGCAACGCCATCTCGTCCAGTTGGTCGAGGGCATCTTGGTAATCTGCAAAATGATCCGACTGGCGGCGCACGGAGGGTCCCCAGTTCAGCCCGAGCCAAGCTAAGTCATCATATATCTGATGCTCGAACTCAGGACGGCAGCGGGCTTGATCGATGTCTTCGAGTCGCAACACGAACCGGCCACCCTGATCTGCGGCGGCATCAGCGGCGAACAGCGCCGAATAGGCATGTCCCAGATGTAAATAGCCGGTCGGGCTTGGGGCGAATCGGGTCACGGTTGTCATCAAAAACTTGTTCCAGACGGCGGGCGCCAAGTGTTGTTAAAGGCGTTGTTATACGGTTTTCCGCGCGTTCAGCGTGACATCATCAAACGTTATGCGCTACCACTGTGCAACGGTTCTTTAGGAGCAAGCGCAATGAGCGATGATAACACGGCGATGAAACGTCTAAGCGGTCCGATTCTTGACCCCCTAGGTGGGCGTACCCCAACCAAGTTGGTGGTGTTTTGTCATGGCGTCGGATCCGACGGCGATGACCTGATTGGCCTTGCGCCATACTTTCAAAAGGTCCTGCCGGATGCGCGGTTTATTTCGCCGAACGCCCCTTTTCAATTCGACGCAGCGCCGGTCGGCTATCAGTGGTTCAGCCTCCAAGATATGAGCCAAGAAGCCCGCACCAAAGGCACACAGATGGCCGCGCCAATTTTGAACGCGTTTATCGACGAACAGCTGGCCGCCTTGGGTCTCACCGATAAAGACTTGGCGCTGATCGGTTTTTCACAGGGTACGATGATGGCGCTGCACGTTGGCCTGCGCCGTGCCAAGGCGTGCGCCGGGATTGTCGGGTATTCGGGGATGTTGATTGACGCTGACAATTTGGCAAACGAGATCGTCTCAAAGCCGCCGGTGCTGTTATGCCACGGCCAGGCCGATGAGATCGTGCCGTTTGATTTTATGCCGGCAGCCCTCGCTGCGTTGCGCGAAAACGGGGTAAGCGCCGAAGGTTTGGGACGGCCAGGCTTAGGGCACGGGTTAGATGACGACGGCATCAAGGCGGGAATGTTTTTCCTCGCCGAATGTTTCGGGGTAAATCTGCAAAATATGGCGGAATAAAAGGCGGCTCGTTGCGGAGCGCAAGGTCACGAAAGATTCATTCGTCAGTATTTGGCTTTTTCGCAAGATGGTGTATTCTCAAGTCTAGTCGGCCAGGAGATATAGTATCGAATGTCTATCGACGGCTACCCAGCCTTAGCGCTTAATGCGGATTTTCGTCCGCTGAGCTATTTTCCGCTTTCGCTTTGGTCGTGGCAGGACACCTTAAAAGCGGTGTTCCTAGACCGGGTCGCCGTTGTCTCCGAGTATGATAAAGTTGCCCATTCACCGAGCCACGAAATCCGATTGCCCAGCGTGATTGCGCTCAAAGAATACGTCCCGATGAACCGCCAGCCGGCATTTACCCGTTTTAACGTGTTTTTGCGCGATGGGTTTTCTTGCCAGTACTGCGGCGGCGGATTTCGCACCGAAGAGTTAACCTTCGATCACGTTATTCCGCGTTCCCGCGGTGGGCGTACGACTTGGGAGAATGTGGTCACCGCGTGCTCGCCCTGTAATCTTGTCAAAGGCAACAAGATGCCGAAGCAAGCAAAGATGCATCCGTTCCGAACCCCGGTCCGACCGACGTGTTACAGTCTTCAGGAAAATGGCCGCGCCTTCCCGCCGAATTTTCTCCATGAAAGTTGGCGGGATTTTCTTTATTGGGACAGCGAACTCGAAGCCTGATCCCACATTGCTCCGATCCCAGACGCCCGTTATCATGCTGCTCGCAGATTTAACGCGCGGGAGAGCGATATGTTCAGCAAACACCAGTTTATCGAAGATTGTGCGAAAGCCGTCAAAGATGGCCAAGCCGCCGTCCGCGAGCTTGTTCAAGAGGCTGTTTCCGCACCCGATGGTATCTACAAAGAACTTGGCACGCCGAGCAAAGCTGGGATCGACCTGCTGCATCGATCGTCAGATTTGACGGTGATCAACTTTATCTGGTCGCCATACATGACGCTGATTCCGCATAACCATAATATGTTCGCCGTGATCGGTATTTATAACGGTCGCGAAGACAACGTGTTTTGGAAGCGTGGCGAGGACGGGCTGGAAGCCGCCGGCGCAGACTCAATGGGTGCGGGCGACGTTGCCACCCTTGGCCACAACATTATCCATTCGGTGAGCAACCCGCTCGGCAAGTATTCTGCGGCGATCCATGTCTACGGGGGTGATTTTTTTGAACCCGATGAGCCCCGTAGCGAATGGGACCACGAAACTTTGCAAGAACGTCCATGGGATGTCGAAACCACCCGCGCCACGTTCCGAGAAGCTGAAGAGCGTTATCTCGCGCATTTGGCGGCGGCTGAGTAATTTTAAATACCTGCCGCCGGTCCTTCACCAAACATGGCCGTTAGTTCATCGTGGGTGATCATTAAGTCACGATAGCTCAAGTCGCCTGACATCATCCGCTCCACGGCCTGGCGGACAAGGCCGAGTGTCGCGCAGGCAATCGAGCCGCCGGTGCTGATTCGCCGCACACCCATGGCGGCTAAGGCATCAAGCGGAATATCAAAGCCTTTGATGCCGACCAGCACATTGAGCGGTTTTGAAATGGCATCAAGAACGGTAGCGATGTCTTCGCGTTTTCTGAGCCCAGGCACGTACAAACAGTCGGCGCCGGCATCTTGGTATAGTCGTATCCGGCGAATGGACTCAGTCAATTTTTCCGGATGCCCGACGAGATAACATTCAGCCCGCGCCGTCAGCACGAACGGTTTGCCACTGCGATTAATCGCTTCGCGTGCGGCGGCGATGTGTTCGGCGATGCGCTCGGCGGGAATCAATTCTGATCCAACGCTGCGCGGGTGATCTTCGATGCTGCCGCCTTCGGCGCCGGCTTGGATCAACATGGTGAAAGTGTTTGCGACGGCTTCGGGGGTGTCACCGTAGCCATCTTCAGAATCGACGCTGACAGGAATGTCGACGGCGGCACATATCGCCTCGGTCGCGCGCAGACATTCGTCCCATGTCAGTGCGCCTTCGTAGTCGGGTAGGCCCGCCGCATAGACGATCCCGGCACTTGTGGTGCCGATGGCGTCTGCGCCGGCGTCTTGCATGATTTTAGCTGCGCCCGGATTCCAAGCATTCGGCATGCGGATCATCGGACCGTTCGTATGACGCTCTAAAAAATTCATCGTCATTATCCTCAAGCGCGCCAGCAGGGTTTGCGGGATTCCCGAAGTGCGTCCTGCGTCTGGATACCGAGATCACGCAACTGCCATGGCTCCATATGACGTGGCTGTCGGCGTTGGCGGTGGCGTTGCACCCAAAGTATCAAGAGGCCGAAAAGGGTAGGAAGCAGCATTTGCTTACTCCGTAGACTGTTACGCCGATCACTGAATGGACCTTTGTCGGATTTAGTTGAGCTTTTCCAAAACGGCTCAAATTTTGCGGAGAAAAACAAATAAGGGTATCAAAAATACCATTTCAGTTTTTCTATACCTTGCAAAAACTCAACGAATTAATTCAGCGACCCTTCCTAAAATTCAATATTTTCAACGAGGTAATGAGAGCTTCCTCGTTACATTCGATGTGAAAAACTTCCACCGTTATGTTTGAAGAGCATTACCTGATTTTTGATCAATGTCATTCATAAACACTTCGCTTATGATCGAAATATGAATGTAAATGATGAAATAAAATAACTGGCGCAAATCGCCAGCAATGGATTCGCACAAACGGCCAAATTAATTATCGTTTGCCATTGATATCTTGTTTTGTTAATGATAATCATTCTCATCTTAGCGGGTAGCAATGTTGTGCCCGTACAATGCGGTGGTCAAAAAGTGATTGTGGAACAAAACGAACGATTCGGTAAGCGCCGGACCCTGACTTTAACCGACGACATGCTTCAGAGTGAGGAGTTGTTTTCGGGTGGCCGCGAAATCACCATCGTGCATAAGGGAGAGAATTATAAACTTCGTCTAACTGGGAACGACAGACTCATACTTAACAAATAGGCTCTAGCCAGCAACCCAGCGACCGATTTCAAGGCAGCTAGGCAGCAAGCATTCGCCTCAACTCTATAGCGAGGACAAATGCGACATACCTTATTTTTGGCGTGCTTAGGCACGTCGATATCGGTTGCTGCCATAAGCAACGCTGATGCGCAGGAAAAGAATCCTACCAATACACTCGATAC
>JAFMCK010000161.1 GCA_017857825.1 Rhodospirillales bacterium
TAGTCGAATGGGTAAAAATATGAATACTTCGAGCTTATCTATGTCAGCCCCAAAAAATAAGGGGCTCAATAAACGGCAAAATAACAGGATACATGATGATAAATATGACTGAAATCAGCCGTTTTTATTGAATATCAATTTCAAGATGCGTTATTTAGCCAGAAGCTAAAAAGTACTCGCATGCTTCAAGTAAAAAATACGACTTACGTCTAATCTTTAAGGCGATAGCCGGTCTTAAAGATGTACGAAATGGTACCGATACAAAGCGCCAGAAACAAAAATGCGATACCAACGCTAACCGCGATATGCACATCGCCCTTGCCGTAAAAACTCCACCGAAACCCGCTAATCAAATAGACGACCGGATTCAGCAGACTCACTTTTTGCCAAATATCGGGCAGCATGCTGATCGAATAAAACGTGCCGCCCAAGAACGTTAATGGCGTGATCACCAGCAACGGGACGATTTGTAGTTTTTCGAATCCGTCCGCCCAAATCCCGATGATGAACCCCAACAGCGCGAACGTCACCGACGTCATCACCAAGAACCCAAACATCCAAATCGGATGATCGACCTGCAAATCAACAAAGAAGCCGGCCGTCGCCAAAATAATAATACCGAGCAAAATAGATTTCGTCGCTGCTGCGCCGACGTAGCCCATCACGATTTCAATATACGAAACCGGGGCCGAGAGAATTTCATAAATGGTGCCGGAAAAGCGCGGAAAATATATCCCGAACGAGGCGTTGGATACGCTTTGCGTCAGCAGCGACAGCATGATCAGACCGGGCACAATGAACGAGCCGTAATCGACACCGTCGATTTGATCGATCCTGGACCCGATGGCGGCGCCGAACACGATAAAATACAGCGATGTCGACAACACCGGCGACACAATGCTCTGGCCAATAGTGCGCCAGGTCCTCGCCATCTCAAACATGTAGATCGCTTTTACGCCACGTAGGTTCATGATTTTTCTACGTCCCGCACCAGGGTAACGAAAATATCTTCCAATGACCGCTCAGACGTATCGATATCTTTGAAACGTATGCCGGCTTCGTTCAGGTCGGCGAGCAGGCCGGTAATACCCGTGCGCGCACCATGCACATCATATGAATAGATTAATGAATAGCCGTCCTCGGATAATTCAAGGCCGTGCGCGGTGACCAGCTTTTCCGGCACACTTTTTTGCTTCTCCTGCAAATAGACGCGCAATTGCTTTTGCCCGAGTTTCTGCATCAGTGCTTTTTTATCTTCGACCAGAATGATCTCGCCACCACGAATGACGCCAATGCGGTCCGCCATCATTTCCGCTTCTTCGATGTAGTGCGTGGTCAAAATAATGGTGACACCACTGTCACGTAGACCGCGCACGACTTCCCACATGTCTTTACGCAACTCCACATCAACGCCGGCGGTGGGCTCGTCCAAAAACAGAACCTGTGGTTCGTGCGACAATGCTTTGGCGATCAGCACCCGGCGCTTCATACCGCCGGAAAGAGTCATGATCTTGTTGTCTTTTTTGTCCCACAGCGACAGCTGACGAAGCACTTTTTCGATGTGCGCCGGGTCTTTCGACTTGCCGAACAGCCCGCGCGAAAACGTCACCGTCGCCCAGACGGTTTCGAATGCATCGGTGGTCAGTTCTTGTGGGACCAAGCCGATCATGGACCGGGTTTTGCGATAATCACGAACGATATCATGACCGGCGATGGTGACACTGCCGCCAGTGGCATTGACGATACCGCAGACAATACTGATCAGCGTCGTCTTACCGGCGCCGTTCGGGCCCAGCAGAGCGAAAATCTCACTTTTGTCGATGCTAAGGTCGACGCCTTTGAGCGCCTGAAACCCATCGTCATAGGTTTTTGTGAGGTTCTGGATTTCAATGATCGGCTGCATCGGCGAAACGTAGTCTCGCAATACCCTAATTGGAAGGCCTAGTGCGGCAAAAAATTAGCCCCAAAGCGCTCGGTCAGCCGGATGAATACGCCCATCCGTAAACTGGAGGCCCGGCGTGCGGTCTTCTTTCAACAGCAACGGTCCATCCAGATCAACGATTTTAGCGCCCTGTGCCACCAACACGGCGGGCGCCATTGCCAAGGACGAGCCGACCATGCAGCCGACCATGATCTCAAACCCCAGCGCTTCGGCGCGGGCACGGAGCTTGAGCGCCTCGGTCAAGCCACCGGTCTTGTCGAGCTTGATGTTCACCATGTCATACCGGTCGACCAAATCTTCCAGACCGTCAGCCGTATGCACGCTTTCATCGGCGCAAATCGGCACCGGACTATCCAAGGCGGCTAAGCCGCCGTCTTGGCCGACGGGCACCGGTTGCTCCAGCATCTCAACGCCGATATCTGCGAGGTAGCGGACTTTCTCGCTCAGCAGCGCGACATCCCAACCTTCATTCGGATCAACGATGATCCGCGCGTTTGGCGCGCCGGCACGCACCGCGTCCAAACGCTTTTCGATATCATCCGCATTCATTTTGATCTTTAACAGCGGCGCCGCACTGAGTTCGGCCGCGCGCGCACCCATTTCATCGGGCGTGCCCATGCCGATGGTCTCAGCCGTGATCTCGGGTTTGAGTGGCGCAAGCCCGGCGGTCTCCGCGACAGAAATGCCACCACGCTTGGCATAAAAATCCCAGAGCGCACAATCGACCGCATTCCGGGCTGCCCCGGCGGCCATGATTTCGTTGACTGCCGCGTTATCGGCACCGCCTTCGAGCGCGGCGCGTACTTTTTCGATATCGGCGATCACACCGTCGACGGTTTCGTCATAGCGCGGATAGGGTACGCACTCGGCCCAGCCTTTGACGTCACCTTCGGTGATTTCAACGACCACGACATCGGCCGCAGTCTTTACACCGCGTGAGATTGCGAACGGTCGCGCAAGCGGAAAGCTCTCGGCCCGTATTTCGACGCGACGTGACATCCTTACACCAACTTGTCGACGATAGGCGCAACACCGGTGCGGATCGCATCGACGGTCGGCAGACCAAGCCGGTCTTCGGTGTCTTTCAGCAGCTTTTCTGCCGCAATCTGATCCAAGCTTTTGGTGTTGATCGACACACCGACCACCTGCACACCGGGATTGACGTTACGGGCCGCCCACAAGCCGGCCTCGATGACTTCTTCGAAGCTTGGCAGCGACTTGTCGCCCAGGCCACGCGCGGTCTTGCGGGCCGCATCGTGACAGATCACCAACGCATCTGGCTGTGAGCCATGAATCAGGCCCAGCGTCACGCCGGCATAAGATGTGTGGTACAACGAGCCCTGCCCCTCGACCACATGCCAATGATCGGCGTCCGCATCGGGTGACAACCATTCCGCAGAACCGGCGATAAAGTCCGCGATCACCGCATCGACGGAAACACCATCGCCGGCAATAAAAATACCGGTTTGGCCGGTGGCGGCAAACGTCGTCTTTTTGCCGCGCTTTTCCAACTCGCGCCAAATCGCCAAGGACGTGTACATCTTGCCGACCGACACATCGGTGCCAATGGTCAGTAGCCGCTTGCCGGTGCGCTTTTTACCGCTGGCAACGTCGAAGTCGCGCGTTGGATGGCGGACATCGGTCAGCGTGCGGCCATGTTTTTCCGCGGCTTCGCGAATCTTCGGATTGGATGACAGCTTCCGGTGCAGACCACTGGCGACATCCATGCCATTCTCGATACACGCGATGATCGGATCGACCCAGTTGTCGGGAATGATCCCGCCCCGGTTCGCGATACCGACGATCAATGTGCCGCATCCGGCGGCAGCAGCTTCGGCGGCGGTCATATCTGGAAGTTTCAGGTCTGCCTGACAGCCATCCAGGCGCATTTGTCCAACGCACCACTCCGGCCGCCAGTCGCGGACACCGATGGCGGTCTTTGCAGCAAGTTCATCGGGCGCGTCGCCAAGAAACATGAGATAGGGCGTACGAAATGACATGATTCGTTCCTCTTGAGCTTCAAAATTGTGATTTGTCGGCAGAATGAAGGATCAAAGCCGGACCGTCCAGCAACCAATCTTTTTAAAGTGATAGGACCAGTTGCTGAGAATCGTTGACGAAGGCGCCGTCAAATAAGATAACAAACCCATGGTAAATGTCATTAAAGCTCCCGAGCCTATCGCCATTCCGGTGGCCGGTTCGGACGACAGCTTTCCGGTCCACCGCGTATTCTGCGTTGGCCGGAACTACGCCGAACACGCCCGCGAAATGGGTCATGACCCGGACCGCGAGGCGCCGTTCTTTTTTGAAAAACACACCAGCGCCCTTTTGTTCGCGCCGGCACCGGACGGGGCGAATTTTCCTTATCCGCAAAAGACCTCGGACGTGCATCACGAGATCGAATTGGTGGTCGCACTTGGAAAGGGCGGCAACGACATCTCGGTCGAGAAAGCGTTCGACCATGTGTGGGGCTATGCGGTCGGTATCGACTTCACCCGCCGGGACCTACAAGGTGTCGCCAAAAAGGCCGGCCGGCCATGGGAAATCGGCAAGTCTTTTGATCATTCAGGCCCTATCGGCATGATCCATCCGATCGGTGAATCCGGTCACATGGCCGAAGGGCATATCCGCTTGGATGTGAATGGGGAACGTCGCCAGGACGGGAACCTTAACGAACTCATATGGAAAATTCCGGAAATCATTTCGTATCTTTCCGAACTGTTCACCCTTCAGCCCGGCGATCTGATTTTCACCGGCACACCGGCGGGTGTAGGCCCGGTCGTCAAAGGGGACGTTTTGGATGGTCATGTCGAAGGCTTGTCGAGCATCCGCGTGACCGTGACGTGAGCGAAACCGGGTCCGGCCGTGTCGGCCTGGCCATTGCAATGCTCGTCGTGACACCGTTGTTTTGGGCCGGCCACAGCGTGGTCGGTCGCATCATTGCCAATGAAATTCCGACGTTTTCACTGGTCAGCCTGCGCTGGCTGGCGGCGTTCGTGCTGTTCATGTTGTTCGTTCATCGCCGCGTGTGGGCCGAACGCTGGCTGGTGATAAAGTACTGGCGCTATGTGCTGATGACCAGCCTGATCGGCCCGACACTTTTTCCGATGTTCCTGTACGCCGGCCTGAAAACCACGACGGTGACCAACACCAGCATCATTCAAGCCTTGGTGCCGGCCATGGTGCCGGTGCTCGCATGGCTGTTTTTGCGCGACCGCGTACGTATCTGGCAGATCATCGGCATTGCGATTTCTATGTTCGGCGTATCGCTGATCATCGCCAAAGGGCATCCGGAAAACCTGACCGCCGTCGATTTCGTACCTGGTGACTTTTTGATTTTGGCAGGTTTTACCGCTTGGTCGATGTACACCGTGGCGATCCGCATGAAGCCGTCCGAAATGCATGCCAACACGTTGTTGGCCGCCGGCATGGCCATCGCCGGCGTCGTCACGCTGCCGCTATGGATCATGGAAGCGGCCAACGGCGAGGTCATACCGATGACCGCAGAAGCCTGGTGGGCGATCGGCTACATCCTGCTGTTCCCAACTTTGCTGGCATATTATTTTTACAACCACGCAATTTCCGTCGTCGGCCCGACGAAGGCCGGCTTGGCCTCGCATCTGGTGCCGCCGCTGGGTATTCTATTGGGTGTCATTTTCTTGAACGAGCAATTGCATGGCTATCATGCGGCCAGCTTTGCCGCTGTGATTATCGGCGTGACGATGGCTATTGTGGGCGGGCGCGCCGCCAAAACGAAAGCGCTGCCTTAAGCGCATCATTCCGCGCCATGCCTGGCGTGATCTCAGGCTGATACAATGCGCGCAGCAGCCAGCGGTCATGCTCGGTCAGTTCGAAATAGCGGCTGGTGTCGTTAAAGATCGAATTCTTCACATAATCGGAATCATTCGGCAAACCCAGGATCTGCGTAATCTCTTCGACCGCGCAGGCGCGGTGATAACTCTCCGGATGGCGAGACGGGAACACCACGACGGCGGCAACGATCTCACCCTTTTTGGTGAAGTAATTGGCGAAGCACGTCGAATTGGCGACCATCCAACGGACACGTTCCTGATCGCCTTTCCAGTACTTTGCCACCGCCGCCGGGATTTCCTCGTCCGGCAGGTAATACAAAATGACATTGACCTTTTTGTGGTCAAAGTCCGGCCCAAGGCGTTTTTGTTTTTGTTTCGCGAACGAGTAATACAATTCAATCTGGTGCCCGGTCGTCTCGCGTAAATCGCGGGCCACATCTTCGATAAACGTTTCGAGGTATGGCGGGTAATTTTCACCTTCGATGCCCATCAACACCGGCTTCGCCCATTTCCGGACGATGTCATAACGCTTGCCTGTGTATTCGTTGCCGAACGCGATCAGATCGAAACTTTTCAAAAGTTCCGCATTGCTGACCGGATCGTCGGCCCGCAGGGGCGCGGCCTGGATGATCGACAAAATGATAAGCAGGAAGGCAAAAATACGCATTCACCAAGACTGCCCGATCCTACGTGTCTGCTCCAGCGTTTCCCGTCCGGTGCCGTAAAATGATCGCACTTTTGCCGTATTTGCACCGCGAAACCGCCGCATCAAGCACGGATACTCCCAATGGATAACGGATGTGCCCTGCACTTCGTTTCTCCATCTCTCCCCCGATCACCTTGAGGGGATCGCCCATTTATGCCCTGGGGCGGTCCCCTTCCTTTTAGCCGACACGGATATGGCGGACGGCGCCAGGGGCCAAACGGCTGACGTCGGCTGCGACCCGCGCCGTCAAAAGCTCCATTGCTGCGCGGCGCACATTTGCCGCCAGGCCGGCCCCGACCACGTTCGCTGCGAGCAAATAAATTTCCCGCGACACCACAGGGCCCGATAGCGGCAACGCCACCAGATCGTCCGCGTACATCCGCCCGTGCACCAAACACAACGGTGTCGTCACCGCCCAACCCAGGCCTTCGGCAACCATCGCGAACACACCGTCGGTGCCGTCAAATTCAAACACCCGAGGGGGCACGCGGCCCCGCGCGACGAGTTCACGTTCGATGTCCTCACCGATCACTGAGCGCACGCTGTAGCGCACCAGCGGGAACCGTTCGGCCATGCGGACCGGGTCGACGATGTCAGGACGGTGGCGAAGCGACTTCGGCAACACGGCGATAAACGGTTCCCGCAGCAGCCGCTTGGGTTTATGGCCCGCCGCCATCGACGGGTTTGAGCTGACGATCAGATCCAGCCTGCCCGCGGCAAGATCACGCCCAAGCGTCGGGGATATTCCTGACCAAACCGAAACTTCGCGCACATCGGCACGGATCGCGCGGATCAGCGGTGCACCGATGGTCCCGGCAACGGAATCGATCAAACCTAAACGTACCCGAGGGCGAACCTGATGGTCGGCATGTCTCAACCCGTCGGCCAGACCTGAAAAGTCGACGAGTACCCGGCGTGCGCGCTCTGCCAGTTCTTCGCCCGCCGCCGTCGCCACCGGCGGGCGGCGGTCGCGATCGATCAAATCGACATCCAATGATTTTTCTAGCCGCGCCACCGCCTGACTAACTGCCGACTGAGTCACGCCAAGTGCACCC
>JAFMCK010000162.1 GCA_017857825.1 Rhodospirillales bacterium
AAACAGCAAATTCCGGAAGGTTAATACGGGTGTCCAGCTAGCCTCTCCCCCCATTGGGGGGAGAGGAACTAAGCAGGTTAAGCGGCTTGTGCGCGCTCGCCGTTGATCAACAGGCCATCTTTGCCGGCGGACACTTTGATCTCGGCGCCGTCTTCGAGACGGCCTTCCAAGATTGCTTGAGCGAGCGGGTTTTCCAGCGACCGTTGGATGACCCGCTTCAACGGCCTTGCACCGTACACCGGATCATAGCCCTGGTCGGCCAACCATCCTCGGGCGGCGCCGTCCAACTTGATGCTGAGGTCTCGGTCGGCCAGACGTTTACGTAGACGTTCCAGTTGGATATCGACGATGCCGTCCATATTTTCACGGGTCAGGCGGCTGAACAGGATCGTTTCATCCAAGCGGTTGAGGAATTCAGGCCGGAACGACATCTGCACGACTTCCATCACCTGTTTGCGGACCTCATCTAGGTCGTGCCCGGCTTCTTGCTGGGCAATGATCTCGCTACCCAGGTTCGAGGTCATGATGATCAGCGTGTTGCGGAAATCGACAGTGCGGCCCTGGCCATCGGTCAAACGACCGTCGTCGAGCACCTGCAACAGCACGTTGAAGACGTCCGGATGTGCTTTTTCAATTTCGTCGAACAAGATCACTTGGTAAGGGCGCCGACGCACCGCCTCGGTCAGCGCACCGCCTTCGTCATAGCCGACGTATCCTGGCGGCGCACCGATCAGCCGCGCAACTGCGTGCTTTTCCATGTACTCGGACATGTCAATTCGGAGCAACGCCTGCTCGTCATCAAACATGAATGAGGCCAAAGATTTCGTCAGCTCGGTTTTGCCGACACCGGTCGGTCCCAAAAACAGGAAAGAGCCGATCGGGCGGTTCGGATCTTGTAGACCCGCACGCGCCCGGCGAACCGCGTTCGAAACGGCGACCAGCGCTTCTTCCTGGCCGACGACGCGTCGACGCAAAGCTTCCTCCATCCGCAACAGTTTATCGCGCTCGCCTTCGAGCATTTTGTCGACCGGGATACCGGTCCAGCGCGAAACCACTTGGGCAATGTGCTCGGCGGTCACCGACTCGTCGACCATATGCGCGTTGTCCGCGGACTCGGCTTTCGCGAGTTTTTCTTCAAGCTGCGGGATCACCGAGTAGGTCAACTTGCCAGCTTCGTCCAACTTACCTTCACGAATGGCACGTACCGCCGCAATCCGCGCGGTATCGATTTCTTCTTTTAATTTCGTACTGCCAGCGAGCGTCGCTTTTTCCGCTTCCCACTGCGAGGTGAGATCGAAAGACTGGCCTTCAAGATCGGTCAGCTCTTCACTGAGCTTAGCGAGCCGATCTTGCGAGGCTTTGTCTTTTTCTTTCAGCAACGCCTCACGCTCAATCTTCAGCTGAATGATACGGCGGTCCAACTCGTCTATCTCTTCAGGTTTGCTATCGATCTGCATACGCAGCCGGCTCGCCGACTCGTCGACCAAGTCAATCGCTTTGTCAGGCAAGAACCGATCCGAAATATAGCGCGCACTCAGCGTGGCGGCGGCCACCAACGACGAATCGGTGATGTTGACGCCGTGATGCAGCTCGTATTTTTCACGAATCCCGCGCAAGATCGAAATGGTGTCTTCGACCGACGGTTCGGACACAAAAACTGGTTGGAAGCGCCGCGCCAGGGCAGCATCTTTCTCAACATATTTGCGATACTCGTTCAACGTTGTCGCGCCCACGCAGTGCAACTCGCCCCGCGCCAATGCTGGCTTCAATAGGTTTGACGCATCCATTGAACCTTCGCTGGCGCCGGCGCCGACGAGCGTATGCATTTCATCGATGAAAAGTACGATCTGGCCGGCGGCAGCCTGCACCTCGCTGAGCACGGCTTTCAGGCGCTCTTCGAATTCACCACGGAACTTGGCACCTGCAACCAACGCACCCAGGTCGAGCACCATCAGTTGTTTATGCTTAAGGTTTTCGGGCACATCGCCCGCGACAATACGCTGCGCTAAGCCCTCGACGATGGCGGTCTTACCGACGCCGGGCTCACCGATCAGCACTGGGTTGTTTTTGGTGCGGCGGGACAAAACCTGGATCGTACGACGGATTTCTTCGTCGCGACCGATCACCGGATCAAGCTTGCCCTCCATCGCTTCTGCGGTCAGATCGCGGGCGTACTTATTCAGCGCATCATAGTTTTCTTCGGCGTTCGACGAATGCGCAGGACGCCCCTTACGAAATTCATTAATCGCCTGGTTTAAGCTTTGCGGCGTCACACCGGAATCGCTCAGAATTTTTGCACCAATGCTGTCTTTGGCGAGCGCGATGGCAAGCAGCAAACGCTCCACCGTCACGACACTATCGCCAGCCTTTTCGGACAATTGCTCGGCCTGGTCGAACAGGCGTGCGGATTCGGGCGACAAATAAAGTTGTCCGGCGCCTTGCCCTTCGACTTTGGGGATTTTGTAAAATTCGCGGTTGGTGGCCTCAATCGCGCGGCCCTGATCACCGCCGGCGGCGTCGATAAGATTAGCGGCCAAGCCCTCTTTATCTTCCAACAACACCTTTAAAACATGCAACGGCGTGAGCTGCTGATGGTTGGTGCGAAGCGCCAAAGTCTGCGCAGACTGGATGAAGCCCCGCGCACGATCGGTAAAGTTTTCAAAGTCCATGACATCAATCCTTTGTATGTGCCAGCGTTCGCATCCCCTACATGGGCAATGAAAACCCCTCACAGTTTGTGGTCATATTAATAGAAATATGGCCTAGTTGGAACGCCCCGCAAGGGGTGCGCATTATATAAACCACATTTTTGTAGAGTTGATTTCCGCACGCCGAGTCCGCAGTGTAACTGCATGACAATTTCGATACGCCAAATCTATCGCTATCCGGTGAAAGGCTTGACCCCCGAGCCCCGTCCTGAGGCGCATCTAACACCCGGCAACGCGATCCCGAATGACCGACGCTTTGCCTTGGCGCCGGGATCAGCATCGTTCGGCGACACGCTGGGCGAGTGGATGGCGAAATCGAGCTTCTTGATGCTGATGCGCAACGAACGTCTGGCACAGCTTGAAACTGAGTTCGACGACGAAGGCGAAATCTTGACCGTGAAGCGGGGCGGCCGGCAGGTCGCGAAAGGCGCTTTGTCCCAACCCATCGGACGCACGATGATCGAAGATTTCTTCACCGCGTTCTTGGGCGATGAAGCAAAGGGTCGCGTTAAACTGATCGAAGCTGCAGACGGGCACGTCATGTCGGATCATCCGAACCCGGTGATCTCGTTGATCAACTTGGCTTCGGTCGCAGATATGGAACGTGTCGTCGGCAAACCGATCGACCCGCGGCGCTTTCGCGGCAACTTTTTAATCGACGGGCTTGATGCTTGGTCGGAATTTGACCTATGCGGCAAACGCCTCGGCATCGGTGACGTGATGCTTGAGGTGACAGAGCGGATCGACCGCTGCGCGGCCACCAACGTCAATCCGGAAACCGCAGAGCGCGACATGAACATCCCAAAAGATCTTCAGCGCGGCTTTGGCCACATTGATTGCGGTGTATTCGCAAAGGTGATCGACGGCGGCACTGTGCGTACCGGCGATCCAATCACTGTTCTTTAAATTAATACCCGCTTAGTCGCCGGCGGGCGTCGTATCCGGGACGGCTTCGACACTCGGCTGATCCACGACCTTACGTGGGCGACCACGACCACGCGGCTTTGCCGGAGTATCCGCGTCAGCAGGCTGAGGCTGCGCTTCAGTCGCTTGCTGTGCAGTGGGCTTCTGCTTTACCGCCTCGGGGGCCACACGCTCTTGCAAGGCATCTGCAGCGATCATCGGCTGCGGGGTGTCCGCACGAGGTGCATCATTGTTGCGCTCTGGTGCATCGCCACCACCATTGCGACGACCGCGGCCGCGACTGCGGTTTTGATTTGCTTGCGGGCGACCTTCGCCACCTCGCTCATTATTTCTGTCATTGTTGCGGTCGTTATTACGATCAACATTGCCGTTGTTACGATCATCTGCGGCTTGATCGTTGGCATTGTTATTGTTGTCGTCATCACCAAATTCGGCATCCATATCTTCGTCGCGATTGCCATGGGTGCGTGGGCGATTATTGCCGTCACGCCCCTGGTTCTCATTATTCTCGCTCAGAATGCGCAGGTAATGTTCTGCGTGCTGCCAATAGCCTTCCGACAAGATACGATCACCAGCTGAATATGCATCACGGGCGAGGGACTGGTATTTTTCCAACACCTGCTGCGCGGTGCCGCGTACTTTTACTTCGGGCCCGTTACTCTCGAATGAGCCGCCACGCTGATTAGGAAAGCGCCGACCGGTGCCTCTGGTTCGCTGACGTCGATTGTTTTGTGCGTTTTTCATTTTCTCGAAGCAGTATCTGAATGATGAACAGTCAACCTAACCGCGCTCATCCCGTTATGGGTGAGAGTCACTCTCCCAAGGAAAAATGACGTGCGACGTGGATCTGTGGGTTCGTAAAGCGCCGTTTGCGCCCCCCCTGACCTAAAAGGTCCGAACCCAAAGGACGTTAGCCGCTGCCCCCCAGAATTCCAACACTTTTTTTATGGAATGATAATGCCCGATCAATACCAGCAATATCGCATTGCCGAGGCCCTTCCACGAGCCCCAGATTGCGGGCTATTTCCGTGACAGGGTCCGCTTGATGAATACCAACTTCGAGTACAACCCAACCAGCATTCGACAAAATATCAGGAACCTCAGCCAAAACATTTCGGTACGCATCCAACCCGTCGGCACCACCGTCCAAAGCGGACAGTGGCTCGAATGCCCGGACAGTCGGCTCGAGTGTTGCAATGTCAGGGCTCGGAATATAAGGCGGGTTGCTGACGATCAGGTCGAAAGGTCCCGCTTGTTGGGCAGACCATGCGCCTTCAATCATTGTCGCCCGATCCGAGAGACCCAAAGCCTTGGCATTTTCCGAGGCAACGCTGAGCGCAGGGGCAGAAATATCGGTGCCTATCCCACAGGCATCCGCATAAATGTCCAAGAGCGCCAGCACCAAGCATCCGCTGCCGGTACCGATGTCCAATATCCGCTGGGGCCTGGCGCGATCTGCAAACAATTGCATGACGAGCTCGATCACCGACTCCGTATCAGGTCGTGGAATTAGTGTTGCGGGCGTAACCTTGAACGGCAAGCTCCAGAACTCGCGCAGGCCTATAATATATGCTGCCGGTTCACCTGTGATACGACGGCGAATGACAGCATCGAATCGCGCGGCATCGGCGTCACTAAGTTCCGTATAGTCACGGCTGAATATCTGCGCGGGCGTCAGGCCCGTCACAAATGCCGCCAGCGCACGCGCTTCGGCCTTAGCTCCCGCAATACCTGCCCCCTCAAGTGCGCGAGCGGCCGCTTCAAGCGCATCGCGGATCACTGTCATTCGAGAACGGCAAGGCGGTGCGCATCATCTTCGGACAAAAGCGCATCAATCACCTCGTCCAGGTCGCCATCCAAAAAACTGTCCAACACATGCAAGGTCAGCCCGATTCGATGATCGGTGACACGGCGTTCTGGGAAGTTGTACGTGCGAATTCGTTCCGAGCGATCGCCAGAGCCGACTTGATCCTTACGATTTTGCGCACGCTCCGAATGTTGTCGCTCGCGTTCCATATCGAACAGACGCGCGCGCAGAATCTTCAACGCCTTCGCTTTGTTTTTATGCTGTGATTTTGCATCCTGCTGCGAAACCACCAGGCCGGACGGCAAGTGCGTGATTCGCACCGCACTGTCGGTGGTGTTCACGTGCTGACCGCCAGCCCCTTGCGCGCGGAAGGTATCGATACGTAGGTCTTTATCTTCAATATGCACATCAACATCCTCAGCTTCGGGCATCACTGCAACCGTTGCTGCTGATGTATGGATACGCCCCCCGGATTCGGTAACCGGCACGCGCTGCACACGGTGCACACCGCTTTCAAATTTAAGTCTGCGGAACACTTCCTTGCCGGCAATCTCGGCCACCGCCTCCTTGGCGCCGCCGATGCCGGTATCGTGCAAATGAATTATCTCAAATTTCCAGTCCATGCGATCTGCATAACGCTGGTACATACGAAACAGATCAGCGGCAAACAGCGCTGCTTCGTCGCCCCCCGTACCGGCGCGCACTTCCAAGATTGCATTTCGATCATCAACTTCATCGCGCGGCACCATCATCAACTTTACGTGGCGTTCAAGATCAGGGATTTTTTCTTTGAGGGCGGTAAATTCTTCTTCGGCCATGGCGCGCATATCGCTATCGATATCAGCATCAGCAATCATCTGCGCGAGATCTCCGGCTTCTCTCTCGGCAGCCTGCAAAGCCTCGATGGCGGCATTGATCGGCGCCAAATCCGAGAACTCTTTGGATAGACGCGTGTACTCATCCCCAGACACCCCGCTTTCACCCATCAGATGTTGCAGTTCTTCGTAGCGCGCGGTGACCCGCGACAGGTGCTCTTGCAGACTCACAGTTTGGGCTCTCCGTCTTTTGGGATATTGAACAGTTCGCGAATGAGGCGCTCGGCAGACCCGATGTCTTCCCCTCGCTCCGCTATCTCGCGGAGCCGCTCACTTGGTGTGTGCAACAAGCGTTGCAGAAAAATATGTGTCGCTCGCTCGGCGTCGCCAGCGGCTTCAATAAGGGCTTCGTCGCGCAACGCCTCCGCATGCTTACGCAACGCCACCAATGCAGGTTGGGCAGAACGTTCACGATCACGCTTAAGGAACGCAGCAAGTTCTTCTTCGACGATACGTACTGCCCCCTCGGCCTCGAAAGCACGATTGGCCCGACCTTCAAGGGCCAACCGTTCAAGATCTCCGAGATCGTACAAAAACGCATCCTCCAATCGGTCGACCGCCGCCTCGACGTCGCTTGGTAGGCTGGCATCGACGATAAACTGCGGGCGAAAGCGCCGTGCCTTGAGAGCGGCGCGCACCATATCGGCTGTCAGCGGGCGCCCCCTACCCCCTACCGCGGCCACAATAATATCAGCATTGACCATCGCACCTGCCAAAGCGTCTTCGGGCACATGATGAGCAGCCATCCGCTCAGCCAATTTCACTGCCGAGCGTCCGCCCAAATCAGCGACCGAAAGCCTGCCCAAGCCGGCACGAATGAGTTCACCGGCGATCACCTCGCCCATATCGCCAACGCCCAGCACCAAACCATGGGCATCTTTTAAATCCCCATGTACATCACGGGCCAAACCTGCCGCAACTGCCGCAATCGACACGGGACGCTCGCCGATTGCCGTTTCCGTCCGCACCCGTTTTGCTGTCGTATAGGCGGCTTGAAACAGCGCTTCGAGCGGCCCGCTGATCATGCCCGCGTCCCGCGCCAGGCGGTGGCAGGCTTTGACTTGCCCCAACACCTGCGGTTCCCCCATGACGACACTG
>JAFMCK010000163.1 GCA_017857825.1 Rhodospirillales bacterium
CGGTTCGGGCGGCGTCGCACCGTCTTTGAGCGGTTTGCGGTTCTCTTTATCGAAATTCCAGCGCCCCCCTTCGGGCGCGCCATCTTTCATCAGCAAACCTGTAGATTTACGTACTTCACGATAGAAATCTTCCATACGCATCAATTTGCGTGATCCAGCCCATTCGCTGAAGCGCTGCTTGGAGACAATGAAGCGGTCATCGACGCGAATATCGACGCTGACACCGAACTGATCCGCCCAGCCCTGCATAGCATCCAGCAAGCGCCATTCGCCGGGCTCGGTGATCACAACATGCAACGCCCCTAGATCCTTCAACGCTCGCGCCAACTCACTTTCCAGCTCACCCGTGTTGGCTTCGTCATCCAATCTGACGTAGCGGACCTCGATATCTTTTTCGCGGAGTGCCTCGGCAAAATGGCGCATCGCCGACAAAATCAGAGCGATTTTTTTAGGATGATGCGGGACGTAGGTGCACTCGCCCATCACCTCGGCCATCAACACGACATCGTGCGCCGGATCGATATCGCGGAGCGTAGCTAAGTTGTGGCTGAGTTGGTCGCCTAATATCAGGCGGATGGTCTGGACACTGCGTTTACTCATGCCATGTTTACGGCGCACGCACGCCGTTAGATCAGTTCCGCTGCCAGTCTTGGGCGACCACGCTGTAACCGAGCCGCGCCAGACGATCTTCGGCAGCATTGAACGCCACACTGTCGATCGGCGCAGACAACAGATCGCGATACCATGGCTGCGCACCCGTGACCTCGGCCGCACCCAAAATCGCAACCAATCGAACCATGGCACCCGGCATAGGGTGATCTTTGAAATCGAGCGTCCAGATGCGGCCGGTGCTGTCCGCACTGCCGCGCATGATCCGACCGGCACGACCCGCGCCCAAGCCCGACGGCCAATAGGCCATCCGACCCACCAGAACCTGCGCCACGTCAGGCGTGAACCCGCGCATTTCAATCGTGCATACGGTTTCGGGTCCATCGAAGGTCTTCGTCAGCGCAACGCTTCGGGTTTTTGCTGCATCACACAGTCACCTGGGGTATCTGCAAGCAGCAATGCGCCTTCGGTGCGCACGGCGTCGTCAGCAGGCTTCTGCAGGCTAAGCCATTGACGATAAGCACTGGCTTGCAATGCGCTGAGCCGACCGTCTTCAGCATCGTTGAGTTCTTGTTCCAACGCCAATACCTGACCGTCGCCCGACAGCGCCGCCCACCGTGCCACATCAATACCCAGCCAAAACATCAACGCCGCCGCAGCAATGACGGCGAGGCCCGGTTTCAGCAAGCCACGTCGGCGTGGCGCCGGCGCCATGCTGCGGGGCGGCTGCTCCACCGCTTGATCTAAAAAGGTAAGCCCTGCCACCTGCAACGCGCCTTCAATATCTGCGACCGGCAGCACCGGGACGTCGCACACATCATCGGGCAGATCCGGTGTTTCAACGGGCACCAAAATCCGTGCCTGCGACGGATCGATTTTCAAATGCGCAATAACATCCGGCAACACGTCTGCAAGCCGCGCCAATTTGCGCGCAACGTGGAGCACTGGGCGCACCGCCAGATCGTGATCGACCTCACCGGTCGCGAACAATGCTTGAGTCTTATGCGACTCAGTATCGTGTTCCACTGCATGCGCCAGCACGGCAGCAAGTTGCCAAGACGATCCTTCATCGACCTGACCGTCCACATCCATACGATATGCACCGTGCCCGGTCAGGCGCTCTATGACACCGGTCGGGCTGCGCACAAAGCCTTCATAGGCCGCACTCACCGGCAGCGCTTGCGCCCGCCCGTCCAAACAGATCACCGAATGCACAAGCGCGTCTTCGCGGGTGATGCGTTGAACGCGCACGGGGCCTTCGGTGGTCAGGATGTAAACGGGAATCGGCATCAGCGCAGAAACACTTCCGACTCCGCATCGCGGAGCGCCGTCACGATGGAATTGTCATCTCGCAGCAAAAGCTGCACACGACCGGCGCTGAAAGGCCCAAGGTCAAAGTCCAAAAATACGCCCGTGCGATCTTTCAACGTCAAACGCGTCGGTGCTTTCGCTTCGGCATCGCTCAACGTGATGATCAGATATACCTGCGCGTCGTCAGCCCTGGATGGTGTGAGGGTGATCGTCGCCTGCGTGGTCTCGCGGCGCACAACATCGGTGCTGGCCGCACTGGCCGCCGCCACTTGGCGCGGCATGTACGCGAACGCGGTGCGGGCCATAAGTCGGCTCAGATCATCTTGTGCACGGGCATCGGCGGCCAAACGTACGCGAAAGCTATCACTCATATCGAACGACGGATCGCTGGCATACACATGCAGCATAGTAAACGGCAAGCGCGTGCGGGCGGACGATGGGCTTAACAACCCTTTTGCCTGCGCTTCCGCATCAATGCCGGCCAGCGCCAATTTGGCAATCGCGTCAACGTCCGCCATCAGAAGCCTCCGTCTCTAGAATCTTGTCCGCACGATACAACGCCGCAAACATATCTAAAAACACACGCCGGTCATGCTGCGCCAACGCTGGCCAATCCTGCCCCCGTAAATCGCGTTCAACAAACCGGCGGATCGCCTCGATGAGGCGCAATGCGTAGGGCGCAGCCGCCGCCATCGCATCCAAAGTCATCGCATCGACGTCGCCTTTAAAGCCGGCACGATTAAAAGCCCGAAGGGCGCGCCGTGCCTCGGCGAGCAGGCCGGGCAATTCATCGCCGCGGGGATCGGGCTTGGTCGCAAAAAACTGCGCAGCTGCCGTATGCACGCTGATCGGCACCACATTGTCGTCCGGTGAATGCGCTGTCTCGGCGAGCGCACCCCAATCCAGGTCGGGTGCGAGGGTCAACGCAATCTCGACCGCTTCGATACGTCCTGCGCTGTGCAATACCGCCAGCGCGGCCATCGATGCGCGTTCAAGTGTTTCCGCAATCTCGATATAGCCCTCAAAGCAGGCCTCATACACCGAACCATCTATTTGCCTATTCAGGCTTTGTAGTACACCTGCCGTGATGCCATCGCCGCGTTCAGCAGCGCTGAGGCGGGTTTGATGCGCGCCGAATACGCTATCGCGCATCACCGAAACCGGAATTCGCCGCGCCGCTAAAGCCGCTGCCGGCGCTAACGGCAGATCGACCACACGCTCAACCTCGCGGGCATTGATGAATTTCACCCGCTCGCCCGATGCGTCCAACAAATCAGGCAAAGGGCCTGTCGCTTCATCCAAGGCAGCGACGACGGCCTCGACATCGGCAGGATCGACTTCGCCTGCCTCGTAATCCGTACCAATCGATTTGGCGTACACGCCTTCGCGCCGTACTTCAGCGGCATCCAGCGCCATGATCAACTTCAGCGCACTTCGATAGACGCCCCGATAGGTGCGCGCCGACACTTCGTCACTGGCCGCATAAGCCTGCCAATAGCTGAGCACAGCCGCATCATCAATGGCTTCGGACCCGGTGCGATTGCCCGCACCCGCCGTCACGTAATCCAAAAAATGCCGCTCGCGCCGTTGTCGCTGCACCGGTGGCAGATGATCTTTCAGATACGCATAAAGGCGCCGCTGCAAAGCACGGGCGGTCTCGTCGACCCGCGCACTACTGGCGACGCCATCGCGGAGCGGACGCGTTAGCTCATCAACCTCGCCATAGCCCAGCGTGGTTATCAGAAATTCCAGCAAGGCGGCTAAAAACGGCATCCGCGAGAATGAAACTTCGAATGCATCACCGGCATCGCTGTGGCGCACGGTATCGTTGCTGAGACGCACCCGACCGGTATCCGCCGCCACCGCCTCAAAGGCGCGGCGAAACGCCCCGGCGCTCGCCCGGTCCACACCCCAAAACAGATCTTCATAACGGCCATCTCGGGCCGAAGCTGCAACCAGCAAATGCGACAGCTCAAGGATCGGGCGCGCATAGGTGCGACACACCACGACGCGCGCCAATTGGCGGATCACACGATCCGCATAGCGCGGGCCACCATCGCCCGCGCTCGCCTCTGCCAAGCACGCCAGCGCTTCACGGAGCGCATCACTTTTGCCTTCTTCGAGGTTCAGATTGTGCAAACTGCTGGCCATGCAGGCTCCGTTATCATCTTATCGATAACGTATTCTGCCACGTCTTAAGCACCAAGAGGGTCGATTATTTCACGTTATGCACGAATTTTTTCAATAATCGCTGCCCGCACATCATCCGGCGGCGCCACAGACGTGCGCGTGGTCATGTCATAGAACACGTTGACGCTCTCGGCCGTAGCAACGCAGGTATCGCCTAAGAAAACTCCATAGCCCGACGTCAACGATTTGGACCCAATGCGGATCAGTCGCCCGCCGACATCAACCGTACCAGGGTAGTGTAGTTCGCACTTATAGTCGATGACGACGCGGGCAAGGATGAAGTCCAGACCGGCATGATCAAAACGATCCAGCAGACCTTGGATCAACATCGTGCGCGCCGCTTCGACATACTGCGCGAACGACACGTTGTTGACGTGGCCCATGCTGTCTTGATCAGAAAAGCGGATCGTCACCGCCGTGAAGGCATCAAAGCTCTCACGCCGGGTCAGATCAATCGCAGTGTTGTCGGTCGTCATCGAACGTCAGATCACGACGCTGTCACGGAAGGCAGCGATATCGTCGTCGCTATACCCCAATGCCTTCAAGACTTCGTCCGTGTGCTCGCCCCGTTCCGGCGTCGCCATGCCCGTGCGGGGCTCGAAGCGATCAAACTTCACCGCTTGCGGCAACAAATCCATCTTGCCGAGAGTTTTGCTCTCGACCGGGTGACGCAAGCCCATATGAATGACCTGCTCATCCGCGAATACCTGATCGATGGAGTTGATCGGGCCGCACGGCACACCGGCCTTATTGAGTGCATCGATCAAATCCGATGAGGTAAAGGTTTGGGTGTGTTTTTCCAGCGCCGCATTCACCGCATCACGATGTTCCGAGCGCAGTTCACCTGATTTGAAATCGGGATTGTTGGTGATCTCGTCATCGCCCAACACCTCGCAGATGCGGTCCCACATCTGATCGCCCGCCGCGGCGATGTTAATATAACCGTCCGACGTTTTGAACACACCGGTCGGAATCGACGTCGGGTGGTTGTTACCGGCCTGCGGTGCGACCTCGCCTTTGATCAGGTAACGCGCGGCCTGAAAATCGAGCATCGAGATCATCGCCTGCAGCAACGACGTCTGCACCCATTGGCCTTCACCCGACTGCTCACGCTCCAACAAGGCGATCAAGACGCCGATGGCGCCGTACATGCCGGCGGTCAAATCCGCGACCGGGATACCGACACGCATCGGCCCTTGGCCCGGCGCCCCGGTGATCGACATCAAGCCACCCATGCCCTGCGCAATCTGATCAAAGCCCGGGCGCTTTGCATACGGGCCATCTTGGCCGAAACCCGAAATCGACAACAAAACGATGCCTTTGTTGACCGCTTTCAAATCTTCGTAGGCAATGCCGAGCCGGCCTTTGACGTCGGGGCGAAAGTTCTCGACCACCACATCTGCATCGGCGACCATCTTCATAAAGATTTCTTTGGCTGCAGGCTCTTTCAGGTTCAACGTCATTGAGCGCTTGTTGCGATGGATGCTTTGGAAATCTGGGCCCGAACGTGCACCCCCCATACCTTTACCGGTATCGACGGCGAGCGGCGCTTCGATCTTGATCACGTCGGCGCCCCAGTCGGCGAGTTGACGCACAGCCGTCGGGCCAGAGCGCACCCGCGTCAAATCCAGGACGGTAAAGCGTGACAGCGGTCCGGTGTAGTCAGTCATATGGTCGTTCCCTCAGTGATATTTTTTCATGATGAGCCCGTAGGCACGATTACGCCATTGTTTGGCAGGCTATCACGCTGAATAGGGCCGCGAAAATGTTTATGAGCAGACAAGTATCCAGATTGATAAACAAAAAAAAGCCGGCCCCGTCGGGCCGGCAAAGGAGAAAGATTGAACATCTGTGTTAACCATATAAGGACAAAAGCCAAGCCGCAGTGACAGTCATCACAACAAATTATTTTCTCAAAAATCTTTTAAGAGAAACAGGTTAGATACCAGACTCATCATCAGACTCATCAAATGAATCATGGCACACCCGAGCCTCTGGGAAGGTTAACGAAATCGTCGTGCCGACTCCGATATCGCTTTCCAAGCCAATTTCCGCTTGATGGAGATCAGCCAAGGCACGCACCAGCGGCAAACCCAATCCGGTGCCTTCGCGTTTGCTGACAAACGAACTATCGACACGGAAGAATGCGTCGAACACGCTCTTTTGATGCTCTTTTTGGATACCAATCCCGTTATCAACCACTGACATGCGTGCACGCCCGTCGTCCAAGGCCTCGACCCGAATAATTACGCTGCCGCCCTGCTCAGTGAATTTAATCGAATTGCCGACTAAGTTGATAAACACCTGCTTGAGGCGGCGCGCATCAGCTATAACCATTACCGGTGTGTCGGGCCGTTCAATCGAAATCAACAAACTCGCCCGAAGTGCACGGCCTCTTAGCATTCGCTCACAGGTCCGGGCAATTTCGCTCAAATCGACCGGCTCTTCATGCAGCACCATCGAGCCAGACTCGATCGACGCCACATCCAACAGGTCGTTGACGAGCTCAAGCAAGTGCTGTCCCGACGTATGGATAGAAGCGGCATAATCGACGTATTGCGGGCTGACATCTCCCATGACCTGCTCACGGATTAATTGCGAAAACCCGATGACCGCATTCAACGGCGTCCTAAGTTCATGCGACATGTTGCCGAGGAATTCTGTCTTCGCACGATCCGCATGCTCGGCCCGATCTTTCGCATTAATCAGCGAGCCCTCAATTTTTTTGCGTTGGGTGATATCCATGATGGTGGTCTGGACTGCTGGCGCCTCGTCCCACTCGACGACCCGCGAAAAGTGTTCCACCCAAATCTGCGAGCCATCGGCGTGCACGCCCTGAAATTCATAGCGTTCCGGGACGCTTGCATCGCCGGCGATGCGGCGGTTACGAAAGTCTTCAACCATCCCCATTTCGTCGGCTGCCACCAAATCGCGGACATCAATCCCTTCAAAGTCTACCGGGTCATAACCAAAAATCGTCGCCGCAGCAGCATTGGCATAAATGATTTTCCAATCCCGGTGTACAAATAAGCCTTGGATCGAACCTTCTACCAAATCGCGAAACTTACGTTCGCTGCTCGCTAAAAGGCGTTGTGCCTGATGTTCATTGGTCCGGTTTTGCACGAAAATGTGGAACACACGCTGGCCTTCATTGATTTCGGTGCATACCAAAAATTCCAATTCCATGGGCGTCCCGTCCAAACGACGCGCCTGCATCTGGTACCGCTCAGGGACCGGGTCGCCTTCGATGCGCGCATGGCCATAGGCCTTTAGACGCGGCACCTCGCTGGGCAACATAAA
>JAFMCK010000164.1 GCA_017857825.1 Rhodospirillales bacterium
AACCAAATGCGTTCTTAAGCACCGGGCCCAGCGCAGCGCCGGTCATTTCAGTGTTGAAGAAGTGACGGAAACCGTTTGCACGCTTGTCTTTACCGGTGGTGTCGTTGGAGTGCGTCAAACCGGCCATGAAGATAACGCCTGCGTCCTGGCAAAGACCCTGGACTGCGATTGCAACACCCGACGAAGAACCGCCGGTGATCATGATGGCGCCGTCTTTTTCGATCATGCGCTTGGCGCTGGCACGTGCAGCGTCCGATTTGGTCTGCGTATCTCCGGTCACGAATGCAACTTTCTTACCATTCACACCGTTACCCTTAAGGGCTTTCGACGAGAAGGTGTTCAGCATACCGCCGTCACCGTCACCATTGATGTGCTCGATCGCCAATTCGTATGCGCGCAGTTCGTCTGCACCCTCGTCAGCATATGCACCGGTCTGCGGCACGTTAAGACCGAACGTGACGGTGCACCCTTCGGCTCGTTCGTGTAGCCAGCGGCCCACGACTTGCTGGAGAAGATCGTCGGGGCTGCGAGGCCAACGCCAACTGCAGCCGAACCCTTGAGAAGGGTACGACGGTCGATTTTAAATTTGCTCATGTTTTCGTCTCCCAAATTAAGCATTTTTAAATGTTGAGGCCTAATGGAAGCGCGCATGAGCGAAAAACCATCATGGCCGACGGATGATTAGTCATCCTAGCGGTACCATGCAGAAGTTTTGTAAAATTATAAATAACTATTTGACTTAAAACGATTTTTTAGTAAAAATATTTTTTTATTTCGCACTGCATTGTAAATTATTGACAAATGCCCTTAGCGAATACGTCGCTAATAAAGTCGGGAAACCCGCATAAATGGTTACATCTATATTAGGTACACGCATTCGCCAACGTCGCCGCGAGGTTGGCATGACGCAAGTGCATTTGGCCGCGAAGGTCGATATCTCTGCCTCATACCTTAATCTGATTGAATGGAACAAGCGGCCGATCGCTGGCAGTCTTTTACGTAAAGTCGCCGACGCGTTGGATATCTCTTTGGCAGAGTTGGACAACGCCACCGAACATCATCTACTGGCCACACTCAGCGAGATCGCACGCTTGCCAACGCTGAGCGCGCTGCAAATTGAAGAACACCGGACCAACGAATTGATCGGCCGGTTTCCGGGTTGGGCACGCGGGATCGCCGCTCTTGCCCGCTCGGAGCGCGCAGCGGCGGCACGCGTGCAGGTGCTGTCTGATCGCCTCAACAATGACCCTTTTTTGAGCGAAACTATGCATCACATGCTGACCCGTATCGCCGCGATCAGGTCCGCAACGGAAATTCTAACGGATTATGAATTGGCAGCCGATCGCCGTGCGCAGTTCAACGCCATCGTTCACGAAGAAAGCCAGGCGCTCTCAAAAGTCGGGGAATCTCTTGCGACCTATTTCGACAAAGCCGAAGAGTCCGAGCATGCCTTGAAACCGATTGACGAAGTCGAAGCCCTGTTCAACGCCCGCGCCAACCACATCGCCGAACTTGAAGATGCGGCCCAAGTGTTAAGTGCCCAGGTGTCCGGCCCCCGCCCGCGCGCGCGGATGACCCATGCCCGCAGCTTGGCCGAGACCGAACTCAGCCCCCTCATCGAAACACTGATCAGTGAACAGCCGGAGATGGACGGCCCCCTGGCGGAAGCACGGGTCCGACACGCGCTTATCAATTACGCGGCCAGCGCCATGGTGATGCCGATGTCCGAGTTCGCAACGCGTGCAGATACCCTTCGGTACGATATCGACGCACTCGCCGAAGTATTCTCCACCGACATCGAGAGCGTCTCGCTCAGACTCACCGCGCTCGCCATCAGCAAAGACGTCCCGAAATTCGGCTACTTTTGCGTCAACGCCGCTGGCACCGTGATCGAGATGCGCAGCATCGAACAACTTGCGGTGCCCAGGTATGCGTCCGCGTGCCCGCTTTGGGTTTTGTATCGGGCCCAGCAATCGCCCGAAACTTTCATCCGCCAACGCGTGGTATTTCCATCCGGAGCAAGATTCGTGTTTGTTGCGCGCGCTGTGCATCACGGCCCGGCCGGCTTTGGCAAACCACGCCACTATCAAACCGTGATGACAGCGATGAGCGAAGATGACGCCAGAAAAACCGTTTATGCGCCTGACCCGAACACGTCTGTCGAAGAAGTCGGCCCTGGATGTCGGCTCTGCCCGCTGACGGATTGTCTGCATCGGGTCGACGCACCGTTGAGCGAATAAACTGCACAACATCGTTGAAGTCCCGCGCCATTTGAAGTTTAATCGATTTAATGTCCGCTCAAGACGGACCGCGATTGGGAGGTTACGAAGAGCCATGACAACCAGGGTTCTGCTAGCCGAAGACGAGCCGAATATCAGCACTTCCCTCACCTTCCTGCTCGAGCGTGCAGGTCATGAGGTAAAGGTTGAGACGGACGGCGATAAAGCGCTTGAGACAGCCTTATCCGGCTGGCCGGCGATTTTGGTGTTAGACGTCATGTTGCCGTCATTGGACGGCTATGAAATCCTCAGGCGCCTGCGCGATGATGTGCGCACGAAAAATCTCCCGGTGATTATGTTAACCGCAAAAGGCCAACGCGAAGACCGCGAAACCGCGATGAAGTGCGGCGCCAATCTTTTCATTACCAAGCCATTCTCCAATGCCGAAATCGTCGACGCGATCAAGGACCTCGCCACTGCCGTCAGCGAGTAGCGGCGCGACCTGCCATGCCCGATAATCGCGACCTTCAGCTGATCCGGCGCAAGGTTCGCGACCGTTCTGTCGCGTTGGTCTTGGTCGGTACGGTTTTGTTAATGCCGCCCATCGGTGGGTTGGCGCGTATTGATGGAACGATCTTCGGCATTCCAATTCCACTTGCGTACATGTTTGGCGTCTGGGCGGCCTTGATCATCGGCGCATTTTTGCTGTCACGACCTTTGCGGGACACCGACAAGCCGGCACCATCGCCCCCTGTCGCCATTGATATCGACGAATGATTTCGGTCAACCTCCTGCTCGTCGTTTGCCTCGGCTACGTCGCCATTCTGTTTGTCGTTGCCTTCATCGTCGATCAACGCGCGCGGCACAGGCCGATCCGTTGGCTTCAATCGCCCGTGATCTACACGTTATCGATTTCGGTATATTGTACGTCATGGACGTTCTATGGCGCGGTCGGGTCCGCAGCCCGCAACGGTCTTGAATTCATCACCATTTATTTAGGTCCGACGCTGGTGTTTGTCGGCTGGTGGTGGCTGTTGCGCAAATTGGTGCGTATCGGGCGCGCGCATCGCATTACCTCGATTGCAGACTTGATCTCGTCGCGCTACGGAAAAAGCTCAAGCCTTGCCGTGCTGGTCACTTTGATCGCGGTTGTCGCAATCACCCCGTATATCGCCCTGCAGCTTCAATCCGTGACCAACAGTTATGCGGTGATCGCCGGCGACACCGACGGCGTCACAACGGCATTTTGGGTTGCCGCCGGTATGGCGCTGTTCACGATCTTGTTCGGGACCCGCAACCTGGATGCGAACGAACGGCATCACGGTGTCGTGGCCGCCATCGCGCTGGAAGCCATCGTCAAATTGACGGCGTTGATCGCTGTCGGGGTGTTTGTAACGTTCTTCGTCGCCGACGGGGCTGCGGATATCTTCGACGGAATCTCACAAGAAGCCATCCGAGGCTCCGGCGACATTTTCGGTGCACGGTGGGTAACGTTAACGTTCTTGTCGGCGACGGCAGTCATTTGCCTACCTCGCCAATTCCAAGTCACCGTCGTTGAAAACATTGAAGAACGTCACTTGGCCACCGCATCCTGGCTATTTCCGCTGTACCTGTTCGGCATGACGATCTTCATTATGCCGATTGCATTGGTCGGCCTTGAGGTGATGCCAGCGGGGTCGAACCCTGATCTGTATGTGCTCACCCTGCCGCTTGCCGAACAGCGCAACGAACTTGCGCTGCTGGCGTTCTTAGGGGGATTTTCGTCGGCAACGTCGATGGTGATTGTCGCGGCCATTGCCGCGTCGACGATGGTCTCGAACCACGTGGTGATGCCGATTGCGCTCCGCTTACTGGCCCGCTCCAATGCGGTCAGCGGTGATGTGCGAAATCTTTTGCTGACATCGCGACGCATCAGCATCGCGCTCATCTTGGGACTCGGTTTCCTATACTTTTATATAAGCGGTGGATCGGATGCGCTCGCCGCCATCGGTTTGATCGCATTCGTCGGCGTCGCACAGTTTCTGCCCTGCTTGCTCGGTGGCATTTTTTGGCGCGGCGCGACCAAGGCCGGTGCCATTGCCGGTTTGCTGATCGGCTCAGCCTTGTGGGCGTATACCTTGTTCCTGCCCAGCTTCGGCGGACATTTCATTCTGACGCCCGAGGTCCTGACATCAGGGCCCTGGGGCATCTCCTTGCTCCGCCCTCAATCTTTGATGGGGCTCAGTGATTTCGATCCGTTGGTGCACGCCGTGGTGTGGAGCGTCGGTCTCAATGCGATCATATTTGTGGTCGTCTCAAGCCTTACCAAGCCGGATATTCTAGAGCGCCTGCAAGGCACACTCTTTGTCGGCGTCTATCGCTCTACCGGCGGTGCGATGTCGAGTATCTCAGCGGGTGCCGCCGACGCCGAAGACATGTTTATTTTGGCACAGCGAATATTGGGCCTCGAACCCGCGCGGCGCCTGTTTGACGAAATCGCCGCATCACAAGGCATCACCGTCGGCCTGCCGCATGCAACTGATGCCGTGATCTCAAGATTGGAACGTGAACTCGCGGGCTCGGTCGGTGCCGCATCTGCCCACGCCATGGTGTCGCGCATCGCGGGCCGGCAAACGGTCGGCATGACAGAACTCATCGACATTGCCGATGAAACTCAACAAGTGATTGAAACATCGCGTCAGCTTGCGGAAAAATCTGCGGAACTTGAGCGCGCCGCCGAACAACTTCGCGAAGCCAACATGCGGCTCCGCGCACTCGATGCGCAAAAAGATGAATTCCTCAGTCAGGTCAGTCACGAACTGCGCACACCCATGACCTCAATCCGCTCATTCTCTGAGATATTGAAAGACTCTGAGATATTGAAAGATACCAGTGTTTCCAATGAAGACCGTTCGCGGTTCGTCGCCATCATCTATGACGAAAGCCTGCGCCTGACCCGGCTGTTGGATGAGATTCTGGATATCAGTCGCCTCGAAGCCGGCTCGTCGGCGCTGAAGCTTGAACCGATGAATGCGAACAACGCCGTGCACAGCGCTGTCGAAACCGTTGCCGGGATTACGCTGAAAGCCGACGTCAAAGTGACAAGCGAGCTGAGCCCCGACGACCTCCCCGTCCGCGCCAACGCGGATCGCTTGCGTCAGGTTTTAATCAATATCCTGTCAAACGCAGTAAAATATAACGGCGCCGAGGTACCTGAGATTCTCGTGCGAACCTCGCACGATGATCGCACGGTCAAAATCGATATTATCGACAACGGCGGCGGCGTGACCCGCGAAGAAGCAAACACCGTGTTCGAAAAATTCGCCCGCGGCAACCGTAGTGTGCTTAGTTCCGGCGCCGGCCTAGGCCTGCCGATCAGCCGCGCGATCATGCATGCGATGGACGGTGATTTGACGTTGGAATTTACCCGCGACCATTCGAGCTTTTTCCGCCTCACGCTGCCATTGCTGAAAACGACTTGAGTGCCATTCAGCAAAATTCGCACAATTGTCAGTGCCAAAAATCTGTCATTTTGTTGCGGATTTTGGCTCGTATAAGGCATTAGGCTTACGAGCGTTAGTAGACGTCTTCTAGGCAGACACGATAGGTCCGCTGTGGACTTTAGCGTCTGCCAAAAAAATTTTCAGCATAGGTCTTGATATGCTTTTTTCTCAGGAATATCTCCTCGTCGCTTAGCTGAGTTGGCTAAGTAAGTAGCTGATTTTGTTCGCTTAGAAGGAGGAACGAACATGAGCTTCAAGCCTTTGCATGACCGCGTGCTTGTACGGCGGGTCGAGCAAGACGAAAGAACCGCTGGCGGAATCATTATTCCCGACACCGCCAAGGAAAAACCGATGGAGGGTGAAGTCCTCTCCGTGGGTTCCGGTCATAAATCTGAAGATGGGAAAGTGACCCCGCTAGATGTTCAAGTAGGTGATCGCGTGCTTTTCGGCAAATGGTCCGGCACCGAAGTAAAGATCGACGGCGAAGAGCTGATCATCATGAAAGAGAGCGATATCCTTGGTATCATCGAGGTTTCGGTTGCCAGCAAGAAAGCCGCCTAAGGAGGAGTTTTAGAAATGGCTGCGAAAGAAGTTAAATTTTCCACTGATGCCCGTGACCGTCTGCTCAAAGGGGTCGATACGCTGGCAAATGCGGTAAAAGTTACTTTAGGCCCGAAAGGCCGGAACGTTGTTCTCGACAAATCCTTTGGAGCGCCGCGCATCACCAAGGACGGTGTGACGGTCGCCAAAGAAATCGAGCTTACAGATAAGTTCGAGAACATGGGCGCGCAGATGATTAAAGAAGTCGCATCGCGCACCAACGACGCCGCCGGTGACGGCACGACCACCTCAACGGTCCTCGCGCAAGCGATCGTTCGTGAAGGTGCTAAAGCCGTCGCCGCCGGGATGAACCCGATGGACTTGAAACGCGGCATTGATCTTGCCGTATCGAGGGTCGTCGAAGACGTCGAGCAGAAATCAAAGAAAGTATCGACGAATGCAGAAATCGCACAGGTCGGCACGATTTCCGCGAACGGCGACACCGAAGTCGGCGACATGATCGCTTCCGCCATGGAACGCGTCGGCAACGAAGGCGTAATCACGGTCGAGGAAGCCAAGTCGCTGCACAGCGAACTCGACGTCGTCGAAGGCATGCAGTTCGACCGCGGTTACACCAGCCCGTACTTCGTCACCAACGCAGACAAGATGACCTGCGAACTGGATGACCCGTACATCCTGATCCACGAAAAGAAGCTTTCCTCGCTGCAGCCGTTGCTGCCGGTCTTGGAAGCTGTCGTTCAGTCCGGTCGTCCGCTGATGATCATCGCTGAAGACATCGAAGGCGAAGCATTGGCGACTCTCGTCGTCAACAAGCTGCGCGGTGGCCTTAAGGTCGCAGCTGTGAAGGCGCCTGGCTTCGGTGATCGTCGTAAAGCGATGCTCGAAGACATTGCCGTGCTGACCAACGGCCAAGTGATCTCGGAAGACATCGGCATCAAACTTGAAAACGTGACCATCGAAATGATGGGCCGTGCCAAGAAAGTGTCGATCACCAAAGAAGAGACCACGATCGTCGAAGGTTCCGGCAAGAAGAAAGACATCGAAGGCCGTTGCTCGCAGATCCGCGCACAGATCGAAGAGACCACGTCCGATTACGACCGTGAGAAGCTGCAAGAGCGTCTGGC
>JAFMCK010000165.1 GCA_017857825.1 Rhodospirillales bacterium
GCGCATTAAATTAAGGTCGATGTCCGGCGTAATATCGAACAGCTTTAGGACTTGGTCGAGCATGTCGCGATGCTGGGCCGTGACGCAAACGCGTGACTCCAATCCCGCTTCGGCAAGACGTTTTAGCACCGGCGCCATTTTAATGGCTTCTGGTCGTGTGCCGAATATTGAAAGGACGCGCACGCTACCACCCCACTGCGCTAAATCGTTCTTGACGAATTTGCGTTAAAATAAGTGCGACTTGGATAAAGCGTGCGTTGCGGGATGGCAAGTTTACCTTTCACCAACGCGGGGTATCCCATAGGCTAAGATATGAATTTAGGCTATTTTGCTTGGTATTTTGTGGCATCAATCAAGGGCGGATAACGCGTATGAGAACCGATAAACGGCGCGCGATGATGGTTTTAGCAGCGGCCTTGCTGGTCTCTGTTTCGTGTACCAGTACGAATCATACCGCCGAGGCGGACCTTGTCGCACACCAGGCGATTTACCGGTTGGAGCTCTCTGAAAAAAGCCCGCCTTCGCGCTTTAACGGTGTCAGTGGCGCAGCCGTTTCGGTGATTGAGCGCAGTTGCCAGAGCTGGACGATTAATGAGCAGGTCGTAATGACCATGCTGACCAATGCCGGTGGCGCCATCAATCGCGAGATGATCTTTAAGGCGCAGGAAAGTGCAGACGGCACGTATTACAAATTCGACAGCAAAAGTGTCACCAATGGCAACCGTGAGGCGTTTAAGGGCAGTGCGCGACGGAGTGCAGGTAATCACGTCGAGGCTGAATTCATTCAACCTACGCCCCGCGAAATGCCGTTGCCCGACGGCACCAAGTTTTACATGGGCATGACGCGTTGGCTTGTCGAACTGGCAAATTCTGGCCAACGCACTGGCGAGACTTTTGCCTTTGACGGTACCGACGATGAGGGGCCGAATAAAGTGACGGCGTTTATCTTGCCGTCCAAAACGGCGCCGGATGTGAAGGGCGATCCTGTCTTGCTGCGCGGCCCCGCATGGACGGTACGTCTGGCGTTTTTTAAGACCGGCGATGCAACGGCGGCACCCGAGCCTGAATTTGAAATCCAGCTTCGTCTGTTGAATAACGGTATCGTCACCCACTTTGAGTTAATCTTCGACGACCTGATCGTTGATCAAATTCTCGAAGACGTGCTGCCCGCAAAAGATGAGCGCTGCAGTTAACATTCTACCAGCCCGGTCTCTACATCGTCTTTGGCGAAACTAGGTTGTGCCAACTCATTGAAATCGTTAATTTAAGGCTGATTTGACCGCCCTAAGAGGCGACAAAAAGGAGGCGACAATATGCCCGTCGTCGCATTGATGCGGCCGTCACGGTTCTTTCATTGTCTGGCCGTTTTGCTGATTTCACAGTTTGTTGCGTTGACCGCCAGTGCCGAGGACCGTGGTTTTCTAGGTCTGCAGGTACAAGGCATGTCGCCAAAGATCGCTGCTGCGTTGCAGTTGGATGTGCACGTCGGCGTCATGGTGCGTGACATCAGCATCGACGGCCCGGCGGCGCATGCCGGTATCCAGCGGGGTGATCTGATCGTCAAGCTGAATGGCCAAGTGATCGACACCTTTGAGCGTCTGATACAGGCATCGGAAGCGCTCAACCCGGGTGACGCTGTTGAATTGGAAATCCGGCGCCAAGGCGAAAAGAAAATGCTGCAATTGACCGTCGGCACCTGGTTGGAGGCATGGCAGGTTCGCGAGTCCGCCTTTGCCGCCCAACCCGAGCTTGGCCTGACATTCGGCGCACTGACGCCAAAATTGCGCAAGCGCATGGGTGTGCGGTGGGGGACGACCGGGATCATGGTTACCGTGTCGGATGACGAGTTTGTGTCGGTAACGCCACTTCGGCGTGGTGATGTGGTGGTGCAGATCAATCAAAAACCGGTCTGGAAGCCGGAGCTATTTCTTAGCGCGTACAGCGCTGCCAAGAAAGCCGGTAGCCCTTCGTTACTGATGTTGGTTGAGCGATCAGACGGCTTTACGTTTATGCTGCAACCGATCCTGACTCAAGATGCCGACAACTTGGCACCACCTCCGCTGCTGACCTTACCCGGGCAGAAAAAGGGCGGTTAAGCCTCAGCTGCCCCGGTTTTCCGTAATCAATTTCGCCAAGGTCGCCGCGTCAATGGCGCCGGGCACCAGGGTGTCGCCGATGATAAACGCCGGTGTCCCGTTGATGCCGAGCTGCTGTGCCAGCGCCAGATTATGTTGAATTTCCTGTTCGACGCGCGGGTCATCCATGGCTTTTCTGACATCGGCGGTTTTCAGGCCGGCCATTTCGGCCAGATCCATGATCTTTTGTTCCTCAAGACCACCGCGGCTGGTCATCAGCAGATCATGGAACGCGGTATATTTTTCCGGTGCACTGTAAAATACGCCAAGCGCGGCGCGCGCCGCGAGCAAGCTTTGTGGGCCTAAGATCGGAAGCTCTTTGTAGACCAGCCGAACTTTGCCATCTTTTTCCATGACGTCTGTGACGGTGCCGTGCACGCGCTTGCAATAACCGCAGTTGTAATCAAAGAACTCGACGATGGTGATATCACCGTCGGGGTTGCCGCCGACCGGCGAGGTCTTTGCCTGCTTGATCTGCGCATTCATTGCTTTCAATTGCGCTTGTTGGCGCGCCTGTTCGGCTGCGGCTTCACGTTCTTGATGTTGTTGCACGGCATCCAAAATCACCTGTGGGTTTTTCATGATATAATCTTGGATTATGGCGTCGATGGCGGATTTTTGTTCTGCTGAAAACCCATCATCAGCGGTGGCGCGCAACGGAAGCGCTGCGGCAAACACCACGATGGCCATGACCAGCAGGGCGGTGAAAAACGGATGTGACGTGCGAGACATGGCGTGTGCTTTCTGTCTGAAAAACGAGATGATCATCATGGGCGAGGGATCAAACGTGAGCAAGCGCTGAGGCGCCGCCTCACGGGATTTTGAGGTTCGCTGTCTTTTGCGAGTGGTTCCGTCGCTTCGCTTTGAATTTACTGAGTCTGGATCTGTATTTTACTTTGCCGCGCCTATTTCCTGCATTAAAGGAACAGGATGATACGCAAAGACAAGACACCACAGGCAGACAATCTCGTCTGTGATTTTACGGGTGGGGCGGTGGCGCATCGGTTTCGTTTCGGCGGTGGCCGCGGCCAAGCTCTGCCCAAGGCTGTCGGGATGAAGCGTGGTCATACCCCAAAGGTTGTGGATTCGACGGCGGGTCTCGGTCGAGATGCTTTTTTGCTGGCATCGCTGGGTGCGGAGGTCACGCTGATTGAGCGGTCCCCGATCATACACGAGCTGTTGGAAGCGGGGATGGAATCGGCGCGAGAGGCTGGTGGCGATGTGGCGGACGTGATCAGCCGAATGACCTTGATTCATGGTGATGCCCGGGACCTGCTGCCGAACTTGTTGCCGGAGGTCGTAATCGTCGACCCGATGCATCCAGCACGAAAAAAGACCGCCCTCGTGAAAAACGAAATGCGCATTCTCCGCAAAATCGTCGGTTCGGATGAGGATTCTGTTGACCTCATGCAGGTCGCGTTGGCGACGGCCAGCGAACGGGTGGTGTTAAAATGGCCCCTGCGGGCCAGCCCCATGGAAGGAATCTGCCGCTTTTCCCATCAGATATTAGGTAAATCGACGCGGTATGATGTGTTCATGCGGGGCTGACATAAATGCAAATGGCTTCACCAAATAACGTTTATCGTTGCCCTTGAGACGTCGGCCTTTGGCCATAAGCAGACAGACGGCATCAGACCCAGGCGGCCAATGCCACATACTCAGCAAATACAAATTTTGTCGACGTCGCCGGCTTGAAGGCTAGGCGGTCTTTTTGCCGATCGTCGTTTTTCTGGTGTTAGAATCTGCCGTTGCGGAAATCTTCTCTTTGACCTTTTTCGGCTTTTTGACTTCTCGGTTGCCGCGCTGATTATTGCCTTTGGCCATTTTGACACCTTACGGTTAGCAGCAGGTCAGGTCTTCAGATTCAAAGACGATCAATTGCTGCGGGTTGTCCGCAGATCAGCGCTGTAGGCACGACCCGGACAAACTAAACTACGATCTATTGGCCAAATAGCAACATGAACTGAATGCCGTTGCGCCGCACGCCCGCGAAAGGCGGATGCGCGTGAAGGGGCTATCACTTGGCCATGCTCTCGCAGCGAAGCACGACTCAGCATCCGTGACGATGAGGCACTGATAAGCTTCGACATATTCAATATTTATATAATATCATTGTGTCGTTGAATTTAGAAACAGCCCGAAACACAGGGTTATAAAAAAGGGAAATATCTATGATGAAACTTTTTGCCGGAATTGCGCTTGCCTTATTTATGACAGCTACGGTCGCGTATGCGGCTGAACTGGATGTCAAAATTAATGCTCGCACGGCCAGTGTGACGGTGCAAACCGCGAAAGGGCCGGTTGAGATCATGCGTAATCAGGACCCAGACGCGACGATCGATGCAAAATATGCGAAAACGTCTCGTAAGTGCCCGCCGTTTTGCATTCAGCCGATGCAGGTGGCGCCCGATGTAACGACGGTTGGCGAAATAGAATTGCTGGAGTTCGCAAAGAACGGCGGCAAGCTGATCGATGGCCGAACCATTGAATGGCATCTTGATGGCACAATTCCGAGCGCGATCAATATGCCTTACACAGAAATGGCCTCGCGGCTCGACGAAATCGGTTGTACCGGTAGCGCCGGGAACTGGGATTGTGCAAAGGCCGAGAAAGTTCTGCTTTTCTGCAACGGCCCATGGTGCGGTCAGTCACCGATGGCGATCAAGGCCATGCTTCGTGAAGGCTATCCTGCAGACAAAATTCTCTACTATCGCGGTGGCATGCAGGCGTGGCACACACTCGGCCTGACCGTCGTCGAAGGAGAGATGTGAGCCAAAGCGTGGAACCGATCTCTTCCGGTTTTCTCGTTGGGCCCTAATCAACCATAGCCGCCGATATGCATGGCGCACAGGAACTATGACAAAATCGTACGATCCGGCGGGAAGTTGACCACAACCGTCGTACCGCAACCGATTTCGCTCTCGATTGTTAGGTTGCCACCGTGAAGTTCGACCAACGCCTTGCATATCGGCAACCCGAGCCCCGTGCCATGATGGTTGCGGCGCTGTGCGTCTGCGACCTGCGCAAATGGCGCGACAACTTTTGGAATATCTTCGGGTTTGATCCCAATGCCTGTATCGGAGATTTTGAGTGATATGCCGTTGTCAGGTTGCAGCGTTAAACTGAGGATTACCCGGCCTTTTGTCGGGGTGAACTTGATGGCGTTGTTCAAAAGGTTAAGCGCGACTTGCTTGATCCTTAGACGGTCACCACGCATTGCGGGAAGATATTCAAGAAACTCTGTTGCGAGTTCAACCCCATGGTCCTCGGCGTTCGGTGTGAGTAGGCTCACCGCATCTGTGGCCAGTTTGATCAGATCAATCTCTTCTTCGTCGAGCGTTATAACAGAAGCCTCGATCTTAGAGATGTCGAGAATATCCCCGATAATTTGAGCCAAATGGAGACCGGCGCTGTTTATCGAATTGATCGCCTCTTTAATTCGCGGATTGCCGACGGGGCCAAACGTCTCTTGTATGATCGCATCGGAGAATCCGACGATAGCATTTAACGGCGTTCGCAATTCGTGGCTCATATTTGCGAGGAATTTTGTCTTGGCGTGGTTGGCGTCCTCGGCCTCTTCCTTTAATTTGGAAAGTTGTGTCGCGATCACACGTTGTTGCGTGATATCTGTGCCGGTCCCTCGAAATCCAATAAAACGGTCGTTCTCAAAAACCGGTTTGCCGCTAATGGCGAGCCACACGATGCTGCCATCCGGCTTAACGCGTGAGTGCACAAAGTTTCTAAAGGACCTATGCGCATGCAGGTTGTTAAGGTGCTGCTCCCAATCCTCATCCTTCGCGCCGGGATTTCCGTTCTCCTCACGCGTTGCACCGAGCAACAACGACTCTGGCACACCTGTCACCTCTGTAAACTTTGATGAAAAATACGAGAATCGCAGATTTTCATCCATTTCCCAAAACCAGTCGGATGAGGATTCGGCAAAGTCGTTCAGTCTTCCTCGTTCGGCCATGACTTCGGCATGGCGGTTGCGGACAAATCTGTACGCAACACCCGCGATCGCGAACGACACCAAGACGGCGATCAGCAAGACCGGCCATAATTTGAAAAAGACGAAGTCGATCACAAATACGCCCGGTTTTGTCGTCGCCGCTATCCAGAAACGACCAGGTGGGTTCGAGCTAAACGTCGCGGTTTCGATCAGCGCACGTTCGTTTTGAAATGTTTGATAGGCGGCATCGAGATTATTGCTTCGCAGAAAACGCTCGAGTTCCTGGGCTTGCGCCAAGGTATGCCCCTTGTAGTAGAGCTGAGTCGCGTCACCATAGGATGCAACGATGACGGCCTTTCCCATATCTAGGGTGAGTGCATCGATCATACCTACGAGAATTGAGCTGTTATTTTGATCAAGACGAATAGGATCGCCCGCCACAATCTCGCCGGATATCAGGCTCTGGTGATGTTGACGAAATATGGAGTTCATTCGGCCGATGGCGTCGATGATTCTCAGTTCTTGGCTGTGTTTGCCATATTCGGTCGCAACGTAAACCGTATACGTAAAACCGACGACGAAGATCGTCAGAACGACGCCCAATATCGGGATAAAAAGGTAGCCTGGATTTCGGGTCGATGCACGCTTGGTCAAATTTTGCGTCCGGTTATGGATCGAGCGGCGTTCGAGGCTGACTTAAAGTCCGAATTTCTCACCAATACGCATGAGGATGGAGCGCTTTCCCTCGGGCGAGGACAAAACCACATAATCTTGATCGATTTTGCGGAGATAATAATCGATCAGCACTTTGTCACCATTGGCGTTTTCAAAGTCCGCACACAACACATAGGTCCCATCAGGGTGGGCGAAAACGACCGGGTGCATGGCGAGAAATTTGAGCTTTATCAGTTTTGTGTCTTCAGCGTCCACAAACAGGTACGTGCCACCTTCAGTGTGCGCTTCGATGTGCCGAACCACCTTTGCCTTCAGCGCCAACTTTTCACTATTCAGCGGGGCCGCTGATCCTGGCACGGCTTGCATCGCCAACAATAGAAATAGAAATATCGACAGAGAGCAGCGCATTATCTTGTACATTTGCCTTCATCCTTAATGAGTTCGGAGATTTTTGTTGGGCGCGACAATCGTTTACGTCGTCTGTTTTCTGCGCAATACATAAAACTGCATTAATAAGTTCATGTGGCGAGAATATGCCCAATCATTGACGCCACAGAATATGCAGCGATAGTGTCCCATCCCGTGGTGTATGAGGCGGCCTAACGCCTGTCTCCGACGGT
>JAFMCK010000166.1 GCA_017857825.1 Rhodospirillales bacterium
CAAGACATCATCGATACCGGCATGATCCTGCAAATCCGTGATGCAGAGGCCGTGATTGATGCACGCCTCGCCACGCTGGCCAACGTGCTGACCGAACATGCCATAACCCACGCCGCAACGGCCATGCCCGGGCGCACCCACGGTCAACATGCACAGCCGATCACGTTCGGCTACAAAGCTGCCGTCTGGCTGGATGAAGTGCGCCGCCACCAAACCCGTATGGATGAGATGCGGCCCCGTCTGTTGGTCGGTCAATTCGGCGGCGCGGTCGGCACCCTTGCCGCCCTCGGTGATCAAGGATTAACCGTGCGCGCAAACCTAATGGCAAAGCTGGAACTGGGAGAGCCCGACATTACGTGGCATACGGCGCGGGATCGGCTGGTCGAACTGGTTTCCGTAATGGCAATGATCGCCGGCACCTGCGGCAAGATTGCACACGAAGTCTACTGTCTGCAGAAAACCGAAGTACAAGAACTCGAGGAGCCGTTTCCGGACGGCAAGGTCGGTTCTTCAACCATGCCACATAAACGCAACCCGGCGATCTGCGAGACCATCGTTGCATTGGCCAAGACCGTGCGTTCCAGCGTCCCTCTCGCGTTCGAAACCCTGATCGCCGAGCACGAACGTGACAAGATCGGACTTCAGACCGAGCGCGAATTCCTGGCCCGCACCATGGCACAGACAGACGCGGCCTTGGCGAAAACAGTAATGGTGACGGACGGGCTTGATATCCGCGCGGAAAACATGCGGACAAACCTTGATATCACCAAAGGACTAACATTAAGCGAAGCCGTAATGATGGCGCTCAGCGACAAGCTAGGGCGACAAAAAGCACATGAAATATTGTACCGCGCCTGCATGATGGCATTCAAAGACGACACCACCATGCGCGAGGCCCTGATGCATTCCCTCGAAGTGCGCGAGGTTCTGAACGAAGACGAAATCGATGTGCTGTTAGATCCTGAAGCCTACACTGGCCTTGCCGCCCGGATGGCGCGTGATGTCGCAGCTGAGTGACACGGGATCATGTGATGAATATGCACTTGTACACATCGCGTCAGCCAGGAATGATAACGAATTATCTTTGAGCATAATTTAGTTGATCGGATTCATATGAGCGAAAAACGAAAATTACGGCCCTCATCGTTGACGACTCAGAACTCATGCGTGCCGTTCTATGCGCCGTCCTTACGCAAATCGATATTGAGGTTATCGGACAAGCTGACAACGGTCGAGACGTTGTCGATAAAGCGATCGCGCTTGAACCGGATATGATCTTGCTGGATGTGTTGATGCCCGAAATGAACGGCTACCTTGCCCTCGAAGAAATCGTCGGGCGCATGCATGAACCATTTGTGGTCATGATGACAAGCGTCGAAGACGAAGAAGTTATACAGTCATCAATCATGGCAGGTGCACAGGATTATATGCGAAAAAACCAAAACGTCGAAGATCTCGCACCCCGACTGATCAAGCATCGCGATGCGTTGCTTCGGCTACGTTAAGATATGTAGTCTGCGATAAATTCCTCAATCACCGTTTCTAGATCGACACTTTTTGGGCACCCGAGGGCTTCGGCGCGCGTGGAATCCATTGCCGTCGGCCACGATCCAACAATCGCCTGAACCCCCGTGTCAGGTGCATCTATGACGGCGCCGAGCGAAATATTATGCCGAGCTGCAACGCGTTTCGTGGCATCCATCATATCCGCCACCGTAACCGTTAAATTCGGCAGGTTGACGACGCGATCATCCACAAAACTGTCTTGAGGCGCATCCAACAGCGCGATTAAGCCTTCCGCACACGCGCGATACCCGCCGACCATCAACGCCATGTCACGGGGCACCGGCAAGCGACAGACATCTCCCATCAGCGGCTCGCGGATCACACCACTTGCGAAACTAGACGCGGCTGCATTCGGTTTTCCGGGGCGGACGATGATCGTCGGCAAACGCGCGATGCGGCCATCGATCAACCCTTTGCGGCTCATATCATTGATAATCAGTTCCATCACCGCTTTGGTCATGCCGTAGGTGTTTTGAGGCACAGGCCGGGTCATCATATCGACCCTTGCCGGCATCGCAGCCGAACCGAAAATTGCCAAGCTGGAGGTGAACAGCACCTTGGTCATAGGCCCTTCGGCACGCGCCGCTTCAAGCACGGTCCGGCCACCGTCGATATTGACCCGCATCGCCGCATCGAAATCGGCTTCCGAACCGGCGCTGACCATGGATGCCAGATGTACCACCGCGTTCGCACCCTGCACGCATCCCTGCACAAGCTTCGGGTCAGCAATGTCGCCGAGCACGATGTTGACATCGGCTTCCAAGCCACCCAGACCTTCTGGCGGCATGCTTAAATCGAACAGCGTGACGATGTCACCCCGTGCAACCAAACGCGCCGCCAGCAGACGACCTAAAAAGCCGCAGCCGCCGGTGATAATCGTCTTCATATGCTTATTCCGCAGCCGTCGAGCGTTGACCGTCTTTATAAAGCGCGCTCAGGCAGTCATCTTCCATCGCCTGGATCGGCGTAAAATCGCGGTGCGCAATCCACTCCTTGCGGGTGAATTTGGTGATGTGGTTAGAAACCGCACAAAGGCTCAAATACACGATGACCCGGTTCCAAGGGCTGATGTTGGGGGGGCTCGCATGCACCAAATTGCCGTGGAACATCAACACCGAACCCGCAGGCCCCGTCGGCGCGACCACACCACCTTCGTCAGCAAGGGAACGCACGCTTTCACGGTCCAACGTCCATAAAGGATAGCTGGTGGTCTCAAGATCGTGACCGGCCTCGACGACGCCTTTTTTGTGGCTACCCGGAATAAACAACAACGGCCCGTTCGCCGCCGTCACGTCGTCTAAAAACACCGAAATGTTCATCGCGCGAGGCTCGGGCATGCCGTCATCGCGGGCCCAGGTGCCGTAATCCTGATGCCACTGCCAAACCTCGCCATCAAAGGCGGCTTTGGCGTTGATCTTATATTGGTGCATATAGACGTCTTCGCCGAGAAGCTGCTTCACAGGCCCGATCAGGCGGGGATGGGCGCCCAGGCGCTTATGCGCTTCGTCATAGGTGTGCGCGGCAAACGCGGTCCGAGGCGCGCCGGAGCTTTCGCGCCAAACCTCTTCGCGGTCCGTGTCATAGATCTTAAGCGCAGCATCTTTCAGCACCGACACTTCATCCGGCGTGAATAGGTTTTCCATAAACAAATAGCCGCGCGCATCGAATTCTTTGAGCTGAGCGTCGCTGATTTTCATAGCTTCCTCCGGGCATTTTTATATTTGCCCAGATTATAGCGCGTTACGCGACCCGCAAAAAGCTATCTGATAAACTCGTGTCAGGCTTTCTCTGGAAACATTTCGGCCAAGCTTTGCTTTGATGCGATGGCGACACCGCGCTCAGTAATCAAGCCAGTGACCATGCGCGCAGGCGTGACGTCGAAGGCCGGGTTGCCGGCGTTGGCACCTTCGGGGACGATCTCAACGGTAATCACCTCCCCAGATTCGGTTTTGCCCTGGATCTTCGTAACCTCATCGGCGGCACGCTCTTCAATTGGGATATCGCGGCCATCATCCAGCGTCCAATCGATGGTCGGCGACGGCAGTGCGACGTAAAACGGGACGTCATTATCGTGCGCGGCCAAGGCCTTCAAGTACGTGCCGATCTTGTTGCAGACATCCCCCGACGCGGTGGTACGGTCGGTGCCGACGATGCACATATCGACCCGCCCTTCCTGCATCAAGTGACCGCCCGCATTATCCGCGATGATAGTCAGCGGCACGCCGTGGCGGCCAAGCTCCCAAGCGGTAAGGCTCGCACCTTGGTTGCGGGGCCGCGTCTCATCGACCCACACATGCACGGGAATACCGGCATCATGCGCCTTATAGATCGGCGCCAACGCCGTACCCCAATCCACCGTCGCCAGCCAGCCAGCGTTACAGTGGGTCAGCACATGAACGGTGTCGCCGGTCTCGTCGTGGCGCGCCTTAATAAGGGCTGCACCATGATCCCCGATGGCCGAACAGATATCGACGTCTTCATCACAGATTTCCGCAGCCCGCGCATAGGCCGCCGCTTGCCGCGCATTTGCGCCCAACGGCTGCAAAAGCTTGGTCATTTCGTCCAACGCCCAGCGCAGATTAACCGCCGTTGGACGTGTAGATAGCAATCTATCATAGGCGCGTTCCAGCGCGACATCCGACGGATCGGCGTGCATGGCCAACGCCATCCCATAGGCTGCTGTGGCACCGATCAGCGGTGCGCCACGCACCAGCATGTCTTTGATCGCAACCGCCGCATCCTCAACATTTTCAAGTCGTACGGTCTCGAAATTAAACGGCAGCTTGGTCTGATCAATAATTTCGACCGCCCAGCCATCCGCAGCCAGCCAAATGGTGCGATAGTGCGTACCGTCGACATTCATAATGAAATTCCCTTACAGCACACGGCCTGCGACGGCGTCCAGCATGGCAACCAAGCCAGGGTCGCGGGCATCAGGCTGCGTAATCACCGCATGCTCAAGAGCCGTATGACAGCCTTGCGGGCAGTTTTGAGTGCGACCAGCCAAGCGCGGGGCAATTTCTTTGACCAAGCTCCGCGCCTTATCCGCATTGCCCATCAAAACCGCGATGATCGCTTCGACGGAAACGTGGTCGTGATCAGGGTGCCAGCAGTCAAAGTCGGTGACCATGGCAACGGTCGCATAGCACATCTCAGCCTCGCGGGCGAGTTTGGCTTCGGGCATGTTGGTCATGCCGATCACATCACAGCCCCAGCTTCGATATAAGTTCGACTCCGCAAGTGTCGAGAACTGCGGACCTTCCATCGCCAAGTACGTACCACCCTTGGTGTGCGCAATATCGAGTGCTTTTAGGCTGTCCGACAACGCCGTACCAAGTCGCCCACAGACCGGATGCCCAAAACCGACATGTGCCACAAGGCCCGGACCGAAAAAGCTTTTCGTGCGCGCAAACGTACGGTCGATGAATTGATCGACCACCACGAAGTGCCCCGGCGGCAGGTCTTCTTTAAGCGAGCCACATGCCGACAGCGACAACACGTCGGTGCACCCCAAGCGCTTCAAAGCATCAATATTGGCGCGGTAATTCAAATCCGACGGCGGAATCCGATGACCCCGTCCATGACGCGGCAGAAATGCCATCTCCACCCCAGCCAGCCGGCCCCGCAAAATCTCGTCAGAAGGATCGCCGAACGGCGTCCGCATCGCTTCCCAGCGCGGATCTTCCAGGCCTTCGATCTCGTACAGCCCGCTACCGCCGAGAACACCGATCATCGGCAGCGTTGCGTGATCGCTCATACTTTTTCCCCGCGCCGGATGACGGTTTCAAATAACTGCGTCGTCCGCATACCGGCGATCGCCGCAGCGCGCGGATCAAAGCTGCCCCGCATATCGCAGTGAAATCCATGGCCGGCCTCATATACGTACACGCCGATGTCAGGGTGCTTCACGCGGACCAGTTCAACCTGATCCATCGGAATCGAGCCGTCGCTGTCACCGAAGTGCAAAATCGTCGGACATTTTGGGGTCTCGTCGACAACTTCGTTGATGCCGCCGCCGTAATAACCGCTGGCCGCCTGCACGTTCAACCGGCACGCAGCCACATACGTCACAAAGCCACCCCAGCAATACCCGACAACGCCAACACGTCCAGCATCGGCAACAGCAGCGCGGGCAGCCTCCACGTCGCTGATCACTTTTTCCAGGTTTTCGTTGGCCGTCGCCTTCAGTGCCCGCCCTTTGTCGATATCGGCGGGCTCGTAACCAACCTCGAACGACGGCGCCCAGCGATCGTATAACGCCGGTGCGATGGCGGTATAGCCCACCGCCGCCCAACGCTCGACCAAATCGCGGATGTGCGCATTGACGCCGAAAACTTCCTGTACGACGACGACAGCGCCCAGCGGTTGGCCCTCAGGCTCGGCTTTATAGGCGCTAAAGGTGTGCCCGTCTGCGGCGGTTAAGATCAACGTGGTCGGCATGGCATTTTTCTCCTCCAAGGGTGCGAAAAAATAGCCCAGGGTTTTGCATAGAGCAAACGGAGACGGCCATTGCACGCAGGAAGAGAAAGAGAATCGACAACACACATCAAAATTAATAATGTAGGAGGAAGTAATTTCACCAAAATTAGAGTTAAAGATGCATGAACGTAACAATTCAGAGAGCGAAAAATGCAGCATCAAAAAAGTGATTCGGACGGGGGTCGCGGTTTACGCAGGTGGTCGTAACACCCCGCAAAGCGAAATCAGCGGGATGGTGCGCGAACGTATCGCCCGCATCGTCGGCAACATTATCTAACGCAGCAGCCTCACTCCGCGGCGTCCACCGATTTTGGGCGCTTGAGGATGAATATGTTGTCGACCGAGGTGTAGTCCATATAGCCGAGCCGGGCCAATGGGCGGATCAGGGTTAGGTCGATCAGGCCGTCTTTGAGCACATGGTCTCGGATATGCACACCGATCACGTGTCCGACACAAATCGCGTTGCCGGCACCGTTTCGGTCTGCGGGCAGGGTCATCGTGTCAAAGTACGTGCATTCCAAGTGGATCGGCGCATCTTTGACCCGCATCGGCTTCACCAAGACGCTGGGCTCCATCGCAATACCGGCGGCGACGGCTTCGTCAACGTCAGGGTCATAAGGCGCGCTGGTTTGGTTCATCACGTCTTGCTGGTCAAAGCTGACCATGGAGCAGACAAATTCACCGGTTTGCTCGACATTAAAAATGCTGTCCTTCGGCGCGTCGGCAGAACGTGCGCCAGACGCGAACATCACCATCGGCGGATCACCCGTAACGCCGTTAAAAAACGAGTACGGCGCCAAGTTCGCGACGCCGTCCGGACTGATCGTCGATATCCAACCGATCGGACGCGGCACAACGCAGCTTTTAAACGGGTCATGCGGCAAGCCGTGCGGCTCATTGGTTTTCCAAAACATCTTTATGTCCTTCGACTTATTTTTCGTGAATGGGCGCTGCACCGACATAGGGGATCGTGTCTTCAACGGTGTCCCAAATGTGACGCGCGGTCGGTGTCGTTTGTTCTTCGCGGATGTGTGCAACCAAGCCGGCAGCCCGGCTGATCACGGCAAATCCCCGCATGATTTCCGGTGCCACGCCGATTTCCAAAAGCACTGCGGCAACGGCACCCGTGGCATTGATGGTCAAGTGGCGCCCAAGCTCGTCATCAACCAACATCGAAAACCGCTTGAGTGCATCGATATAGGTGCCGGCCACGCCGCCGTCTTCGATGGCGATCTGAAACAGGCGTTCGCTGCGCGGATCGTCCGGCTTATGCAGATGATGTCCAAAGCCCGGGAGAGCGCGCTTCTCGGCCCGGCACGCACGGATTTCGG
>JAFMCK010000167.1 GCA_017857825.1 Rhodospirillales bacterium
ATTTGGGCGGATCCGGCGGTCGATCGCAATACGCACTCGGTCACACTGGATAGTGACTCCACCCATCTTGAATTCACCATTGCCGGCGTGCCGACGGAAGAGAATCCTGCAACCGGCAAGCTGACGCCGCTTGCAGTGATGGCAACGCTGGATGCGATGGTGCAGCCGTTAAAGATCGGCAGTTAAAAGATTTTGCTGCGTTTGGTGAGGAATGCTTCGAGTTCCTTCAGGGGCATCGGGCGGCCAAATAAATATCCTTGATAAGTTTGGCACCCGCGCTCGCGCAGGAATTGCAGTTGCGCTTCGGTCTCAACGCCTTCTGCGACGAGCTCGAATTCTAAAAGATGCGCCATGGTTATAATGCTGGCGACGATCGCTTCACTGCTTTTGTCTTCACCGATATTGCGCACGAACGACTGATCGATCTTTAAGATATCCAGCGGCAGCTTGTTGAGGTAGGCGAGCGACGAGTAGCCGGTGCCAAAATCATCAATGGCAAATCGCACGCCCGCCGCGCGCAGGTCTTTCATTTTTTCGACGGTGCTGTCGATTTGCTCGATCACGATGCCTTCAGTCAGTTCCAATTCAAGTTGTTCGTGTCGAATGTTCCAACGGTTCATGGCGGAACGGACATCGTTGACGAAATCGGGCTGGCGGAACTGCAGCGGTGAGATGTTGACGGCCACGCGAGGCAGGGGGCATCCGCCGGGGCGGGCATTCCAAGCGTGAATATGGGCGCACACGGATTCGATGACCCACGTGCCGATCTTCAAGATCAGGCCGGTTTCTTCGGCAATGGGAATAAATTTGGCGGGAGAAATCGGTCCTAATTCGGGATCGTTCCAGCGCAACAAGGTCTCGGCACCGATTAATTTGCCATCGGTGATTGACGCCTGGGGCTGATAATAGAGCTCAAGCGCATTTTTATCCAGAGCATCATGAAGCCGGCTTTCCAGGTTCAGGCGCTCGTCGGCAATTTGTTGCATTTGCGGACGGAACAGTTGCACATTGCCGCTGCCATTGGCTTTGGCGCGATGCATGGATGCGGTCGCTTGTTGAACCACATCAAGCATTTTGTTGGTTTTATGGCCGAATAGAGCGATACCGATACTGGCCGACATTCGTAGCGCAAAACCTTCGACGTTTATGCTTTGATCGAAGCTTTGCATGAGTTGGTCTGCAATGCGGGAGGCTTCCGACGCTGCCCGAATTTCGTCGGGGCCAAGATCAGGAATAAGCCACATGAATTCGTCGCCGCTGATGCGTGCGATGAGATCGTCTGCGCTGCCTCTCTCTTGCATCCTGCGCGAGGTTTCGCATAGGACTAAGTCGCCAATGCTATGCCCGAGCGAGTCGTTGACGTTTTTGAAGCGATCAAGGTCAATGAACAACAATGCACCGTGATGGCCACTTTGTTTTGATGCGTCTAGTGCTTGCGTCAAACGAACGATGAGATGCTCTCGGTTTGGTAAGTTGGTCAGTGGATCATAATACGCCAATCGGTGGACTTCGTTTTCCGCTTCCTTGCGGGCTGTTATGTCGTGGGCATAAACCGCAATGCCCGCGCACTCGCCAAAAGCGTTCATCGCCGGGTACACGTGAAAATCAAACATGCGGCCTTCTTGCACGGCTTCAAACTGTGCGGGCTTGCGCGTGTCGCGGACGGACCGAACGATTCCCATATGCTGCGGTTCGAGCTGGAAGTTTGCGACCTGAAGTTCTAAGTCGCCGTTCCAATAGGCCATGTAATCATTGTGATTTGCATTGAAGAACGCCCGGAAGATGCCTTCTTGCCCAACGTCAGTCGGCTCTGTAGGCGCGACCGGCGGATCCGTATCGACGGTGTTCCGTGGGAGGGAATGAAGTTTTGCCGATAAGGCTTTCTTGGGCTCTGATTCAGCCGTTGGTGCGATAATTCTACCCATCTTTCAAACCATTCACGTGATCTCGCGACATGCGTCGTATTCCTTGTCGGGCCTCGGTGCTTCAAGACTGATTTGAAATCGTCTACTCAGCTAGTAATCCGAACCTCAGCGATTTGAAGTTTAGTTTATGCTTAATGATCAGGTAGCATGACGTTTGTGGTATCGCTATCGACATTGGGATAGGCAATGAACCAATCTAATTGCCTTGGCGAGAATCATCTGTGGATGGTTAAGTTTATTTGCGGGCCTGAGCCTTGATGCAGCAAACCTTGATGCGTATCGTCGGTCGAAACGGCATCATCGGCGGGCGCTGATAATTGACGTTTACGTAAACGTTAAGTACGATAAGAAACAATTCGCCACATTGAGGGAGGCGCGGGGCACCCCGCAGAAAAAGCATGATTCCCAATGAATATCCGACCTTGGATTTTGACCTGGGCGACGATGCCGACATGCTGCGGCAATCGATCAGTAGATTTGCCGCCGGCGAAATTGCGCCACGTGCCGCCGACATTGATCGCGACAACGATTTCCCCAAGGATCTCTGGCGAAAGATGGGCGATATGGGCCTGCTCGGCATCACCGTGCACGAAGACATGGGCGGGGCCGGGATGGGCTATCTGGAACACTGCGTGGCGATGGAAGAAATCAGCCGTGCGTCGGCTTCTGTCGGTCTTAGTTATGGCGCGCACTCAAACCTGTGTGTGAACCAAATTCACCGCAACGGCAATGATGATCAAAAAGCCCGCTACCTGCCGAAACTTATATCCGGAGAGCATGTTGGCGCGCTGGCGATGAGCGAGCCGGGCGCTGGTTCTGATGTGGTCAGCATGCGGCTGCGTGCCGAAAGGAAGGGCGATCGCTATGTGCTCAACGGCAATAAAATGTGGATCACAAACGGCCCGGATGCGGATACCTACGTGATTTATGCAAAGACCGATATGGACGCCGGTCCTCGCGGTATCACGGCTTTCCTTGTTGAACGCGGTTTCGGCGGATTTTCTCAAGCACAAAAGCTTGATAAACTCGGCATGCGTGGGTCCAACACATGTGAGCTGGTTTTTGAAGACGTTGAAGTCCCGGCTGAAAATGTGCTTGGCGGCGAAAGCAAAGGCGTCAACGTGCTGATGAGCGGCCTTGATTATGAACGCGCCGTGTTGGCGGCGGGCCCGCTCGGCATCATGCAGGCGTGCATGGATGAAGTACTGCCATACATGCATGAACGTAAACAATTCGGCCAAGCCATCGGCGAGTTTCAGTTGATGCAGGGCAAGCTTGCCGACATGTACACCACAATGAATGCCGCGAAGGCCTATGTGTATACGGTGGCTAAGGCCTGTGACAAAGGCCGCACCACCCGCAAAGATGCAGCTGGGGCGATTCTGTATGCGGCGGAAAAAGCCACGTGGATGGCGCTCGAAGCGATCCAGTGCTTAGGGGGCATGGGCTATATCAACGAGACCCCGACGGGGCGATTGCTGCGCGATGCTAAGCTTTATGAAATCGGCGCCGGCACGTCGGAAATTCGCCGCTGGCTGATCGGTCGCGAATTGTTTCAAGAAACGGCGTAAGGCCGAAAAGGAAGATCAATGTCCGATTACGGCTCAGGTGGCGGCGAAAACGGACCGGTGTTTGTTGACGTCTATGGCACGGGGCGCAGGCTCGGCCTAAAAGGCCACCGGCGCGGACTCGAGCATCCGGACAATCGCTCCAAAGGGCCGCACGGCTTCGAAGGTCCGCACCCGGACGGTCCCTTTTGGCAGCGCGGCCTGAAGGGGCTTTTGCCGCTTTGGACGGTGTTTTGGGGTGGGTTCTTTTTCGGGCACGGCATCTTGCTGGTAATTTCCATCGTGCTGATCATCCCGGCGATCATTGTTGGTATGACCATTGACCCGGCGCGAACGGGTGTTTCTTTGCTGGTTACAGAAGTCGTCGCTGGCCTGATCGGCACGATGATATTTCTATTTGTTATGTGGTCACTGGTCGCGGTGTGGCGCTGTGCGCCGAATGTCGACAGCGTAAAGTGGTCGTGGGTCGGACGCCTTGTGGTTACGCTTTATGCCGCAGCATGGGGCGGCGCGGTTTGGAAATTTTTTGCATAGTTTTTTATCCTGAGGAGCCCATCATGATTGAAGATCCTATCGTCATCGTCGGTGCAGCCCGGACGCCCATGGGTGGCTTTCAGGGCGCGCTCAGCGACACCACAGCGCCGGAACTGGGCGGGGCTGCAATTCGTGCGGCGGTTCAGCGCGCCGGCTGCAAACCCGAAGACATCGAAGACGTCGTCATGGGCTTGTGCTTGTTCGCGGGCCTTAAGCAGGCACCTGCGCGTCAAGCTGCGCACTTTGCCGGCCTGCCATGGAGCACCGGCTGCACGACGCTCTCAAAAATGTGCGGCTCAGCGATGAAGGCGACCATGCTGGCGCATGACAACATCCTTGCCGGTTCGCACGACGTGATGGTCGCAGGCGGCATGGAGAGCATGACCAATGCACCATACATCCTGCCCCGTGCCCGTCAGGGCTATCGTTTGGGGCATGGCGATCAGGTCAAAGATCACATGTTTCTGGATGGACTCGAAGATGCCTATGACGAAGGCCGTCTCATGGGCACGTTCGCCGAAGACACTGCGCAGCAATACCAATTCACCCGCGAACAGCAGGATGCCTTCGCCATCGAAAGTCTGACCCGTGCCAAGAAAGCAATTGATGACGGCACCTTTGAAGCGGAAATCGAAGCGATGACGGTATCGACCCGTAAAGGTGACGTCACGGTGTCGAGCGACGAGCAGCCGCACAAGGCTAACATCGAAAAAATTCCGACGCTCCGCCCGGCATTCCGCAAAGACGGCACGGTGACGCCGGCGAACTCGTCGTCAATTTCCGACGGCGGGGCAGCGTTGGTTTTGATGAAGCGCTCCGAAGCGGAAAAGCGAGGCTTGACGCCACGTGCTATCATTCATGCACACGCCACTCATGCAAACGAGCCAGCGTGGTTCACCACCGCCCCCATCGGCTCCATCGAAAAAGTTTTGGGCAAAGCGGGCTGGAACAAAGACGATGTCGATTTGTTCGAAATCAATGAAGCTTTCGCTGTCGTCACCATGGCGGCGATGCGCGACCTTGATCTGCCCCACGACAAGGTGAATGTGCACGGCGGCGCCTGCGCACTCGGTCATCCGGTCGGTGCATCGGGGGCACGTATCATCGTCACGCTGATGAATGCGCTTGATAAGTATGACCTTAAAAAAGGCGTCGCATCATTGTGCATCGGTGGCGGCGAAGCGACCGCGATTGCGATTGAGCGTGTAAATTAATGACCCGCAAATTGATCTCATCGGGATCCGAGTTCGAACGTAAAATCGGGTATTCCCGCGCCGTCGTTGAAGGTGAGTGGGTGTTCGTTTCCGGCACCACCGGTTTTGATTATGCGGCCGGCAGCATTTCCGATGATCCGGCTGAACAAACGCAGCAAACGCTTCGCAACATTGAAGCCGCGCTTGATCAAGCCGGTGCATTAATGACCGATGTGGTACGCGCCAACTACATCGTGCCCGATGTTGCAGATTGGCCCGCGATCACCGAAGTGTTGGGGGCGACGTTCGGCGATATTCGACCGGCAGCAACCGCAATTGTTGCGGGTCTGGTTGATCCGCGTATGAAGATCGAGATCGAGGTGACGGCGAAAAAGCCAGCCTAGACTTTTACCACATATGTTGAGCCTGAACGTGACTCAGGATCATGAAACTTTGATAGGAAAATAACATATGCCGACAGTCTTGATTACCGGAGCCAATCGCGGCCTTGGATTGGAATTTGCGAAACAGTATGCGGCCGATGGCTGGTCCGTTATTGCGACCTGCCGGAACCCGATCGGTGTCGGCGAGCTGGCGCAGATTGAAGGTAATATTGCGGTTTATGGTTTGGAAATTTTGGACCCTGCATCATTGACGCGGTTCGCCGCCGACCTGGGCGACAAGCCGATCGATGTGTTGATCAACAATGCCGGTGTCTATGGGCCAAAGCCGGTGAAGGCAGCCGACGTCACCGTCGCTGATTGGACGCCGGTGTTTCAAACCAACGCCATGGCGCCGTTGTTGGTGTCGCGCACCTTGTTGAAAAATGTCAAAGCCAGTGAGCGCAAAATGATCGTCAACATTTCATCGATCATGGGTTCTATCGAAAAGGGTGCAGGCCCCAGCGAATATATCTATCGCTCGTCGAAAGCCGCGTTGAACATGGCCATGGCGTGCTACGCCGAAGAGATCGCCGAGACCGGCGTCGCCGCCGTGATGTTTCATCCAGGCTGGGTGCAGACTGATATGGGCGGACCCAATGCGGCCCTGACCCCGGCCGAGAGTATCACGCATCTGCGGGCGTCCATCGAAAAGCTGACGTTCACCGACAGCGGCAAGTTCTTCAATTACGACGGCACACCGTTACCGTGGTAGAGCGCATGGTCCATCGAGACGTGAGGGAAAGAGCGTGCACCTAAACGACGAGCAGCAAATGATCCGTGACACCGCCCGCGACTTTGCGCGCGAGCGCTTGGTGCCGGGCGCCGCGGATCGGGATAAGACGGCCGCGTTCCCAAAAGACGAATTGGCCGAGATGGGTGCGCTCGGGTTTATGGGCATGTTAACGTCGGAAACTTGGGGCGGATCCGAGACCGGCATGATCGCACATGCGCTGGCGCTCGAAGAAATCGCGGCGGGGGACGGTGCGATCTCGACGATCATGAGCGTGCACAACGGCGTCGGGCAAAAACCAATTGCTGATTATGGTTCCGATGCGTTGAAGGAACGGTTTTTGCGGCCACTGGCGTCGGGCGAGATGCTGGGCGCGTTCGCGCTGACCGAGCCGCAGGCGGGCTCGGACGGATCGGCAATCAAGACCCGGGCGAAACGCGACGGCAATCATTTCGTGCTGAATGGCACCAAGCAATTCATCACGTCGGGCAAGCACGCGGACCTATGCGTGGTGTTCGCGGTCACCGATCCGGACGCGGGTAAAAAGGGTATTTCCGCGTTCGTGGTGCCGACCGACACCGAAGGGTATGCGGTGACGGGCATCGAAAAAAAGATGGGACAGCGCTGTTCCGACACGGCTCAGATCACATTCACCGACTGTCGGCTTACGCCCGAGCTTTTGTTGGGTGAAGAAGGGCAGGGGTATGGCATCGCGCTTTCTAACTTGGAAGGCGGGCGGATCGGCATCGCGGCGCAGT
>JAFMCK010000168.1 GCA_017857825.1 Rhodospirillales bacterium
TCCGTAATCGGCAAATTTGTCCATGACAGCTTTTTCGCCGTGCAATACATCGTAGCCCCAGTTTTCAAACACGAAATGCCCGCCACCCGGGTGATTCGCGAGTATTTTCGACGTCAGGGCTGCCATGTACGCCATGCTGCTCGGGTGCATCTCGCACAGTACGTGGTTGCTGGTCATGATGCCGGCAGAAAGCTTGATTTCAGATGGCTTCATGGTCACCCATTTCCACCACGGAATGTGAATTGCGGTGCCAGGTGACGGTGTTTCAAGCGTGGTGATGTCGCCATCGTGATCGGCGAGTTCAATGAAGTTGTCGGCAACCAACGAGAGCATATGGCTTTGCTGTAGATAAAATGCCTGCGCAATTTCAGTGCCGATGTACGGATAGCCCTCAAGAACGAGGAGCGCCGCCAAGTAGCCGCAGCCCGGGCCAACTTCAATAACCGCTGGGCGGTCGTCGCCGGTGGCGATTTTGATCAGCCGCAGCACATGGATGGCGCGGAGGATCGCAGCCGACGCATGCGCCCGTCGCGAAAATTGTTTCGTCGCGTGTTCATCGACCAGTTTCGTTAATTTTTTAAAGAGCTCAAATTCGTGTTCGGTAAGCCCGCGCAAAAGATTTTCGACATTAAATTGTGTTCTCGTTTCGTGCATCACGTCAAGATAACGCCAGAGTTCACTGTTGTTAGAGACGCGCATCGGATAGCCGAGCGATGCAAATATTTCTGGATAAAATGCCTGAATGACCCTGTTGCCGAATATGAGCAAGGCATCTTGTTCAGCTTGATCGTATCGCGACGCTTCAAGCATTCGCTATGCTCCAGACCAAATAATTGAAGATAGTTGAGACCTTTTTGCAGACTGTACGGTCGACGGTCAAGAGCGCGCCTGCACCTCATGCAGAATTAATTGTAGGACGTTTTCTCTTTCGTCCGCCGGATAGGCGCGGAGGTCAGGTGATAGAAGGTATAGGCAGTTTTCGCCGCCACAGCTTTCAGACCAAGCCTTTCTTTGCACAGCTTCCGGATCACTCAGTGGACTGTTATTGGCGACGCCTGTTTCAATCACGTCAAATGACGGTGCCCAAGGTTCGCCTGATTTCAGAACAATCGCGAACAATTGAAGGCGGTGATTTTTCCTGACCACGTGACTGAGAACGTCGAACGGACCCGTGAATAGATGATTTGCGAGTTTTAAGCTCATGTGCGTTCTACCTCATAACGGCTATCACATTGGATGGACCCGAGCTCTGTATCATCGCAGGCGAAGCGTTGCCTAAACGATATATACGAGAGAAGCTAGAGGCAATCACCGGCCGCTGATATACATTATTAATTATCTGTTAACTGTAATGTTGATCTTATTATGTCCTTGCAGTTTCTGCTTTGGTTACAAGGTCGTAAAAAATGAAAATCGCCTTGTTTGCACTCACGGGCATTGGAAATAAGGTGTTAGATCACCTTGTGGCCAACGATCTGGCACCGACGCTTGTGGTCACACGAAAGGAAGCGGGCCCCTATCCGTATGCTGATATTCCGTTTCTAGGTGACGCTGCGGAAAAATATTGCATCCCGTGGTATGAGCACGCTGAGGGCTGTGCTGCTGCGAAATCCTGTGAGGTCTTGGTTTCGGCGACGTATCACCAAATGATACCGCAAGATGTTATCGAGGCCGTCGATTTCGCGGTGAACGCCCACCCCTCGTTGCTGCCGAAATATCGCGGCCCAAACCCGTTTTTCTGGGTCATCCTTCGCGGCGAAAAAAAAACCGGCGTCTCCGTTCATATGTTGTCCGCATCATTTGATGAGGGGGACATCTTGTGTCAGATCCCGGTTGATATCTCGAAGGAGGAAACCCAGGGTTCGCTGAGAAGAAAAATTGCGGTAAAAGCTGGAATGGCCGTGAATAGGGCCCTCGAAGATTACCGGCGCGGCGCGCTGCAACCGATACCGCAAGACGAATCGTTGGCGAGTTATCAACCGTTTCCAACGGATCATGATTATGATATCGACATGGCCAAGACGGTTGAAGCTTTATGCCGTCTAACGAGAGCGGCTTCACCATGGCCGTTGGCGCGATTTGATGGGTTACGCGTGCGTGAAGCCATGCGTGATCATAACCCGATGGATGAAGGCGAGATTGTCGTTCAAGTGGCCGATGGCCGCCTGCGTATGAAAATGACAGACGACAAAGGAACGCATGACCGCTAAATCAAAAAAACTTCGAATCGGTTTGGTCGGCGCGGGCATGATCGGCCAGACGGCTCACCTTGCGAATTTTGTCGAAAACACTGCCTGCAATGTGACGGCGATCGCGGAATTACGTCCGGCGTTGGGCGCACGTGCTGCGAAACGGTTCGGCGTGTCCCACGTATTCGGAAACCATATTGAACTTATTGAGTCGCATTTGGTTGATGCCGTTTGCGTGGTAACGCGCCGTCCGGCGACCGGACCGATCGTGCTCGACGCGTTTCGAGCGGGGCTGAGCGTTCTTTCGGAAAAGCCGATGGCCCATACTGTTGGCCAAGCGGAGACCCTTGTGGCTGCGGCAGAAAATGCTGCGTGCACCTATGCAGTCGGATATATGAAGCGCTATGATGCCGGTGTCGAATGGGCACGTGATCAATTCCTGGCTTACCTTCAAGACGGTGCACTTGGCGCCCTGATTTCTGCGCGCATTTGGAACTACGGCGGTCAGTTTGCGCCAAATCTCAGCGGTTTTGATATGACCACCGAAGTGCGCCCCGAGGGGCTGGAATTATGGCCGATCGCGCCAGACTGGGTTCCGACCGAGCGTCATGAGGAATATGCCGGGTTTGCTAATGTTTATATCCACGATGTTAATTTAATCAGATATTTTCTGGGCGATGACATCCAAGTCGCGCATGTTCGAATTGGCCGAGCAAATTCACGCCATGTTATTTTTGAGGCTGGCACGGTTCCGGTCTATCTAGAGATGGGCGAGCAAGACGGGACGCGATGGCGTGAGGGCATGGAGCTTACCTTCGAAAAAGGCGATTTGACGATTAATCTGCCTGAGCCCATGGATCATTCGCGTGGTGCCGAAGTCATTTTAAGGCGGGCAGGTGCCGACCCGGTTCAGCGAACCTCAGAAGGTTGGGCATTTAAGCGCCAAGCGGATGCGTTCGTTGAAGATGTGCTTGGCCGCAGAAACCCGTTGGCGAGCGGCAGGGATTCGCTCGGGGATCTGGCGTTGATTGAGCAAGTTTGGCGATTAGGCCAATAGGTAGGCCAGAATAGAGGTCAAGACAGAGGAGGGCGGCATCAGCCGCCGCGTAAATGGGAAATTTTTTCAGTCATCGTGATACTTGCCGTGCTTGCCATGGAAAAGACGTTTCCGTGGTGTTGCCGCTGCAGCCGTTGCAGGTCGCGACGCCGAACATCGGCTCAACGGATAGCGAATCGGTCGAGGCGTTAGCGCAGGCATTGGTGCCGCTCGACCTTTATCGTTGCGCCGGTTGCGGACATTTGCAGTTGCTCGATATCATAAATCCTAGTGTGCATTACGACAATTTTTCTTACAGAACGTCTATTTCACTAGGCCTTACACAGCATTTTGAGCGTCTCGCGACAACAGTCATTGATCAGTTGCAGCTAAGTTCGTCTGACCTCGTCGTCGAAATCGGCAGTAACGACGGCACGCTTTTAAGGTTTTTTCAAAATAAAGGTATGAATGTGCTCGGCATAGATCCGGCTCGTGCCATTGCGCGTGCGGCGACGTCGGAGGGGATTGAAACAATAGCCGACTTTTTCACCTTGGATTTGGCTAAGCAAATTCGCGCCAAGCATGGCCCGGCGGCGGTTGTTTTGTGCAATAACACTTTTGCCAACTTAGACGATCTGGATGGCCCGATCGCGGGCATCGAGCATCTACTAGCCGATGACGGTGTGATGGTTTTCGAAACACAACACGGGGCTGACGTTATCGAACGCTTTCTCATCGATACGATCTATCACGAACATTTGTCATATTTCCTCGCGGGCTCGCTAAAGGAATTGTTCGCCCGCACTGGTATGGATTTGTTTGCACTTGAGCCGATCGGCATGAAAGGCGGCTCGATCCGTGGGTTTGTACAAAAAACAGGCGGCGCAAGGCAGCCGGACGGGTCATTGGACAAAATCATTGCGGCTGAGGCGGCGCAGGGGCTTGATGATCCCGTGACGTATGAAGCATTTATGCGCCGTCTAAAGGGCATAAAAACCGACCTCAGGGCGCTTATAGAAAAGGCATTGTCGGCGGGTCAGCGGGTCGCCGGGTATGGGGCGTCGGTCGGGTCGGTTACCATGATAAATCAGTTGGGTTTAGGGAATGTGTTGGCCATGATCGCCGACGATAAGCCGCTGGGTGAGGCGATTGTCGGGCCCGATTACATTATCCCCATTGTTTCACCGGATGCGCTTAGCCAAAGCGATATCGATTGGGTAATAATTTTGGCATGGCGTTATGCCGAGCCGATTATCCGCAATAATCAGGCGCTGTTGGAGAATGGCATGAAGTTCATTCAACCCCTTCCGGCGTTGCACATCCATGAAGGCGCGTCATGACAAAAGCGATGACGACGCGGCTTTCACACATCTGTATGAGTGCCAGGGACCTAGCCGCGACTGAAAACTTCTACGTGGGTATTCTCGGCATGGAGATCGCCCATGAGTTTCGCAACGATGCCGGGGAACGCTATGGTTTTTTTCTGCATGCGGGAAAAGGATCGTTTATTGAGTTTTTTAATAAACCGGACGCCTCGGACACCGAGAGTACCTTTCGTCATTTCTGTCTTGAAGTCGATGACCTCGAAGCATTCTTGGATCATTTGGCCGCACACGGCATTGACCGGCCCGCAACAAAACGTGGCCGGACGGACTATATTTTGCAGACCGTTATCTTTGATCCGGATGGTAATCACGTTGAAATTCAACAACATGACGACATGTCCTGTTTGAAATCTTATTTGCCGAACGGATGACAAATAACTCGAGACAACAGGTGCCGTATAAAATGCGGTTTGACTTAGTTGTAGGCGATTTCTAATAACAAAAGAAATCGCACATCGACAACTTATCATAATCAGTCGGTTTTTCGTTACGTAGTCGAGTATTTATGTCAGGTAGATAAAAATGGCAAAAGTTTTAGTTTTGGGCGGTGGTACGGCGGGATGTGCAGCTTCGCACTTTTTGACGGACCTCGGTCATCAGGTCACCCTCATTGAGCGCTCGAAAGTGCTGGGCGGCAGTTGCCGTACATATTATTGGGGTGGGCACCCGTATACGTTGGGCCCGAGACACTTCCTTACCAAACAGGAAAAAGTCTGGAATTATTTCGACACGCATTGCCCGATGACGCGCTACGAAGGGCATGAATTCTTTACGTATGTTGAGCGTGATCAGGCGTTTTATCATTTTCCGATTCATCGCGATGAAGTCGACGAGATGCCGGATGCCGACAAAATTAGAGCGGAACTGGGCGCCTGCAAAGGGCCGGAACAGGCAAATAACCTTGAGGAATATTGGTTAGAGTCCGTCGGGCCGACCCTTTACGACAAGTTTATCCGGCAATATTCCAAAAAGATGTGGCAAATTGAAAGCAACTCCGAAATTACTGATTTTGGATTCACCCCCAAAGGCGTCGCGTTGAAAACGGGCCCTGTGAAGGCCGCATGGTCTGAAGCAATGTCCGGCTTCCCGACCGCTGCAAACGGGTATGATGACTATTTTGATCTCGCGGTCGAGGGGACCGACGTGCACTTCGGCACGACGGCGGAAGAATTCGATATCCCGAACCGTCGCGTCATGATTGATGGTGAATGGACGGAATGGGATATTATCGTCAGCACCCTGAGCCCTGAAATACTGTTCGATAGCTGCTATGGGGAGTTGCGCTGGATGGGACGCGATTTCTTTAAACTCGTGCTGCCCGTAAAAGAGGCACTCCCGGAGCATGTATTTTTCTTGTATTACGCAAATGATGAGCCGTTTACCCGAATTGTTGAATACAAAAAGTTCTATAAATACGACTCTCCAACGACGCTTCTGGGTATCGAAATCCCGTCATTCCGCAACAAGCTCTATCCTTTCCCGATGAAGAAAGATCAGGATCTAGCTCAGAAATATTTAGATTTGTTGCCGGAGAATGTTTATTCGATCGGGCGGATGGGAAGCTATAGATATCTGGATATGGGAAACATTATTGAGCAATGCTTCGATCTTGCTGAAAAGGTTGGAAAGGCGTAATCGTGAGTGCCCAAGTTTTGGTTCTGATCAATAGCGGGATCGTGCAGCTGCGCGATACTAGGGCGCCCAGGGCACCCAGGGCGCTATGACAAAGCCCCTGAAACGCCATTCAGAGGAAAACTCCGAATATGCCCAAGCTTGGACGGATGTTGTCGGGGGGCTGACGCGGGTATGGATGTGGCGCACGATGGCGTTCCAAGATATCCGCTTGCGCTATCGGGGGTCAATGCTCGGGCCGTTCTGGTTTACCATCAGTACAATTATATTTTTGTTGGCGATTGGGGGGATCTACTCCAGGTTATTTGACACGCCGGTCAATCAATACGTGCCGTACCTGATGATCGGATTTATTCTCTGGCAATATTTGTCCATGACCATTGTTGATGGATGCAACTGCTTTACGAGTGCGGATGCCGCCATTCAAGAAGCGGCATTGCCTTACTCGGTCTATATTCTGCGCGCCGTTGCACGAAGTTTCATCATATTCCTTCATAGTGTCATAATTATTCCTATCGGCTTGCTGATTTTCGATGTCCCCGTTTCGTGGGGCGCGCTGGTTGTTATTCCTGCCATTGTCCTAATCATTATTAATGCAATTTGGGTGACGGCTTTTTTTGGCCTGATGAGTGCCAGATACGGAGATATTCCGCCCATAGTTGCGAATTTTGTGCAGGTGTTGTTTTTTGTGACGCCAGTTTTCTGGCATATCGATTTTCTCGGTAAGTGGGAGAGGGTCGCAGCCTTGAATCCTTTTTTTGCAGCAATCGATATTGTTCGGGCACCGTTGGTTAGTGAATCACCAAACATTACGTCTTGGCCAATTATGGTCGGCGCGGCCATTTTCGGATGTTTACTTACTTTCGTAATCTTTGCCAGATTGCGG
>JAFMCK010000169.1 GCA_017857825.1 Rhodospirillales bacterium
AAGTGGTGTATTTTTACTCCGGCCAATGGTGTGTTTTTGCTCCGGCGTTGACACTCAACGGTCGGAGCGAACTTCAGAATCTTTTGGATTTTGCACGAGAGGGTGATGAAATTGTCGTGACACGCATAGACCGGTTGGCGAGGTCGGTGCGTGATTTACAAAATCTCGTGTTTGAGATGAACGAGCGGGGTGTTTCGTTGAGGGCAACGGAGCAGTCTGTTGATACACGCACGAGTGCGGGGAAGTGTTTTCTGGATATGTTGTCGGTATTTGCAGAGTTTGAGACGAAACTGCGTCGGGAACGACAGATGGAAGGTATTGCGAAAGCGAAGGAGCGTGGCGTCTATCAAGGTCGCAAGCAGACGATTGATGTTGAGAAGGTGCGGGAACTCAAAGAAAGTGGGATGGGTGCAACTGCGATTGCGAAGCAACTGGGCATTGACAGAACATCGGTCTATCGTGTTCTCAAGGATTAGGGACAGGCTGAGGGCTGTCCAGTGTCCTTCAGACATGATTGACCAGATAGGTGGATGGTCAACTGCTGGTGTCGGACAAAGTTATGGAGAAGGGTATGGGTTGAACCAAACCCTTCACAATATGACAATGTTACCAGTGTGCGGATAGCAACTGTTATCCAGTAAACTAATCTTGCTACTTCATAAACGTGTCTAACAAATTGTTACAACCTGAGAGAACAGCTTTAACTTCAACCATATTTTTGTTTAGGACGTACCCTGCAAAATTAGTTTTTGCAAAACCAGCCTCATCAGCGACTGACATTTTTCCATTACCATAACTGCAGGTCTTATCCATGAAAGCTGCATTGCTATGCCACTTTTTGCTTCCAAAGAAGGAGTTGTCCTGTCCAAACATTTTGCCATACTGCTCCATTGCTCCAATGCACTTGGCGGCAGTCAAAACATAACCTGCTGGGGTTGTTCTATTCTTCAAATCAACACATTGCTCAGCTGTTGCTTTTTCGGCAACCGACAAAGAAACCAGTAATGTTAAACAAACATAAATTTGTTTCATAAAGAAGTCTCCTATTTTGATATTTAGTAATTTGATATCCCTTCTATTTCGGCACACCACTCAACAAATGTTAAACATAACAATCGCCTGTGTGTTCAATGGGTTAACATTGTTTAACATGTGGAAGATGGTGCACTCGACAAGGGTTAGTTACACCCCTAAGGCACCACTGCCTGTTAAACACAAGCGATACCCTAGAATTTACTAATGATACTTAGCTGTCAATAGGCACAGCTTGTATACTCGCTATCCTTCCTTACTTAGGAGAACACAGGTATGAAACGCACACTCACAGCACTGGTTCTTGGTGTCACACTACTCTTGGCGAGTGGTGGCGTTGGTTATGCGCAGGATTTTCAGAAGGGATGGGAAGCATACAATAAAGGTGATTACGCAACGGCATTGCGTGAATGGAGTGCGTTAGCGGAACAAGGGTTTGCGAATGCGCAGTACAATCTGGGTGTGATGTACGGCAAAGGTAAGGGTGTTCTGCAAGATAATATCTATGCGCATATGTGGGCGAATATCGCAGCATCAAATGGGGTTGCGGATGCGGCGAAGAACAGAGACATAATTGCGAAAAGAATGACAGCAGCAGACATCTCAAAAGCACAGGAACTCGCACGGGTGTGTGTGCGGAAGAAATACAAGGGGTGTTGATGTCACAAACTTTGTAAGTAAGAGCGGTTAAAACTATTAGTTTTTAATAGTTTCTATCAAATAGGAAATGAAACAAGATTGATTATGATGTTACAAAGTAGTTACAAAGAAAAAAATAATATAATGAAATCAATATATTACAGAATATATCTCATTGAGTGGGAGTGACCTCGCGCGATGAAAGTCATCAGAAGCAAAGACTTTTCACCCGATAAGGCGTGGGACGCTTTGGACATCGCGACGATGGGCGACATCACCACGCGGCTGCATTGGACCGATCAGCCGTATAAATGGCACATCAATGACGGCCAGGAAGTTTTCGTTGTCTTAGACGGCAACGTTCAGATGCGGTATCGCGAAGACGGCATCGAACAATCCGTTGATCTGAACCCCGGTGATATATTTTACGCCTCTGTCGGCACCGAACATGTGGCGCATCCAAAGGGTCCGGCGCGGATATTGGTCGTTGAGACGGCTGGCAGCGTTTGACGCGTAGAGGAGTGATCCCATCAAAGCTGTTCTGCAACGGGTAACTGAGGCCGCCGTCAGCGTTGACGGCGCCACGGTCGGCGCCATCGGCCCCGGCCTGTTGGTGCTGTTTTGTGCGGAACACGACGATACCCCGGATGACGCCGATTATTTTGCACGCAAGATCGCGAAGATGCGGCTGTTTGCCGATGCCGACGGAAAAACCAATTTGTCGGTTCTTGATATCAACGGCGGCGTGCTTGCGGTCAGCCAGTTCACGCTGGCTGCCGATTGGCGCAAAGGCAATCGACCGGGGTTTTCCAAGGCCGGGGACCCCGACGCCGCAAAAGCACTGTATGAACATTTCTGCACCGCCCTTCGCGCCGAAGGCGTGCCCGTCGAGACCGGTATTTTCGCCGCCGACATGACCGTCACCCTGACCAACGACGGGCCGTTCACGATTGTCATGGACGGTCGCGATTAACCCGCCGCGTGTTCGCCTAATGGCGTCTATCGGCGCGGTCGCGCAGCAGGGTCAGCAACTGACGAAGTTCACCCTCAAGCTTCGGCTGAGGTCCCTTTAAATGCTGATTGAATACCGCCCGCATTGCCAAAATATGCACCTTCACGATTTCAAGCTCGGGCAACGTTAACCGCGTTTTGCCTTCCATCAACTTGCAGAGCGAATCCCCGATCATCGAGATCAGTGGAAATCCGAAACTGCCGCCTTCGCCCCGAATACCATGGGCGATTTCGAACATTTGTGCGATGTCTTCGGGGCTATGCGTGCCGCGGGGTGCGGCTTGGAACGTGCGCCATAATCTGGTTAGGTCATCAACGGCCCAACCTTGATAACTGTTCATCAGGTCACTGGCGGCATTCAGCGCGCGCATGATCGCCTGTTCGGCGCTCGGACCACCGGTTTTCTTGACCTTGTTGGCCATCAACCGGGGCGGCGTGATGAATTTTCGCGTCTCTGACTTTATTGGGTGCTTTGGACGATCATTCATTGTGCGGCCTAAATATCTCGTCGCCGATTACGCCCAGAATAGGCTTCAACGCGACGTTTCGCGCGACGATCTGGACCAAAAAATTTACCGACACGTACAAACGCCCGCTGATCATCGGTAACTGTGCACAGACGCTTGTACAATGCCGTCGCAGAGACCGGCTTCGCGAGAAACGCCGTGACGCCGGCATCGCGGGCCTGCTTAACCCGGTTCAACTCGGTAAAGCCCGTCAGCATGATAATCGGTAAGTATGGATTTGGGCTTTCGGGATCCAAGCGGATGTTCTTCACCAATTCGATCCCGTCGGTGGGCGGCATGCGCCAATCGGTGATCACCAGGTCAGGTTCCGACTCTTTAAAAACACTAAAGCCTTCATTCGCATCATTGGACTCCGTCACATTCTTGATGCCGAATCCATACAGGAAGCTTTTGATCAACGACCGCATCGGACGGCTGTCATCTACAACCAAGACCTTCAGCGTTTCAAAATCGTAGCCCGACATGCTGAAAGACCTTTTGACTTTGCCGGGCCACCCGCAGACGCGTTCGTACCCAAGCACCGAGAATCATACTCTATCGACCATTGCTTTATCAAAACCATTGGTGGTCCTGACAGCACCGAGGCCTATATAAAGAAAGCCTTCCACGCAATGAGAGATTGTCATGCGCAGCCAGCTTCCGGGACCGGGCCCAAAAGGGCCCACAAACGAATGGAAAACCATTAAGACCCTGCTCCCCTATCTGTGGCCGGAAGGCGAGAAAGGGTTGCGAATCCGCGTGGTTGCGGCGCTGGTGCTTTTGGCCGCAGCCAAAGGCACCAACGTCGCGGTACCCATATTCTACAAACAAGCTGTCGACAGCCTGACAGCCGGTGGACCGGCAGCGAGCACGGTCATCGCCGTACCCATCGCACTGCTGGTTTTCTATGGCTTAGCCCGGATCATGGCACAGGCGTTTGGCGAGTTACGCGACGCCGTATTTACGCGCGTTGCCCAACGTGCCATTCGTCTCGCCGGCCTAAGGACCTTTCGTCATCTACACCGTTTATCACTTCGCTTTCACCTGGAACGCAAAACCGGCGGCGTCAGTCGCGCCGTTGAACGAGGCACCAAAGGCATCGAGTTTCTGCTCCGTTTCATGCTGTTTAACGTGTTGCCCACCGTGCTTGAGGTCGCGATGGTGTGCGGCATACTTTGGTATTTGTACGGCGTCGGCTATGCGGTGCTGACATTTGCGACGCTTGTCATCTACATCGTGTGGACACTGGGCATTACCGAATGGCGGCTCAAGTTCCGCCGCACCATGAACGAAATGGACAACGAGGCCAGCACCAAGGCCATCGACAGCCTGCTCAATTTTGAGACCGTGAAATACTTCGGCAACGAAGAACACGAAGCCGGCCGCTTCGACAAAGCGCTGCAGTCCTATGAGCGCGCCGCCGTACAGAGCGGCACGTCGCTCGCCGTCCTCAACATCGGCCAAGGTGTCGTGATTTCGACCGGAGTGGTCGCCGCCATGATTTTGGCAGGCCAAGGAGTTGCGGACGGCTCAATGACCATCGGCGACTTCGTGCTGGTGAATTCGTATTTGATACAAGTGTTTATGCCCTTGAACTTCCTGGGCTTCGTTTACCGTGAAATCAAACGCTCCCTCACCGACATGGAAGCGATGTTCGAACTGTTGGAAGAAAGCCCCGACATCGCCGACAAACCCGGTGCACAGCCGCTGAAATCAGGTCCGGGCAGTATCCGCTTCGACCGCGTGTCGTTTGCCTATGACACGCGCCGACCGATCTTAAAAGACGTCGATTTTGAGGTGCCGGCCGGTCACTCGGTGGCCATCGTCGGCCCTTCGGGGTCAGGCAAGTCGACGTTGTCCCGAATTCTCTATCGGTTCTATGACGTCAGTGCCGGCACGGTCTCGATTGACGGTCAAGACATCACCATGCTGACCCAGGACAGCCTGCGCGCCGCCATCGGCATCGTGCCGCAGGATACGGTCTTATTTAATGACACCGTTTATTACAACATCGCCTACGGCAACCCCAAGGCCAGCCCCGCCGAGGTTGAAGCTGCGGCCAAGCTGGCGCGCATCCATGATTTCGTGATGAGCCTGCCTGACGGATATCAATCCAAAGTCGGCGAGCGTGGCCTGAAATTGTCAGGCGGCGAAAAGCAACGCGTCGCGATTGCCCGCACAATCCTTAAGGACCCAAAGATCTTGGTATTCGACGAGGCGACGTCAGCGCTGGACAGCCGCACCGAACAAGACATTTTGACCTCATTCCGCGACGTATCGAAGAATCGCACGACGTTGACCATCGCGCACCGGCTCTCAACCGTGATTGATGCCGACGAAATTTTGGTGCTGCTGGCCGGTGAAGTCGTTGAGCGCGGCACGCACACCGACCTGCTCACCAGAAATGGCATTTACGCAGATATGTGGGCCCGCCAACAAGAAGCCAAATTGGCGGCGGAAAAGCTGTCGACGTTAGAAGAACCCCAGATCCGCTAACCGTTACCACAATAAACCAACGACCCGTCATCCCCGCGCAGGCGGGAATGACGAGAAAAAAAGGAAGTGGCGATGCGTTAGTGTCGCAGAATCCAGCCGCCGCCCAACACCTTAGAGCCGTCATAGATGACGCAGGCTTGGCCCGGCGCGACGCCGGCTTGCGGGTCGACGAAGCGCACGTGGGCACCTGTCTCAGTTGCGCTGATATCGGCCCACACCGGTTCGGTGGTTGAGCGGACTTTGACTTGCGCGCGCCGCGGCTGATCGGTCAGCGGCACATGATCCAGCCAATTCAACTCGCCAACACCGATCTCGGGGACCAGCAATGCTTCCTTGGTGCCGATCACGACGCGGTTGGTTTCGGGCTCGATGCGCACAACATACAAAGGCTCACCTGCCGCCACGCCGAGGCCACGGCGTTGTCCGACGGTGAAGTTAATGATCCCGTCGTGATCGCCGAGCACTTTACCGTCGAGGTCGACAATCTGCCCGGCATCAAGCGCGCCCGGGCGCATCCGTTCGACGACCCGCGCGTAGGAGCCATTCGGCACGAAGCAAATGTCTTGGCTTTCCGGTTTGTCAGCGACGGGCAACGCGAATCGCTCGGCATGGCGGCGGGTTTCGGCCTTATCCAGCCCCCCCAACGGGAACCGCAAAAAGTCCAGCTGTCCGCGCGTGGTCGTAAACAGAAAATAGCTTTGATCTTTGCTGAGATCGACCGCCCGGTGCAACTCGCCACCCTTATCGCCGTCCAACCTGCGGACATAGTGCCCGGTGACCATCGCATCGGCACCCAGATCTTTGGCGGTGCCGAGCAGGTCTTTGAACTTCACGGTCTGATTACAGCGCACACACGGAATCGGCGTTTCACCGCGCAAGTAGGTGTCGGCGAAATCTTCCATCACCTGTTCACGGAAGCGGTTTTCGTAATCCAGCACATAGTGCGGAATGCCAAGCCGGTCGGCGACGCGCTTGGCGTCATAGATATCCTGGCCGGCGCAACAGGCGCCTTTCTTCTGGATCGCGGCGCCATGATCATAGAGCTGCAGCGTCACGCCGACGACATCATAGCCGGCGCGGTGCAGGACGGCCGCAGTAACGGAAGAGTCCACCCCGCCCGACATCGCCACGACAACGCGGTGATCGGCTGGATTGCCGCCCAGGCCGAGCGGATCGCCGGCGAGGCCAAATTCGGAGAGAAGGTCGTCGGCACGCGCCATCGCGCGACCGGAATCGGTAAGCGTCATATTCGCCTCCAGCGGGGTCAAGGCCCGCAGCAAACGGTT
>JAFMCK010000170.1 GCA_017857825.1 Rhodospirillales bacterium
CGCGCGCTCAGACGGCGTCGGTTTTTCAAGATTGAGCGCGTCCAAGAATAGCTTCGCGCCCTGCCCGTCACCCGTCTCCGCAGCAACTTCGGCAATCAGGATACCGAGCGGCATTTTCAACGCCCGCGGATAATCGCGGGCGATCGAACCGGTAAACCGAAGATCCCGCGCTGCGCCAACACGGTCGCCCAACATCGCCCGGCTCGCCGCCGCCCAAAGCCGTGCCTCGTCATTCCCGGCTGCACTTTCGTGCGTCAAATCAGCGAGCGCCTCTTGATATCGACCGAGTAAAAAGTTTGATGCGCCACGAAGCACCCGCACAACGGGGTCATTTTCGAGCAAAGGAACTTCACTGATGGCAACTTGAACAACGCCCAGTGTTTCGGGTGCGTATGCGTTTGCTAGGAAAAACTTTGCGAGTTCCAGCCGCGGCCCGGTTTTACGCTCTTCGGGCGCGCTTGAAACCGCGCTTTCCATCTCCCGGCGCACCACACGCATTTGGTTGATCGGCGCGTAATAGCGGGCAAGCTCTTCGAGGGCGACCACCATCGGCCGCGACGCCGCCAGTTGCGCGTGTGCCGCCGCATCATCCGAGACATTCGAGATCGCCAACTGCACACCACTGGCGCTGATTTCAATACCTTGACGCAGAGAACGAACGCGCAAATCGTCGATCACGGGATTGATGATCACCCCTTGTGCGGCGAGTTGAATCTTGAACTGTGGGAACTGGTGATCAAGTCCGACCCCTTGGCCGAGCGGGATCACCGGGACGACAACAAAGTTGTCTCCGACATTGGGGTCAGTCACCGGGATCGGCCGCCCAGGTTCAGGCACCGGAATAAATACGCGTGCGCCAACGGGGGACTCTGGCTGAGCGTTGACCGGCAAAGGCGTTTGCGCCTGCAACGGCTGATCTCGTAAATCGATGATCCACGCCAAACCGTCTCGGCTGACCGACGGGTTATAGCGTTGCGACGTACGAATACGCAGCACGGTGGCCGCATCAGACGGCAGCTGCAGTATTTCAAATGCGGCTTCGCCCGCCTGCACCTGTAACGCAGCCGTATCGACGGTCAACGGCTTATCAAAAACGATCCACACCGCGCCGCCGCGCCGGAACGTCGCTGCGGCAACCGGTTCAGTAAAGTCGAAACGAAATGCCAACTGATCTTCACCCGGGAACGCCGTCACCTTTGCCGGCTCGGCAACCTGCCCGCCCACTAAAGGTAGCGCACGAGGCGATAATTCTGGATCGCTCGGTGGATCAGCATCGATAGCTGCGGCCGGTGGGGGCGCGGCACCACCGACGGTCAGCGCACGCGGACGGCCATCTTCGTTTGCCACAGCCGGTGCAGCGGACGGCGGTGCGACCGCAGCGGTTTCAACGGGCGCCACCGGTTCGGCTGCCGGTGCCGGTGCCTCATCAGGTGCGGACGCGGTTTCCGGGTTGGCCGTTGCCGGCGTCGGTGTTGCATCGGCAATCGCAGGCAGCGACACAGGCTCAATGCTGCCTGTCGGTTCGCGCACATCAACGACGATCTTCGGCCCAGCACGAAACGCGCGCACGTTCGACGTCGTCGGCACAGCCAGCGTCACGATCGTTTCATTACCTTGAACAGCACTTCGACCGCCACCGACAAGGCGAATATTTCCGGCGTTGAGGGGGTCCGTCTGGATATTAAACGGACGCGCAAAACGCACCGTTACGACACCATTATTGGTCGCCGTTTCAAACGGGACTTGGCCTTCAAAATCAAACACGATCCGGGTGTAATTCGGATGCTCGCCGGTGCGTACGCGGACCTGCGGGGCATCTGCGGCAGGCGTCGACGTGCCCGCAACAGCTTGCGCGGACGCCAACGGGCGGCCAATCCGCAACGGCTTGGAACGCGCCGCAAGCGGCGTATCAGACGGCTGACCGGCATCCGCGTTCGCGGCTGAATTGGCTGCTGGAGCCGGCCCTTTTGGGACAAGTTCGACGGTCACTTGGGTTCCGGTATAAAATGCGAATGCGTCTACTGGACGCTTTAAACCAAAGCTAACGGAACGACCGTCCGAACCAGCGCGCCCATCTTCGATGACGTCGCCAAGTTTAGCGGCAATCTCATTGAACGCGCCTTCAATCGGGCGTGAAAAGCGAATTTCGATGCGCCCATCCCGGACCTCGTGGGTATATGCGACAGGATCGGTCCACCCGAACGTGATGAAGGCGTTGCCGTCTTTGGTTTCTGTCCGGATGGGTACTTGCTCGGCAAGCAGCGGGGTTGCGGCAATCGTGCAGACAAGCACCAGCACCGCACCAAAGGTGCGTTTGCTGTAATCTTTATGCGGCCACCATAGTTGCATAAACGTGTGCATCTCAGAATGTCTCGGATGTAGGCATGATGATGATATCGACGCGACGCGCCAAGCGGCGTTTTTGGTCGTCACTTATGTCCGGCAAGCTATTGTATTGCGAATCCCCATAGCCCAACGCGACGATTTGCTGATCATAGCCGCCCCGTCGGATCGCGTTGGCGACCGAAGCCGCCCGTGCGATCGATAGTTCCCAATTGGACGTAAACGCATCGCCACCGGGGGGCACAGGGTCTGTATGGCCGGTCACTGAAATTGAATTGCCGACATTCGCGAACATCGCCCCCAAGGTGAACATCGCATCCTTCGCGCGCGCACTGACCAACGCAGCGCCCGGATCAAACAATAAATCACCCGGCAACGCGATCACCACTCTGTCTTCAAGATTGACGATCAATGCATCCTTCAACACGGGGTCCGCCGAAAGATTCTCTGCAAACACAGAAGACAAATAATCCAAGTTCACTGCGCGTCGACGGAACAAGTTGCCGATATTAAGCTGCGCGGTCGGCTTGATGACGGTATCCTCAACAGCCGGATTAAGGGTTTGCGACAACGAGTCGATGACCTTTTCCCACTCGTCCAGCTTCACATTCGACATCGCAAAAAGCATCACGAAGAACGTCAGCAGCAACGATACTAAATCCGTAAACGTGAGCATCCACATTTTCGTGTTCTCGTGCTCGGGCTCGATACCGTGCTCAATCAAATCAAGGCCAGGTTCGCGTCTCATATGTCGACATCCGGCGTTAAGGTGGGCAGCGGCGCAGCCGCAGGCTGTGCATCGCGGTCGCGCAGTTCCTGCAATGCATCTTCAAAGCGGGTTGCGGATTCTTCAACGCCGCGCACCCAGAACCACAGGCTGACTTGCCCCATATCACCGGGCTTTAGCCCCACTGAAATGATATCGGGTGGCGCGCCGCGCCCGACCAACATCCGCGCCAATGAACCTGCACGTTGCGTTTTGAGCGTTTGCTCAACAGGCAAGGCCGCATCACCGAGCAGCGCGGTGCCGAGAACCACTTCCATATCTTGGCGCAGGCCGGGCGGTCGATTGGACAACGCGGCAACGACACGGTCCATCAAGGCTTGTTGATCGGCACGAACCGTGACGGCACCTTCATCGAACAAAGCGCTGGCAGGCATCGTTAATCGCATCAGACGCCCCGGCTGCACGACCTCGATCTTATCCACCCGGATAGCGGTCGAAAACAACTGCGTGATTTCTTCTTGAAAGGCCTCACCAGCGATGAAGTCACCGTCTTTTGCATTAAATTGAGTCGGGTCCGCCGTCGGCGGCAATACGGTGGTAAAGGTCGATGTTAGGCTGTCCATCACAGCCGACGACTTCACCTTCTCGAATGTCGAGATCGAGACCAGCAGGATAAAAAACGCCAACACCAACAAGAACAGACCCAAGAAGATCGGCACAATGTCCGGTCGACTGGGGGTATAGGTGTCAGTTTCGATAGGATCTAGATCGATCATGTGTACCCACCATCCGGCAAGTACGCATGATCAACAAAATGCGCCAGTGATACTAGTCGAAGCTCGCCAGCAACGCGTCGATTTCGGCTTGGTTGTTGCCCTTGCCCTCGAGCTGCGGGCCTTCCAGCAAATCCTCGTCCGACGGTATGCTCGCGACCTCGGGCACGTCGACTTGCTTCGGATTGGCTTCCCGATATTTGGCGATTTCGTCGCCAAACGCATTCAGCAAACCATCCACCGTATCTTTGATGTGCTTTAGCGCTGTCACCACTTTGGTGATCCGTTGGCCGGTAATGTCTTGGAAGGTACACGCTTCGTAAATACCGGTGGTCGCGGTCATTAACTTGGCTTGCACCTCGGGCTCGACGTCGTCCATGACAGCCTCGATAAGCTCGGTGGAATCCATGATCGCGTTGGTCGCGTCCGCCGTCGCCAAAACAATGGCGTCTAATTCGTCCGAAGCTGTCCGAAGGTGCTCGCTCTTGACTTCGTCCGGGCGCAGCGCGGCAATCTCGCGCTTCGCCAACCGAATATAATCGGCCAAAGATTCCAGCTCCGTGAACATTTCCATATCGCTGCTGGAAATGTTGCCGCGCATCGACACCAACATGCTCTGCACGACCTCGCCGATATCCTCGATACGGACGTCGTCTCCACGGCGCTCGCGAATGCCGGCCAGCATTTCCTGAAATTCCGGATCTTTTTGCATTGCGAGCCCCCCTTATCGCTCCGACTGTCGCCGGTCGAGCCGTTAGAAGTCGCCGAGGACGCTCGAAAGTTTGGTCTTCAGCGTTTCGGCATTGAACGGCTTCACGATATAGTTGGAAACACCCGCTTCCTTCGCCGCGATCACGTTTTCCGATTTGCTCTCGGCGGTGATCATAATGAACGGAATATGCTTCAGACTGTCGTCTGCCCGGACTTCGCGCAGCAACTGGATACCGGTCATCGGTTCCATATTCCAATCGGAAATCACAAAATCGAATTTGTCCTGACGTAGCTTCGACAGCGCTTCTTGGCCGTCTGACGCCTCTTCGATATTCGTGAAATGTAGTTGGCGAAGCAAGTTCGTCAGGATTCTGAGCATGGTTTTGTAATCGTCCACAATCAGAATTTTCATATTCATATCGACAGCCATATCGCTTCTCCAACTTTAAATCTGCACATATTGGTCTCAAGGTTTGACCTATCCACCTCCTTTTACCGAGATAATTATTGAAGTCCATGAAAACTTGGGCTTTCGTTGAACCTATTTTTTCTAATTCAGTGGCGCTGATTGACGAGGCAGCTCGCGCAACGCCCGCAATTCAACGGTCATCTCACGGGCACGCTCTGGACCTAATTCAGCCATGACAGGCGCAAGTTTGCGCTCTTTCATCCGTTCTGCGACTTCAAGCAACGTGCCCATTTCCAATTCCTCGAATATCCTTGCGGCGTCTTTCGGCTTCATGGCCTCATAAATCTTTACCAATGAGCCCAACTTTTCTTCTTGCTGCTTATCGAAAACCTGAATCCGCTCTTCGATAACGCCTTTAAGCGATTCCAATTCGGCGACCTTGCGCTCGATCCTAATTTCAGCGGCACGCAGCAGACCTTCGCGGGCATCCAGCTCGCGCTGGCGCTTTGCCAATTCATCGCGACGCTCGGCCAGACGTAAAAGAATTTCGATCTCGGCGGGCGATAACAACGTCGGGTCATCGGTGATCAATTTACCAGGATCGTCTTGCACCGAGACGCCTCCCTCTTCGGCGGGCGGGGTCGCCGCCGTTTCAGACCCTGCTGCCTGGTCAGCCGGTGCTTGTTGCGCTGCCCCCTGATCCGCCGTCTGCGCAGTCGCTTGCGACACACGAATGCTGCTAGAAATTATCGTATCGATCCCGTCCCAGATGTCGCCGACACGCACCGTCAACATCAATGTCGCGGCAAAAATAGTCAGCGGCAGGAAACGGATTTTCGAAAAAATTTTACGTATCATCTGATTTCTCCGCCTCACCCTGCATCGCGCAACGCGCGCATCAATTCGCGTTCAGCTTCAGAACGTCCATCGGCGTCGTCCGCCTTCAAATTTTTTGCTTTCGCCTTAGGTGCCGATGATGTGTCTGCTTTCGGCTCAACCGTGTTCGACGGCATAATGGGCGCAGCCGCACCCCGGCCCGGCTGCGGCGTCACGCCTAAGTCATCACGGGCTTCGCGCACCAAATTTTCGAGCCGATCCGCCGTCGAGCCGCCCCGGTCGGCCAAAAACGCCAAATCGTCGCGCAACGACTGCGCACGCTCCATCTGGATATCAAGTGCTTGGGCAATGGTCCGCAGATGATTGATGTTATCTTCTGCGCGCATCGTCGACTCGCCAAATGTCTTGGCCAAGTTCTCCAGATCTTTTTTATCTTTACGCAAGCGCATCAGACGCTTGTTCAAGGTAATGGCATACGCGATCGTCACCACCAAAAGCACGGCAACGGCAATATCAATGATCAAAGTGTAAGGCACGTTCGGCCTCCTTCATGATGGGGCCACGCTGATGCGCTCAAGATATCATTCGGCATCACGATGTGCGCGGCGCTTTTTCGATCCTATCTTCAATCCGGACCGCAACCCGGTTGCCCTTACGCCCCATGCGTCCGGTGTACATCGGTACATCGCCACATGCGAGCTGAATGGACGAATCCTGGGTTGCACTCAGCATAATACGCGAGCCGACCTTAAGATCGAATACATCGCGCAGTTTCATTGTCTGCGTATCGATAACGGCTTCAAGATCGACGTCGGTCACCCATAACTCTTCAGCCAAGTGGGTCTCCCAAATCGTATCACGCCCGAACTTTTCACCCATAAACATCTGCAATAGCAATTCACGCACAGGCTCCAAGGTCGCGTACGGCAGCAGCAATTCGAGCCGACCGCCGCGGTCTTCCATATCAATCCGCAAACGCGCCACGATGGCTGCGTTCGACGGTCGCGATATGGTGGCAAAACGCGGATTGGTCTCGAGACGATCAAAGCGGAAGGTGACCGGGCTCAACGGCTCAAACGCCGCCGACAAATCGTCAAGTATCACATGCACCATGCGCTCGACAAGCGATCGTTCAATCGTCGTGTAG
>JAFMCK010000171.1 GCA_017857825.1 Rhodospirillales bacterium
TTAAGCCTTTTAACTTCCGCGAGATCCTCCGCCAGGAAAAAATTCAGATCACTATGGATGTGACAAACGCGTCGCACGAGCCGGGGCGGCGTAAGCGGGTCCGTGATTTTGCGAGTGAGGTCGAGCGCAATCCGTTCGAGACCTCGCCCAACGGGAATGCCGTGGTCCTTGAAGAGCAGATGGCCAAAGTTAACGAAACCCACACCAAGCACAAGCTGGTGACGCAACTCTATAAAAAGCATCTCAGCATGATCAGTATGGCCGTGCGTGGCCCTAACTAATCTTTGTGACCAATTTTCGATAAAAGGGACGTGATATGGACGACCTTCTGAAGACTTTTCAAATTTCCAGCGCCGGCATGCGTGTGCAGGGCTCGCGGCTGAAGGTAATCTCGCAAAACATCGCCAACGCCGAATCGCTGGCGCAAGACCCGAACGGTAAGCCTTATCGTCGCCAAATTATTACATTCAAAAACGAACTGGATCGCGCGGTCGGCCTGGATACGGTGCGCGTGCGTAACGTAAGGCCGGATATGTCCGATTTCGGTAAACGCTTTCAGCCCAATCACCCCGCAGCGGATGCGGACGGCTATGTGTTGACGCCGAACGTCAGCACACTGACCGAAATGACGGACATGCGCGAAGCGCAGCGTTCATACGAAGCCAACCTCAGCATCATCAAATCATCGCGTTCGATGCTGATGAGTACCATCGACGTACTTAGATAACACGATAAAGCGGCGCGCGAGAATGCGCGCCACCTTGGGGCACCGGCCGAGAAGTTGCCGGATGGACCTGGAACGGGAATAAAAATAGGGGAATCCCTCTCATGTCGAATGTAGCCATGGGTTTCGCGAATGCCGCAAAGGCATATGCCAACGTCGCCGACGGACAAGCCTTCGGCGGTCAAAAGTCGGCCAATACCAACACCGACTCCGGCGATCAATTCGCTTCGTTGGTGCGCAGCGCCATCGATGAAGCGATCAAGATCGGTGAAAAAAGCGAGCAATTGTCCATTCAGGGCGTCAATGACCGCGCAGATTTGAACCAAGTCGTTACGGCGGTTGCGGAGGCCGAAGTGACATTGCAGACTGTGGTCTCAGTGCGCGACAAGGTTCTGGAGTCGTACAAGCAAATCCTGCGTATGCCGATCTGACGGCACGCGGGATAGATCACCAGGATTGATCGCCAGGCCGGGCCGCTTGGCCGCGCGCGATGGAGATCGCTGATGAACGAAGCCGCAGTCATTGAGATCGGTCGGGAAGCGTTGTGGGTGATTCTGCTCACCGCAGGGCCAATCATGATGGCTGGCTTGATGATCGGCCTTATCATTGCGTTGTTCCAAGCGTTGACGACGATTCAGGAAATGACGTTGACCTTCGTGCCGAAGATCATCGTCATTTTTATTGCGATTATCGTATTCCTGCCGTTCATGATGACCGAGGTTGTCGAGTTCTCTCGGGTTCTGTTTGATCGCATGATCGCACTTGGTTCCGGCGGCTAGGCCGGCGTTATGCTCGAACAATTTGCCGCAGTTAATATTTGGATGCTGACCTTGGTTATGACCCGTCTCGGGACCATGCTGTCGCTGGTGCCGGGCTTCGGTGCGTCCTATGTGTTGCCGCGTTATCGTTTGAGCCTGGCGTTGGTGATGAGCTTTATGTTGTTACCGGTGGTCAGCAAGTATTTACCGCCGATGCCTGATGCCGTGCCGCTGCTGATACTGACACTTGCGGGCGAGGTTGTGATCGGTGCCTTCATGGCCTCGATTGCGATTGCCGTCGTCTCGGCGTTACAGACGGCAGGCACCCTGATTGCGTTGTTCTCGTCGATGGCGAATGCGTTGGTGCAGGATGCAGTGTCGCAGCAGCAAAGCTCGGTTGCGGCGGGCTTTCTCAGTATCATGGGGATATTGCTGATTTTCGTTACCGATCTACATCATTTGATGCTGCGCGCTTTGGTCGAAAGTTTTGAACTGTTCCGCCCGGGCCAACCGTTGATGTTCGGTGATATGAGTGAGACCGTGGCTAGGCGGGTCGCCGATGCATTCGCGCTCGGCCTGAAAATGTCAGCGCCGCTGTTGATCGTGGCGTTGGCCTATTACGTGACGATCGGTGTGTTGGGCCGTCTCATGCCGCAATTGCAGGTGTTCTTTTTCGGTCTGCCGGTGCAGATCATGTTGCAGCTTTGGGTGTTTATGGTCGCACTGTCCGGCATGATGTTGGTATTCTTAGAGATGTTCCGAGATTCCTACGCGTCATTTCTAGGCGCTTGAGTAAGGCGCGCGGAGTAATCAATGGCCGACGAAGACGACTCACAAAAGACAGAAGACCCGACAGAGAAAAAGCTCTCTCGCGCCCGTGAAAAAGGTGAAATTGCGTCTTCCCAGGAGGTCAAGAGTTGGGGCGTGTTGATGGCCGGTACCGCGGCGTTGGTCTTTATGTCGCCGTTCATCGCTGAACGAATAACAAATATTGGACGCACATATGTTGAAAAATCCTTCATGCTGCCATTGGACTTTGAAGGGCTTTTGTCCAATCTGACACAAAGCATCATTGATACCGGAATTGCGCTTTCACCTTTCTTGATATTGGTGGTGATTTTTGCGTTGGCATCGACGGTGATGCAGTCGGGCCTGATTTTTGCGCCGGATAAGATCAAGCCAGACCTGAAAAAGATTTCCCCCCTCGCCGGCATCAAGCGGATGTTTTCCAGCCGCTCTGTCGTGGAATTCATCAAGGGCATCTTCAAGCTGCTGTTGGTCGGCAGCCTCGCGGTTGCAATGACGATACCCTTCTTAGGGGATATGGAACTGCTGCCGGGCGCCTCACTCGGGGCGATTTTGGATCGTGTGCAGGATGTGATCATAATTATCGCATTGGCCGGTATCTTGGTGATGACGGTGATTGCGACGCTCGACTTCGTGTATCAGAAGTATCAATTCACCAAAAAGATGATGATGTCGAAGCAAGAAATTAAAGACGAACACAAGCAGGCAGAGGGTGATCCGCAGGTAAAAGCAAAAATCCGTGCGCTGCGCCAACAACGTGCCCAGGAACGGATGATGGCGAACGTACCGAATGCCGACGTGGTGGTTACCAACCCGACGCACTACGCCGTAGCGTTGGAATACAAGATGGACGAGATGACCGCGCCCCGCCTGATCGCCAAAGGGATGGACAGTCTGGCGCTCCGCATTCGTGAAGTTGCCGAAGAGCATGACATTCCAATCATCGAAAATGCGCCTTTGGCGCGTGCCCTACATGCCTCTGTTGAACTTGAGGAAGAAATTCCCCCAGAACACTTTATCGCCGTTGCCGAAGTTATCGGTTACGTTATGAGAATGAAGGGCAAAACCGTGCACTAAGCACGCTTGATGGGGTGACGACGCTGGCTGGGGTTCATGACAATCACGCATCTAAAAGCGAAACGGCGTCCGGTGCCTTAGCTGGGTCGCCCTCGCTGATGCCTGCGATCTTGTCGGCGCTGATAGCGGGGGCGTGTGCGGCGGGTGCTGTGTATGTGGCACGCGGCATCGATCTGCCGCCGAATTTACCGCTGCCCGCCGACCAAGTGGTGGTCCTATTGGCGTTGGCTGCAGGCGTGTTTGGCTTGGGTGCGGCGTGGTTGTTTGGCAAGCAAGGCGCTTCCAGTCCCGTCGTGGACCTGCGCACCGATGGCTTTCAGCAGTTGTCCGCAGCTGCCCTCATCACGGATGCGGACGGACGCATCGTGCATTTAAACGCCGCTGCCGAAGCGTTGCTGGCCGAACTTAAGATTGATCGCACCAAAGGTCGTGCGCTTGATGCCTTGGGGCTTGCCGCGAATCCTGACGAGGACGCAGGTTTCTTGAGGCTTTCCGGGCGCGTTGTGCGTTGGCGCGCGCGGCGTCTGCGGGTGCAGGGTCGGGTCTGGCAATTTGACGATGTCACGGACATCGTCAAAGGGCATGCGGAAATTCAGCGTGATCTGACGACGTTGCAGGATATTTTCGACCTGATGCCGCTGGGCTTTTTGTCGGCGGGCAGCGACGGGCTGATCGACCGCTGCAACGTGACTTTGGCGCAGTGGTTGGGGGAAACCCCTGAAACCATGCTGGGGCGGTCCCTCGGGGAATTCGTCACCGCAGGCCACGAGGCCGGTGAGGTCGAGGGTGTCAGCATCGGCGAGCTGACGCTACAGCCGAAAGACGGTGATGCTTTCGTAGCGACCCTGATTCAGACCGCAAAGACCGATGCGCTCGGCAATCCGCTGTACACCCGCTCGATGATTATTCGTGATGCTATGCAGGGGCCGCATAGCGGTGTCGCTGCGGACGACTCGGGCGAGGCTGCGGCGCCGCGTGACGGCAACCTCAACTTTGATAGCGCCATGCTCAGTGAGCGATTGCGCTGGCTGTATCATGAAGCCCCTATCGGCATTGCGTTTTTGGATATGGACGGCGCCATCAGCGGGGCCAACGTCGCTTTCAACCGGCTGCTCGGTGATCGGGACGCGCACTTGGTCGGCACGCTGTTTGCCGACTATGTCGCCCGTGAAGACCGTGACGAGGTCCAGGGCGCCTTGTCCAAAGCGGTGATGGGGATCGGTCAGGGTGCGCAGTTGGAAGCGCGCTTGGCCCGCGCCGATGGTCGCGAGATGTCGGTCAACATGACCGCCGCGCAGGTGACCGATGCTGCCGGCGATACGGTCGGGCTGGTTTTGCACTTCGTTGATACGACCGAGCATCGCAATCTTGAGGTCCAGTTCACCCAGTCGCAGAAAATGCAGGCGGTCGGTCAGCTTGCCGGCGGCGTTGCGCACGACTTCAACAACCTGTTGACGGCGATGATCGGGTTTTCGGATCTGTTGCTGAGCCGGCGTGGACCGGATGACCCGGACTTTGCCGACATCATGCAGATCAAGCAAAACGCCAACCGGGCGACCAATTTGGTACGACAACTGCTGGCGTTTTCACGGAAACAAAAGCTTGAGCCCGAGGTGATGGATGTCACCGGTCAGCTCAGCGACCTTTCGAACTTGCTCGGTCGACTGATCGGCGAGACGGTGACGCTGAAGATGGATCACGGGCGCAACCTGGGGGCTGTACTGTTCGATAAGGGGCAATTCGACCAAGTGGTCATCAATCTGAGCGTGAATGCGCGCGATGCCATGCCGGGCGGTGGCACAATCTCGATCACCACTAAGGCCGTCACCCTTGATAAGCCGACGCCGAAGGGGCACGAAATCCTGCCCAAAGGCGATTACGTGACGATTTCGATTGCCGACACCGGCACCGGGATTCCGCGAGAAAATCTGGAGCGTATTTTTGAGCCGTTCTTTTCGACCAAAGAAGTCGGTGCCGGCACCGGGCTTGGGCTGTCGACAGTGTATGGCATCGTCCACCAAGCCGAAGGGTTTATTTTTGTCGACAGTGCGGCCGGCCAAGGCACCACGTTTACCATCTATCTACCAGTGCATGGCGACGGCAAGATGGTCGTCCGCGACGTCGCACCGGCGCTTGACGAAGAAGGCGATCTGACGGGGCAGGGGACGATCTTGCTGGTCGAAGATGAAGACGCTGTCAGGCTGTTCGGCTCGCGTGCGCTCCGCAACAAGGGCTATCATGTCCTTGAAGCAACTGATGGCGAAATCGCACTGGAAGTGATTGCGAAATCCGAAACGCCGATTGATCTGATCATCTCGGACGTAGTGATGCCGGGCATGGACGGGCACACGTTGGTAAATCTGGCACGCCAGGAAATACCCGGCGTGAAGACCATTTTGATGTCCGGATATTCCGAAGATGTGTTCCGTAACGGGCCGGATATGGACCCGGGAATCGCATTTCTCGGAAAACCGTTTACCCTCAAGGGCCTGGCCGCGAAGGTCAAGGATGTGCTCGAAAGTTAGAACGCGAATCGGGCAGAAAATTCAATACGGAACCGTTATGAGTTTGTCGAAAAATACGAGAACGTTCTCCGAACATATATCATAAAATCGTTTATTTATGATGATTTAAAAATTCACTGGACAAAAAGAACAAATACTGTACAAACGGAAGCATTGAAACGCCCAACAGGGTATGCAACTAACGGAGACGCAATTATGTCCAGCCCCGCTTTACGTGTCGTCGAAAAGGAAAACGACGTGGATAAAAACAAGGCGCTCGAAGCCGCCGTCAGTCAGATTGAGCGTGCCTTCGGCAAGGGTTCGATCATGCGTCTCGGTCAGGACGATGTGATTAACGTCGAAAGTATCTCCACCGGTTCGCTCGGGCTCGATATCGCGCTCGGCATCGGCGGGATGCCGCGAGGCCGCATCGTTGAAATTTACGGTCCGGAAAGCTCGGGTAAGACGACCTTAGCATTGCACGTGATCGCCGAAGCGCAAAAACTTGGCGGCACCTGCGCCTTCGTTGACGCGGAACACGCGCTTGATCCGATGTATGCCCGCAAGCTTGGCGTCCAAGTGGACGAACTGCTGATTTCTCAACCTGACGCTGGCGAACAAGCGTTGGAAATTGCTGATACTCTGGTGCGCTCCGGTGCAGTGGATGTGTTGGTGGTTGACAGTGTTGCCGCTCTGGTGCCGCGCGCGGAACTCGAAGGCGAAATGGGTGATACCCACGTCGGTCTGCAGGCCCGCTTGATGAGCCAAGCGTTGCGCAAGCTGACGTCGTCGGTGGCCCGCTCCAATACGCTGATCATCTTCATCAACCAGATCCGCATGAAGATCGGTGTCATGTTCGGCAGCCCGGAAACCACGTCCGGCGGCAACGCGCTTAAGTTTTACGCGTCCGTGCGTCTCGACATCCGTCGCATCGGCGCGATCAAGGACAAAGACGAAGTGGTCGGCAACCAGACCCGCGTCAAAGTCGTCAAAAACAAAGTCGCGCCGCCGTTCAAGCAGGTCGAATTCGACATTATGTACGGCGAAGGCGTGTCCAAGATGG
>JAFMCK010000005.1 GCA_017857825.1 Rhodospirillales bacterium
GTTTTGGAATACTGGAAAAATCTTTAGGCCATTCTTCTGTGCGGCGTCCCAGGCGGTCGTCAGCTGATCTGGGCGCATGAACGTTGGCTTTTCCATAATCACGTGTTTACCGAAATTGGCGAGCATTTCCATGCCGTGCTCAAAGTGCATACCGGACGGTGTGATGACCGCAGCAATATCGATATCGTCGATACTGTGCAACATTTCGCGATAATCGGTGAACGCCGGGACTCCAAACTGTTTGGCGTAGGCGTTGGCTTTGGACATATCCAAGTCGCACACGGCAGCCAACGAGATACCGTCAACCGCGGTCAACGAGCCACAATGATGACCGGCAATGCGGCCGCACCCGATTAGGGCAACGCGAAGATCTTTATCGGGCACGTGTTTAGGCCTCCGATGGCTATGTGTTGAAAGGGGTTTTAGCACCTGTCAAAAGCTGGTTCCAGGCATCGAAGCGCGGATCGCTCAATATCTTGTCCCATTCGACGTTTACAGGCGCTGGGGGCTGCGCGATGATCGACTCTACGGTTTCTAGGGTTGTCGTCGTAAGTGCGACAAAACGAGGTAGGACATTGATCGATATCAAGCCGTCTAATTGAAGCCGAACCGCTGGTACGCCCGCTAGAACCGCGTCCAGGCCCGATGCACCGGACGCGAAAACAACCAACTTTAGCCGAGTTTGCGCGGCTAGCCCGATGTTTGTTTCTGATAAATTGGCGCGTTCAGGTACAGGCAACGGGTACATGGGGTGCGGCTTAACCAGCACTGTATGACCGGCGTCGGCAAAGCGCGCGGCGACCTGCAACTGTGCTTGGGCTGCCGTGCGGATCGCCGACAACGGCACAAACACCAACCCATTTGGATCATATGCCGGCGCGTGCCGTGCGAATCGCAAAGCACCCAATATCTGCAATCGATCCGGCGGAGTGCCCCATGCCGCCAACTCGTCGCGGTAGGCCGGGCCATTGCAGGCGATAATGTCGGGCAAGCTGGCGTTACCATCAATATTGGTCTTGGCGGCATAATTAAACTGATGCGGCCCGATCACGGTGTGCTGATAACCGATGGTCGTGGTCGGGTGGGCACCAGCGGCGCGGCAAAGATCACGCTCCCACCCATGGTTTTCCCAAGGCCAACATAGGGTGGCGGGTGCGGCGTCGGCTAAAAAGGCGCGTTGGCAGTGCTGTTGCCAAAAATTCATCGCTGGTCCGCCGCCGCTGTTTTCAAGTGCCGCACTGCGCCGGATCAACCAACGCCAGCGACCGTGTTCGATACTGTCGTCCGGCGTCCAAAGCCGACAGGGCACCCTCAGCAATACCGCATATCGGCCCCAGGCGTGCAGGCTGGCAGTCCTTGGGTCTGCGCCTAAGCGCTGCGCCGTTTCGTGCCCGGTATCGGTATGCAGCAACCGCTTTAGGCCTTGGATGCGCTGCATAAGGTCGGCGAAGTACGCATCTTGGCCATCAGCACGGCTATCCGGATGGCCATACACCAAGATCACCGATGCGCCTAGCCTCATGCGCGTGCGCATATGGCCGAGCGCGCGCCGCGTGCGTAGCAACGATAAAGCCAACTTCAGGCGTGCCGCATAGCCGCGTATAAAGCGTTTTAGTGCGATTGGCCAAAGCGGCGGTGGCGTGCCGGCCTGGACGTGATCAATTGATGCCAGATGGCGGAATATCCAGGGATCATCGCAGATGACCAAGGTGCGGGGCGCCGCCTTGGCGAGATCTGAACAGATCGTGTGCCAGGCCAACGTGATGCCGAAATCCGATCCGAATGCGCCGCACATCGGCATGTGCGCAATTGCGCCGCTGGGCTCTGCCTGTAGGATTTTACCGATCCGCGACCAGTCGTCTCGAATGCCTTCAAAGGCCTGCTCTAGCCGTGGTGCGGTGTTCGGTGTTTTGAGGGCCAAATCAAGGGATGCGGGCGCATCGGCGTTGATTGTCAGCCATTGATCATAGGTCCCGTGCGCGGGCAAATCCGTTGTGGTTGTCAGCAGGATGCTCATCGTTTTGTGCGGCTTTTCACGTGCGGATTGAAAGCTGCCGCCGGATGTGCGATTTTCCCCGCCATTCCCGCGCAGTTATTTTGGATCAAAATCTGTGACATTAAATTCTGACTTGTCCCTGGACGCCGTTCGCGACGCGATTGAAGCGACCGAAGCCACCCCGTTGTTGATTGATGCCCGCGACCGAGGGCTTACCGGTATTTCCGGTTTGAAAACGGTGGGTCTGTTACAGCGTTTGGCGCGCGCTGCCGAAGGCCATGATAGCTGCTATCTTGAAATTGGCGTGTTTCAAGGGCTGACGCTGGTTTCCAGTGCGCTGGCGGCGCCCACGTTACCGTGTTTCGGGATTGATAATTTTCGCATCCTGGACCCTGAAGGCACTAACAAAAGCATTGTCGACCAGCGGTTGAACGATTTTGCGACGACCAACGCGCACTTGATCAATATGGACTTCGAAGATGCGTTGGCGGGTTTGCTTGCGCAAACGGACGACCAGAAAGTGTCGGTCTATTTTGTTGACGGGCCGCATGATTATCGCAGCCAGTTGGTGTGTTTGTTGGCGGCAAAGCCGCTGTTGGCACCGGGTGCCGTGATCGTGATCGATGATGCGAACTATCCTGCTGTCCGCCAGGCCACCTATGACTTCTTGACCAGCCATCCGGATTTTGCGCTGATGTTTGAAGCCTATACCGATGCGCATCCGGCGAATTTGGATGCCGCGACGTTGGCGGCTGCAGAAAACGGCTGGCTCAATGGTGTTAACGTGATAGTTCATGACCCGGCGCACTGGGTGGACCGTACGTTGCCGCCGGTTTCGGAAGATCGGACGTTGTATTTCAACGATTGGCTTGTCCATCGTTTGGCACTAGCCGAGCTTGCACCGCAAGCGTTGGCCTTGGCACATGCCGTCGTCGATGGCGCAGATGCCAAAGCCGAATCCACAGCCCTGAAAGCGGCTTATACGTCGTTGGCGCCAACCGCCGAAGCGCGCTCGCGTGATCGCAATACCTATAGTGCCGGTCTAACTTCTGGCCACCTCGCCAATATCAAAGCCGCAGGCTAAACTTTTTACAGCCAGTCGCCGCCGGTCAGCGGGATCATCTGGCCGGTGATGAATTGCGCCCAGCCCGACAATAAAAAGGTCATCAAGGCGGCGGCTTCATCGACGTGGCCCGGGCGTTTTAGGGGCACCATTTCTGCGCGGGCTTTCATGTCTGCATCCGTTTTGTCGTGCCAGCGCCCATGAAAGCCACTGTCGATGTAGCCGAACCTGAGCCCATTGACCAACACCCCTGCGGGTGCTCCTTCGCGGGCCAAACCTTCGACCATACATTCGGTGCCGCGTTTGGCGATAGCATACGGAAAGCTCATGGCGCTGCCGCCGTGGATTGCCGATTCGGTTCCGGTTAAAAGAATACGCCCGCCGCGTTTGTTGTCCTGCATGTGCTGCATGGCGGCACGGGCCAAAAAGAACGGCTGGTTTAAATTGACGTCTATATCGCGCGCCCAGTCGGTATCTGGCATGTCTTTCCAATGGCCGCTGAAATGGATGCCGCCGCTAAGCACCACCAAAGCATCAATGCCGCCCGCTTCGGTGACGAATTCATGTACCAGCGCAACGCAATCATGGGCGCTGCTAAAAGCCTTGTTCAGATGGACCATGCGCGGATCATTGGACGGATGACGCTTACTGGCCCCATGCGCGCCGATCCGGCAGTCGGGTCCTTGCAGCAGCATATCGACGAGCGCGCGGCCAAGCCCACCCGACGCGCCGGTCACTAAAATACGCATCCCAGGGTCAATGGTGGGAATCCAATCAGGTGCTGTGAACGGGATCATTGTCTGCGTGCCTTTATGCGTTACTGCCATAGACAGATTTTAAATACGTTGCCGATTGCCGCACAGGACCCAACGCGTCCGTTGTGTCGACCATGCGTTGTTCGATCGAAATAAACCCTTCATAACCGACGTTCTTTAAAATTGCGGCAAAGCCGGCATGGTCTATTTCATCGGTGCTGCCAAGAATGCCAAGCCCTGGTTCGTTGACGTGGACGTGTTTTAAGTACGGCTTTGCGCATGCGGCGATCTCTGGCGTCATCTCGGCGTTTTCGGCGATCCCTTTGGCGTCGAGGTGCAACCCGACACTCGGCACCGCCAACGCTGTGACAAGTTTTTCGGCATCGATCACCGAGTTGAGGAAATCACTGTCTTTCGGGCCTAACGGTTCAAAACAAAAACACGTGCCGTGAGTATTGATGCGCGCGTCTAACTCTTGAAAAAAGTCGATGGCATAGGCGTTGGCGTCGGCAAGGCTACGGCCATGACGCCATCGCCCCGCCCCCCAGATCAGTGTTTTTCCGCCAAGGTCGCGACAGATAGCAGATAAATGCGTCATAAAATCAAGCACGCGTGCGCGGTCCGCCGACTCGGCAAAAAGGCCCATATCTTTTTGATCAAACAAAAGCGAATGTAGCCCTAAAATTTCGAGACCCGCCGCTTCGACATCGTGGCGATAGCGCGTCACCATGGCCGGTGTTAAGCCGTGCCATGTGTCTTGCCACACCCGACTAGGCGCGACCTCAAGCCCCGCAAAGCCGAGCTCGGCCAACGTCGGCAATTCGTGCAGATGGGAAAACGCTGTCAGTGCAATGTTTGAAATGGCGAATTGGCTCATAAGTTGCCAAGCTCGACGAGGCGTTTAAAGCCGGGTTGGGTTTTGACTAGGTCTTCAAACGACCCTTTGCCGGCAATTTTACCGGCGTCGAAATATAAAATGTAGTCGCAGTCGCGAAGCGTCGAAAGCCGATGGGCGATGATGATGATGGTTTTGCTGCCCCGAAACGCATTGATCGCTTCGGTGATTTGGGCTTCGGTTTCGTTATCGACGGCTGACGTCGCTTCGTCGAGAATCAGAATGCTCGGGTTAAGATAGAGCGCGCGTGCGATGCCGATACGTTGCCGCTGACCCCCGGACAAGCGCACACCTTTTTCGTTCAACCGGGTATCTAGCCCTGCGTCCATCTTTTTGATCGTGTCTGTTAAGCGGGCACTGTTGATGGCCGCCCAAACGGCAACATCGTCGATCAACGCGTCTTCGACACCGAACGCAATATTGCGGCGCACGGTATCGTCAATGACCGATACCAGTTGCGGCACAAAGCCGATCTTTTTCGGTGGTGCAATATCTGTAACGTGGGTCCCGTCAACGATGACGTCGCCGCGCTGTGGAGAAATCAGACCTAGAATAATTTCAACTGTTGTCGATTTGCCGGCACCCGAAGATCCTGCCAGCCCGACGATGTCACCATGTTTGACGACAAGATTAATGTCCTCAATCGACGGCTTATAGACGCTGGGATAGGTAAAGCTGACACCTGATAGCGCAATCGCGTCTTCGCCGGGCGCGGCATGTTCTATGTCAGCAGGCCGCGTATCAAGTTTGCGTTGCCAGTCGTCCGCCGCCACCATTTCGGCATGCAACAGTTGTATGATCTTGGTGCGGCGCGTCAGCTCTGACAAATTGGCGAGAATACGATTTGCCGACGGTAACAATCGAATGGCTGCGATCCCGAATATACTGACAATGGCGGCATTATCAGCGGCACTGGCATCGGTCGTATCGGCCCAAATGACAAAGATACCGATCCCGGCAACAAGAATACTTTCCAAGACGAGGCGGGTGCCGCTCAGGTTTATGCTGGCGAGGCTTTGCAGCCGGCCACGGCGAAATACCGAGACGCTATAGCGATGTACGAAATGATCTTGATATCCGTAAACCAGGATTTCTTTGATGGCGTTAAATGTCTCTTTCGCCAGGGTTAGCGCGCCCACTTCGAGGGTATACGCTTCTGCACCCCACCGACGAAACAGGGGGCTGACCAACTTATGATATGTGAACGCGACGACCAATAAAGACACACCGGCTACGAGTGTCACCTTGGGTTGCGTGGCGATCAGTAGGCCGAGCGTTACAGTCGTCAATAAGAGGTCGAGCAGGGTTTCAAGCATCAGGCGTATCGAATCAAAGCCCGTGGGTGCACTGCTTGAAAGGTGATTAAGAAATTCACCGGTATTGCGCTGTAAGTATTGTTTGTAAGGCTGATGCAGATAATGCCGGTAAAGGCGCACCAAAAATGCCGACATGGCGTCATAGGCAATGCGCGCCGTGAAATAGTTCAACGCCATCAAGACGACGTTTTTTAAAACCACAAATATGACGATAAATGCGGCGACCTTCGCGAGTTCAAAGTTATTTAGAAACGCATAGGCTGATTTCATCGGCCCTAACGTCGGCTCACTGGCACCGAGCAGCACATTGACTAGACTGACGAGCAGGGCCAAACTGCCAAGTTCAAGTAAGCTTGCAGCGCCCATCAATGGGAGGATCGCAAGTATTCTCATCCTTCCATTCCGGTTTGGAAGGGCAAACAGCATTTTAACTAAATTGAACAATAGACCTCACGTCTATGGGCTAAATAAATGCGCAGATTTGCGTTTGAAATCATTCACCACCGGCAATGGCAATTATCTCGCCGGTCGCAAAACCATTTTGATCTGAACCATAAAAATATACTGCGCGGGCAATATCGTCGGTGCTTGCCGCGCGTGCGGCCGGGATCATTTTGACCCGGTCACTCAGCCGCTTCGATGGGTCGTGATCATGAAATTTGGTGTCTGTGACGCCAACCCGAAGCGTGTTGATAAATACATTATCGCCCGCCCATTTTTTATAATCGTTGGGAATGAATTCGAGAAGATGCTTCGACACTGCGTAATTGAAACTGTTGCTGCCACCGCGAAATTTTACACCGATGCTACCGATATTGACGATACGGCCCCATTGCCGTGATTGCATCTGCGGCGCAAGTTCTTGGATGAGCCTGAACGTCGGCCACGAATTGGTTACGATCGCTGATAAAAAATCGTCAACATTTACATCTTCAAATCGACCCGGGAAAAAATTACCGGATAGATTGATCAGAACATCACATTGCGAAATTTGGGCCTGGTTTTCAGAAATGAAGGTTTCCAATCCTTTTGGCGTCGCAAAGTCGCCTTGCGCGGTGATGGACGCCGAATTTTCTGAAATTAACGACTCTAACGCGGCATTTTGCGTGCGAAAGTGGCCAAGCACCGAAAACCCCGAATTAAGGTAAAGCTTAGTGACCGCAAGACCTATGTCTGAACTGGCGCCTGTGATTAAGACCTTTCGCATCTTTGCACCCGATCAAGAAGCCTCGATAATTTTTTGCCAAGCTTTTGCATGTTCCGCTCCCATGAGCGTCCCTTTAACATCGCAACGTTGACAGGGGGCCTTTGTGCGATCGCCACAATTTAACAACTTTCGCGCTTCCATGAAATTATCGCCACACCAAACATCCATGAATGATTGATTGTTCATGTTGCCGACGACTTTAGACTTATTCCAATCGTGAGAGCACAATAAAACGTCACCATTGTAGTCCATAAAAAATGTATAGCTTGGATAGTAGCACGGCGTTTTTAGCGGCTCGACTACGTCACTAATGGCGAATTCTGCTTTCGACATGGCACCGCCACGATTGCTGAGTGTGATGCCGAAGTCTTGTTCAGGCGGAAGGTAGCGATGTCGAATGACGAATTGACCATCATTCAGTCCGGCATCAATGCACATTTTCTCAAACCGCTCGGCGTCTTCAGCACTGTCGTACACACTTATCAGTATCGTCGTCAGCCCACTGTCGATAAGACGTAATAAACGGTTTTTGTTGAGCACGTCGCCGTTCGTGACCATTTCAATGCGCGCATTAGGGACATGTGTCGCAACTGTTTTGATGTGATCGTATATTTTTTTGTCTAACAGCGGCTCGACAAAACCTGAAAATAAAACAATGCCATCATAGGCAACCTCGCCCAACTCTCGCATAAGTTTTTCCAAGAGTTTTGGTGAAAGAAATTCTTTGATATCCGGATAATCTGGATCACTTCTGGGGCAAAAAGAGCAAACCCGATTGCACGTTCCAGACTCGCTAATTTCAACGACGCCAGGTAGAGGCGTCTGCAAATCAGGCTGACGCTCTAGCGCTTTGGAAATATGCGAGGATTTCCGCGGGATCGCAGGATCAAAGAAATAATCCATAGTTCTAACACCTAAAAAGTTCAATTTCTGAAGAAGATAGTCTGTCGTTTGTCCGAACATGTAAATTGTTGGTACACATCGGGATGTTTGCATTCTGCCTCGGTTGATCTTGATGGCGTATGCACCAGATAACCGCGACACGCGCCCGCCACACTTTGATTGTCGCGGCGCAATTTGGTCAATTAATGTGCTTTCAACCAATGCACTGTCAACACATTCACGCCAGCGATGCGCGGGCTTTACTTTAACGACGAATCCGTCAAACCGATATCTTTCCGAAAAACACCAATAAAAGGTGTTTTTGAAAAATGAACCAAGCCTGAAAGTCGCGCAAAGAAGTCACTTTCATCGCCTGCTTCAATGGCCCGAATGCGCGCCGCTGCTTGGTGCGCATCACGAACGCAAATCTCTGGATAATCGCGAAGAATACTAGAAACTTGTTCGCGCATTAAATCTGCAAAAAATGTATATTGCCCGAATTGCAGGCCTTCTATCACGACCGACGATGGATCCGAAAAGCCGTATTTTTTTGTGCAAAGCAGCTCGAACAACGGCGCATTCGTTTGTTTGACATTCGTTAAACCTTCGATGCAGTCTTTGAAAAATGATTTCCCGAGCGGGGTCTCTGAAAACGATTTTTTAAGCTGCAAGAAAATTGTCCGTTCTGGAAACTCTGTGGCGAGTTGTCTTACAAACGAAACCATTGTTGGCAAGCCGACAAAAGCAGACGTGTAAATGACAATATCGTCTGAACGCGGGCTGCCCATCAAAGCAAAATCAGGCTCCTTCGCATTGAAGGATCCAACGGGCGAGACGATCATATTTTCGTCCCAAGTCTTTTTGGTCGTCTCATTATACAAAGCGCTGCTGTGTACATAAAATGTATCAAAGCTAATGTAATGCCACATGGGTGAATGTGTCGTGTAGGTCGGAAAGCCATGGATAACACCGTATGCCTTTCCGCCGATCCTATTTAACTGCTCTCGTCGCAGTATGTGCTCGACGTTATATTCGTCTCTACACCAAAAATGTTTGATTTTGAACCGATGAAATAACGCGTGAAACATCGCGCGTTTATATATGATGGAGCTGACTAAATAGTAGTGCGCAGGACGAAGCGTCCGGTATGCGGCATAGTAATTCAGCGTATCTTGAAAGGCCTGCTGAATGGCCAAGATTGCGGCCTTAACGTCAAAGCGGCCATCGGTCACCTCACATTTATCATATGCGGCTAACTCGAATTTATCCGTCGGTTGCGTTCTATTTCTTTTCACAAGAAGAACGTCACCGCCGACGCTAGCGGCGTCGTATAATTTAAAGTCCGAAGGGTTTAAATAAAAATCGGCACCTAAAAAATAATTCTTTGGCTGCAGCGAGCCAAGGCGCGTTCGTGATAAAATCCATGCGACGGAATACGACACAATAGCAAAACCAAGGCTAAAATTAATAAATGACCTGAGCCATTTTTTTGGGCGGCTTAAATTTATTTTCTCTGTTTTATCCGCCGTAAATGCATCGAAAAGACCGGCAGTATCGGAATCAATACCAGAATAGGAAACCGTGCCTTTCGGGACGGCTTTATTGATCGAATCAATCTTTAGTACCCGTATATGGGCTGGCTTCATGTAATTACAGGTTACTTGTTTGTAGGCGAATACATCAATTTTGTTCGGTAAGTTTATATTTGAATATCCGAACTGATTATTGTGCCACGCCTCGGTTTTTCCGAAGACGTCGTAAAATAATGTGCGAAGGGGATAGTCCCAGACTAGCTGCATCTCAGGCGCCAAAACGCGCGCATCTTTGACGCTATCAAAGCGGGTCAAAAAGTCGTGTGCACGGCTCAATATCGGGTTGAATATCGGTAGGTGCGCCGACACCTCGAGCACATAGGTGTCGTACCCTAATGCAGACCTAACGAGCACATTAAAGATCGTGATTTCGTTGAGGACATAAACTTTAATCACGTCAAAATCCCCAATATTGAATACGGCATATTTTCATTCGAATATGTGCTCATCTTGTTTCGTTATATAAGTTCGCGATGTCACATAACCCGTTCAATATCAGAACATTTTTCTTATCGAAGAACGCTTTCCAACCGTCAAATTCACTCATTTCGGTAAGGAATATAAAATCCATACCGAAGTGTTGGGCGGCCTCGTAATCGTATTTTGCATCGCCGACGAAAACCGGATTATTTGCCAGTATGCCTTTGTCTTTTAAGGCGTCGATGATCTCTACCTTATTTCTTGGGCTTCCGTTGATGCTTTGAAAAAGGTGGCTTAAACCCTTTTTCGAAAACACGTTATTCAATTCTATTTCATCGCCACCAGAGACGACGGCACATGTATGGCGCTTGTTCAATAAGGACAAGAATTCACGCAGGCACGGCGCTTCTTCACACGCCGGCAATGCATTGAAGACATACTCACCGTACTGAGCCAGCAGCGTTTCAGTTAACGCCTCGGGGTTTGGTGCGTTAAGAATTGTTTCGCTGAAATGCGCTAATTTTTTGTAACGTGAAATCCCCCCGTTGGAGACATGATACTCAACAAGCGACGTCATCGCTTCTGGTCCGTATGCGCGGCCGACTTCACGAAAGGCATTCGTCTTTATCTGATTGCTGTTCAATAGAACGCCGTCGCAATCGAACAGCCAGACGTCGTAGTCGCTGAGTGAGCGCAAAACTATATTTCTTTCATCAACATTTTTATTGAATAATCTGCCGGATCTTTTCTAAATCTTCCGGCGTATCGACGGCGTAAGATTGGCCTGAAAGTTCAATCATATGAACTTCAAAGCCGAGCTCCAAAAACCGAAGAATTTCTATGTCTTCAATATTTTCCAGGTGTGTTTTTTTGCTTTGATCGGCAAATGCCTGCAAAGCGGCACGTGGGAATGCGTAAATACAAATCTGCCGTTTTGCAGTCTGAAAAGACAGCGCCTTCGTTGTTGGGATTGCGGCGCGGCTCATATACAAGAGTCGGCCATCCGGCCGCGCGACCACCTTGGGAATGGATGGGTTTCGAAAACTTTCTTCGTCCTCAATCACGGCCATGCCGTTGATCACGCTTTCGGGATTCTTCTTTGCGGCTCGAATGATATTTGAAATATCTTCCGGATCGATAATTGGCTCATCACCTTGAACGTTGATATATATATCGGCATCAATTTTTTCTGCAACACATGCCAACCGATCCGTTCCTGTTAAACAATCGGCGGGGGTCATAACGACTTTCGCTGAAAATTCTTCGCAATGCCGTTGAATTCTTTCGTCGTCTGTTGCGATGTACACGTCTTCGGGTGACGTGCTCATGATGCACCGCTCATAGGTGCGCTGGATCATGCTTTTGCCGCAAATATCAATGAGCGGCTTTCCAGGAAGTCGACTGGATTGATAGCGGGCCGGAATAACCACGATGGTTTTCATGAGGATTTGTGCGTTCCAATTACAAGCGGATTGAATAGCGTTTGCTGCGTGACGGAAAACGTCGTCGGCGTTAATGCGATGAGCGGCACGTCGTGAGATGAAGCGTTGTAGGCCTCAATAATATGGTTCATTTCGCTGCGTGCTCGATGGCTCAAATCGTCGTCGCCGTCAAAACCAACTAAGAAGATACGCTTCGCGCCGGCAGCGACGGCAATGCAAATGGCATAGGCAGCCCCCAAAGAGCTCGGGATTGTGCAATCGAAACTACGGGCTTCGAATTTACGGGAATCAATCTTCACACCAAAATCGAATATATTCATACCTTCAAGGATGCCCCCATGAAGATTATAGGTCTGATGTAGCGGCAGAATGATCGGTTGTTTTATCTCTAGATAATGCGCCGATTCAATCAATATCCTTGCTGGGTTGCAGGCAACAAAGGCGTCTATTAGGTCATTTGGAAGCGGCGTTGACGTGTTTATAGACAGCACGGATATTTCATTATTCGAAATGAAATTTTTGATGTCGTCTGAATATTCTCGAACACTTTGACCTGCACCGATGATAAGGAAATCATCCGCCGTAAATAATTCTGAAGGTGACCTTTCTTGCAAGGTCGACGTTGATTCCGTGCCCATTACGGCACTTGATAAATTCTGTAGGCTAAACGTGTGGCTGTTCTCACCCTTTAGCCGTTTCAAAACGCTCATCACGACATTTGGATCGTATTCCATATCCGAGTGCATGGTTTGCACATAGGTCGGATGAATATTTTCTTTGGCAGAAAAATAATAAAGTGGGTTAGGGCCCCAGCGATATTTATCTTTTAAATCTTCAATGTCCGTCATGCATATCGAGATCAGACTTTCTGAATTGAAAGTATTGTTGAAGCGGCTTTCCAATTCGCCGATTAAGACTTCGGTCTTGGCATTTCCCGCACCGCGGCCCATGCCCTGAAGCGTTGCATCCAACCACGTAACCCCTTCAGCGGCGGCAGCCAAAGAATTTTCAAGCGCGCGTTCCATATTATTGTGGGTATGAATACCAAGTTCACCCGACCATTCTTTGCGTAATGTATGAATGCATCGAACCACATCTTCTTTGCCCATGTTGCCTAACGAGTCTGCAAAATACAGAACTTCAATCGCCTCGCAGCGCGCCATCTTTAACGCAACTTCCGTCAACTCATCATCGCTGGCCCGCGATACCTGCATCAGGTTTACGATGACCGTATAACCTTTGGCTTTTAATAAATCGGTGATCTCGGGGATATGGCTTACTTCGTGGAGGTGCGCAGCAACGCGAACAATCTCGACCGGCGAGTTTATACGCTCGTCAAATAGCATGTCGAGCGCAGCGGCAATGCCGTTTTCATGCTTTATCAAATCGCTCGCATTGACCATCACGGCGATTTTCGAATGCGTTGGTAAATCTAGGCTTTTGAGAAAAAGGTCCGTGGTAAAAAAATATGGCCCATAAAATCCCTCTTTTGCAAAAGTGCGCAAGCCAAGCTCAAGAACATCAACGCGTGACTCATCTAACGCGCGAAGATATTTCTCGACCAACGGTCGCGAGAAATTCCAAGCATTATAGTAGCCACCGTCTCTGAGTGTGCAGTCGAGAAGTTTGATATTCTTGGTCATTTAGATTGCCTTTTGTTTAAACCCTTGGCGTTTAACGGCCATGTTATCTTTTTGCCGAAATGTTTCTAAGCGTTCGTAAAATCACATACGTGCAAACGCCCTAACGATCTTGGCGCAGCGGAGATGAATTTCAACCAAGCATACCACTGTTTGATCGACAAGTTGATGGCCCCAAGCGGTCTTGGAAGACGCCTAAGCGGGGTGCGATAATCAAAAACGGTTTCGCCCATTTATGCTTAACATGTCGTCTATTATTGTGATTCTGCTAAAATCGCATGGCACAGCCGCAACTGAAATTCCGTATCGATATCAATTGACCGCTCTTCGGGCATCACGATGGCACGGGTTTCATCGTCCATGAAAACGCGATGTGCTAAAAACCATTCGGTCCGAAACGCAAAGATAGCCCCGTTCAACATCACCGTTGCGCTCGAAGCCGACGCAGTTTGATCCGTCGCCATGGGCGTCATCCTGCCGTCGTGCGTTACCTTATAGCACCACCATGGCTGATGGCTCACTGGGCCGACGGCAACACAGCTGTCGATCTTGGTATCGGCCAACAACGCCAGCGCGGTTGAAATATCGTCTGAGCAACGAAGCGGCGAGGTCGGTTGTAGCAACACACCAACGTCATAGGTTTCGCCGATGCTTGAAAAGTGCTGCAACGCGTGGGCGACAACATCAGCTGAGGTGGCGTCATCACTCGCCAAGTCGGGCGGTCGCATAAACGGGATCTCGGCGCCAAAACTTTTTGCGACGTCGGCGATCTCGCGATAATCGGTTGAGACAATCACCCGGTCAATAATAGCGCATCCAAGTGCGGCTTCAATCGTCCACGCAATCAGCGGGCGCCCGCCGACGTCGCGGGTATTTTTACCCGGCACGCGCTTTGATCCACCACGGGCAGGAATAATAGCGAGGACGCGCATCATTGGTGATGTTTTGAAATGATGTTGAAGATTGCTATTGGCCTTGCAGTTTATCTACGAGCTGCGGGCTCGAAGGCAGGTTGATGGTGCGGCGGTATAAATCGCCTGCGTTTTTCATGCGCGCATGCGGCGCGGATTTATAAATTGGCAAATCATGCAACGGATACCAAAGTGGCCGACAGCTCAACCCGGCATCATTCAGTGCCGCCAGGATATCGTCGCGATGTTCGGCAACATGCTCATCCAAGATAATTGCATTGAGCCAGTAGTTGCTTTGCCTGTCAGTGCGCTCGATTAAAAACCGGACGTTATCTATGTTGCCAAAGGCGGCGTCATAAAGCGCGGCCAACCGTCTTTTGCGTTCTAATTTCGAGGATAGTTGCTCCAATTGTCCGCATCCCAACGCCGCATTTAGGTTAGGCATTCTAAAGTTATAGCCGATGGCGTCGTGCTTATATTCCCATTTGTGCGGCGCTTTTGCCGTTGTGCTTAAATGGCGCATACGTTTTGCCAACTCTTGGTTCGCTGTCAAAACCGCGCCGCCCCCTCCCGTGGTGACGATCTTATTGCCGTTAAAGCTTAAAATACCGACATCGGCGAACGTGCCCGCATGCCGCCCATGATAGGTTGAGCCAACGGCGCCCGCTGCGTCTTCAATCATCGGGATATCCAACCTCTTGGCCAGTGCGGCAATTTCTTCGATGTCACCAATATGGCCAAAAACGTGGGTCACGACGATGGCGGCGATTCGGCGACCGGTTGTGGCATTGACCCAGGACGTATCTGTTTTTTTGCAAGTTTGTTCTATGTGGGCCTGCAACATTTTAGCATCAATACCGAATGACTGTGGTTCGCAATCAACGAAATGAGGAATCGCACCCAAATGAGACGCCGCCGCGGCCGTTGCCACGAACGTCGTTGACGGCACAATAACTTCATCCCCGGCGCCTACACCAACGGCGCGATATGCCAACTGTAGGGCCGCCGTGCCGGATGCCGTTGCGATCGCAAATGGGTTGCCGGTCAAGGTGCATAAATCGTCTTCGATTCGATCAACGTAAGAACCGACCGATGACACCCAACCTGAGCGCACGCAGTCACTGGTGTAGTCTTCTTCGCGCCCGGTGAATTCGGGCTCGTGCAGTGCTGCTGCCGCGGGCACAACCGAGCGTGCGGCAAAACAGATCTGGTCGATCAAGTCTTTCATCGGTGCAATTCCTATTGGCTCCGCTCAGTAAAATAGGACTGTGCTTCCTTGAAATCTTCTTTCTGGCCAATATCAAGCCAGTACTCGCGTATTGGAAATGCAAGGCAGCGAATGCCATCATGCGACAGCATGTTGAAAAAATCAGTCATATACAGGGGCGTATTTTCGGGCACCCGAGCAAAAAGATCACTGTTCAATACATAGATGCCCGCATTCACAAAGTACTCCTGAATAGGCTTTTCTTTGATTGCGATGATTTCACTGTTTTCACACTGAACAACGCCATATGGAATTTGAAAGTCATAGCGCCGGATACACATGGTCGCCTGGGATTTCTGTTCCAAGTGATAAAGAAGCAAATTCGAAAAAGCGATGTCGGTCAGCACGTCGGCATTCATGACAATCACTGGCCGGTCCCCTCTCGGGGTGAAAAAACCCAGCGCACCTGCGGTGCCGAGCGCATTGTCTTCTTCGATATAATTAATGTTGGCACCAAAGCGCGCACCGTCGCCCAATGTGGCATACATCATTTCCTTTTTGTAATTCACCGCAATCGTGATGTCGGTCAGTCCCTGCGAAACAAAATTTTCAATGATAATTTCAATCATTGGTTTTTCACCGATTGCAAGTAACGGCTTTGGCGTCGATTCTGTTAACGGCCACAGTCGCGAGCCCAATCCACCGGCCATCAAAATGACCTCTGCTGGAACCCTTCGTAGGTCTACATCGGCATGACTGACGTCCAAAACGTCGATCACGCGACTGTCGTGATCAAGGATCGGAATATATTCCAGTTTTCGCTCACGGGCCTGGCGTATCAAACCTTTCTGCGCGGATCCGACGGTGCCCGTCATCGGATTTTTGAACATTACGGTGCCGACGGGCTCGTCGAAACTTCGTCCATTAAGAATGGCGCGGCGAATATCGCCATCGGTGACGGTCCCGAGCAATCTGTCGTCTGCGTCGACGACGATACATATCTTTGCAACGTTTTTGTCGAGAACTTTGATGACGTCTGCGACTGTCGCTTCATCGCCTACAAAACAATTTTTAAATTGATCCATTTACGATAGGCCATGTTCATTTTTTTGCGCTTGAATGACCCAATGCTTTAATTCCTTGGTGCCTTCCTCAAAGCTCCTGACCTGGTATTCTTTTGATCGCATTGAAAATCCGGCAAAAATTTCCGCGCAGTCTGCGTCGTTCGCGAAGTGATTTAAAACGGAATCATTATTTGGCCCGACAGAAATGCCCTTGAAAGTCCCAGGTGCTATTTCCTCACCAAAACCTTCGCCCCATGATCCTGTTGCCATCATGACCGAGAAAAACTGCCCACCGTCTTTGAGAAGTTCACGGCAGTCCGCAACGATCCCGACCGTCGTTCTTAAAGGCATACATTGTAAGCAATTAACATCAATGACGGCGTCAAATGTATCACCGCCTACCAGCGCCCGAACGTCAAGTATATCGCCGACAAGAAGCTTCGTGTGATCCGATAGCCCTTCGTTATCGAGGCGGTCACGCGCTTGGCGTATGGCTGTTGCGGAGCCATCGATGCCCGTCACCGAAAATCCTTCACGCGCCATATACCAAATATTCGCGCCAGGCCCGCACCCCAGTTCTAAAATTCGGATGCTCTCGCGTGACTGAACCTTATAATAATTTCTCGCAACAAACCTGACTAAGCTCTCCGCTGGATAACGACCCCACTCATTTTCGGAAAATATCTCTTCCCAACGATGGCTCCATGACATAGCAACATTTTCTCCGAATTTAAGGATACGTGATCAGCGGGTTAAATCAGTTTGGTTTATTTGAAATAGGCAACTGCACGTCGGTTCCTTAACCAGCCAGCCTGTTCATACAATTCGTACTGTTCCAAAACATCCTCAACCGCCGTTGGCGCAAGGCCAGCGGCTCGCCAGAGATGTCTTAGTTTGTCGATTAGCGGTCGAGAATGGATATAGAAATGATGAAGTCGCCTATTCTTGTCTATTAACGGTCGAATAAATTTACGAAAAATACTACGTGTTCTCGCAGCAGGTACAGCCGATCCGGCACTTTTAGTAATATCTTGAATATCAAATATGGGGAGCTGTGGCTGATCAAGCTTATCTGCAGCTTTGGAAAACTCTATGATGAATTTTATATAATGAGGCACATCTGCGGGCAAGTTGGTCTGCGGTGTCTTCTTTAATCTCGCAAAGCAATCCATCGCAATTTCTGTCTGGTTCATAATAATCGCATAGAACGCTAATTTTTGGAGGCGCGCGAATATGGCTGGCTTGTCTTGCCCGCTATTTTTTGTTGCTTCGGGCTTTTTAAGAAATAGCGCGTTCGTGACGATATCAAGATTAGTTGAGCGGAGGCCTGTTGGTACTGATTGGGCACCAAACTTCATAAAGCCATCGAAACAGCAGAAGAAGAAGCCCAAACTTTCTAAGTAAGATTTTACCTCAGAAAATGTTTTTTGTCCTTCATACAGTGGGTGCATTTCAGTTTCGGCAATGACGCATAGCGTTTCTTCGCGGAGACATTTTTCTGCGCCTTTCAATACCTCCCAAGTGGCACCTTGAGCATCTATGGTGAGACAATGAGGCGGTCGCGCGAGTGCATCGCTAAAGCATATTTGATCTAAGGAACGAAATTCAGTCACTATTTCATGGTCGACTGACATAACGTTATCAAGTTTCGCAAGATATTTATATCTAGATATATAGTAAAAATTTTTGAATTCTTGCGATAATTGAAAAATAGAACTCAGGTAAGGTTCGACCATAATATTAAATTTATCAGTATTGTTTTTATTGCTGATGCAAAAAGGGTAAACCGTTGCATATTTTCCAGCTTGATCCAACGAACTGCGCGCTTCATTAATGCAGTCCGTATCAGGGTCATAATAGACGTAATCTATGTCATCATTAAATAACCTGGGTAGATGGATCGAGCCAGAGCCTTCTCTGGCACCAATATGATGATGGGAAAGGCGGTTACTGCTCATCATTATGTGCCTCCTGTTTTGAGACTGATATCTATATGCGGATTTGGAAGATCTAGTTTTTCGCCGGCAGAGAAATGTCGCCACGCAACCGATCCGACGACCCGATCAATGTCACGTGCCGGGATGCCGTCATTTGGCCGCAGCGCAACAACATCGTCATCGGCTATCGTCTCACCAAGCGCAATGTCACGCGCCGCAACCAAAGACCGACGCACAGACTTCACCACGTCTTTCTCTATCGGCAGCAGTCGCTTTTCCGCGGACCCCAGCATCGTCTCTGCGGTCCGGATGGAAGCGACGAGTCGAAACAGGGTTTCCGGGTCGGCAGACGCCATATGATCCGGTCCGGGGAGTGATCGATCGAGCGTATAATGCTTTTCAATGATTTTTGCGCCAAGCCCCACGGCGACCACTGCGGCAATCGTGCCGTTTGAATGATCTGACAAACCAATGGGCAGCGAAAACTCTTCATGCAACGTTGTCATCGCCTTAATGTTCATATCTCTGTCAGGTGTTGGATACGCTGTTGTGCAATGTAGTAGTGTAATATCCAACGGATCATCGCTTATTTTCGCGCGGGCTTTGCGGAGTGTTTCTATCCCTAAGTTAACATCACTCAGATTACACATGCCTGTTGAAAGAATAATCGGAAGTCCATACGAACCGGCTAAGCGTACAAGCGGCACGTTATCAACGTCACCGGATGGAATTTTAATTCGTTGGATGTTTAGTTCTTCCACCAGGAACTTCAGGCTGGGAAGATCGAAGCCGGTTGAAAGAAATTCAATGCTGCGCGCGACGCAATGCCGTGCGAGGTCGACAAAAACCGATTGTTCTAACTCAAAGGTTTTTCCGAGTTCGTACATATCGTTGACACCCGACGTGCCAGCTTTTTGGTATTCAACCAAAGCGTTGTCTCGGCGCGTGACCAATTCGCGGTCCCACGTTTGGAACTTCACCGCATCGGCCCCTGCATCCGCCGCAATATCGATCAAACGATGGGCCATGTCAGGGCTGCCGTTATGATTTACACCAGCTTCAGCGATGATATAGACACCACTCATTTTACATACCTTTTGTCCTTGGCGCACATTGTTCTGCCTGCTTTGACAATGTCAAGATCTCGGCGTTAATGGCTGCCGTTGCGCTTTGCGACCCAGCCTTCATGGGGTCGTGGATTTTTTCGATTGGCGGAAAGGCGTCGAGGATCGCGGCGGCTATCTTGGGGGCTATTTCGCTGCGCACGGGTACGCGAGGGAAAAAGTATCCCGTTGTCTGTCCGCGTTTCAAAAATACAATCGCACCCACGACGCCATCAATCAAAATGATTTGGCTAAGAATATTGGGTGACGTCCGGCATCGATCAAACACCATTTGGTTTCGCGACCAGTTGGGTGCGTGCCCTGTTTGAGATTTGCGCGCGGCAAATTTCTCGCAAAGTGTTTGATGAATATATGCATAGTCGCCGGATGTTACTTTACGCTGCCCGACCTCATTGGCTGCGTCAGGGGCATCACTTTTGATATTGTGCGCCGGTTCTGTGGCCGCTGTTCGATAGCTTAAGAAAATGCCATCACGTCCGCCACCGATCGACTTATACGCTGTTGGGTTATGGATAATGCCGCCGACAAAGTAATTCAGCCGTAACGGTGAATATCGCTTTTTGAAATCCAACAAATGATCGTCGGGCCGTGTGGATCGGCCGCCGCCAAGGTGCATCCATTTAAAGCCTGCGTTTGCGTAATCGCGGATCGCGATATCATGCAAAAGATACGAGGCATAGGTCTCTCGCCCACGCTGGGTTGATGCTGATAAATGCGTATGCGCAAAAATGCCGCCCGCGATACACAGCATAACGCCAACCGGTTCGCCGTTGTCTTCTGCGACCCAGCTTCTGGAATAATCTTGCGCTAGGATATTTTTAAAATACTGCGCATCGAAATAATATCTCGCCGCTGCGTTGTTATGCTCCATACCGTCTTCATAGACGCGCCTAAATATCTCACTGTCATCTGCGCCTAAGCGCCGAACCTGCAACGCGGCGCCGGCAAGCCGAATGCGCTTTTGCGTGATCCTGTCATATGGCGGTACATCTTCTTCACGCCGTGTCGTCAAATCGACAAGGATTGTTGTCCGATTGAAACTGAAAAAATCGAGATGTGGTCGCAATGCAGCGATATCGATAAACGGGTGAAACCGGATGAATTCGGCAACAACACCATCGTCGTAACATTTCTTTCGCCACGCGCGCATGCCAACGTCTAAATCATCCGCCGTGCGGCTTAACGGACCGCCATAGCCCCACGGTGTCTCCGCATCAAACAGCCCTGTCGACTCTATCTCGCGGACCGTGGCCGAATGACAAAACCCATCGATATTGATTTCAGAAATATGTCCGTGGAATTGATGTATATTCAGAAACTCACGTTCATAATAAATATCATTCAAAATATCGTCGTAATGATTTTTCATTAATTAAAACCGCACCTTAAGGATATTCAGTTTCTAAGAATGCTTTTATGTGTTCGACGATGACGCGGGACGGCAACGTGGCTTCAGAATATCTTGAGAGTGAATCGGTCTCAGCATTCCGCTTCAATGAGAGTGCTTTGTGAAGCGCGTTGGAAATGTCATCAATCCCCCCCGAACAATCAATAATGGTCGGTGTCCGAATGCGGCCTTCCTGGCGTGATCCGATATTAACCGTTGGCGTGCCAAGGGCAGGTGCTTCTGTCATGCCGCTTGATGAATTCCCAACGACAACATCAGCCGCAGCGACCAGCGAAAGATAGCGTCGAAATCCAAGGCTTTGAACTTCCGCGGCCGTGGTCTTGTTCTGTGCAACAAAACGACGAATTTTTGCGCTGACCTGTAAGCCGCCCGGATCTGCATTCACACCGGTAAATACGATATTTGAATCCGCAAATTGGCCAAGCACCGATAGCAACGCGTCGATACTGCTTTCTGTTTCCGCAGGATATGACGTCACCGGGTGGTAGGTTACGGCGAACAATCTTTGTTGCGGCGAAAGGCCCAATTCAGCGAGTATCTTAGTCGCATTTTCGGGAATGTGTACGCACGAGTTTTCGATTCCAAGGTGGCCGACATTGAACACGTGTGATCCGTCTAAGGCGCGCTTTTTAACATTTTCTTGGTATTCTTTGTCAGCGACGAAATGAATTCGCGACATATCGGTGACGAGGGCGCGAAAAATATTATCCAGCGCGCCAAGGGTCGTCTCACCGCCGCCGATATGGGCAATAGGTATGCTCAAAAACGTGGCTGCAATTGCTGCTGGAACGATCTCGTAACGGTCCCCAAGTAAAATAAGCAGATGCGGCTTTTGTTGCGCAAAGGCGTCAAAGAATAATCCATGTGCTGTGCCCATTGCGTGAACGATGGCAGAGGCAGACTGGTCGCCAGAATCAAGCGGTATCGTCGCCGAGGGAGCAAACCCTTCTGTGACGATTTCCGAAAGCGTCGCCCCGTGTTCTTGCGATAGATGGGATCCCGTGACAATTAGCGACAACGCCACGTCCGGGTCATCATCAAGATGGCGCAGCAGGCGGCTCAGCAAGCCAAATTCGGCTCGGCTTCCGGTTACTGCAGCAACTCTAAAAGGTGTTAACGTTGTCATCAGCTTTACCCTGCATCCAAAACACGAAACAGGCATTCTGTTGCTGATCGATTTTTTGACAGAGCACAAAGTTGGTCGATGGAGTCGTCTGCGTTCAAAAGCGGGTTCTCGTCAGCCAATGTCTGCAGATCGGTTGCGGATAGGATGACAGGCATTTGCGAGAACAGCCAACAATCAATACTTGATGGTTCAGGCACGAACCCAACATAGGGGCATCCAAGCGCGATGGTCTGAATAAGTGCACCGGAACTTACAGGCCCATTGGCAACGTCCGCCCATAACGCATGTGCTTGTAAACCGTCTGTTCGCGGAATGACCGTCGCGTCTAATTTCATGCGCGAGAACAGTACCTGGAAAAATTCTGAATTATCAATTGCAGGATGTCCCTTAATGCGAACGACTTTACCTTGCTCATTTAATACTCTGACGAGGTCGATAAGGTATTGAACGGTGTTGGCGCGAAGTGCGGCGGGGTCTGCAATTCCCGAATACACGGTCATCTTTTGGTGTCATTAAAATGCACCGGCGTGCGCGGTCGCAAAGATCACCGCGGTATCAATACATCAACCGCTGGATATTCAGCCGCGACGCTCAAATGCGCCAATGCTTTGTTGGGATAGGCCCGGCCAAGGTATTCACTCCATGCCAGATTCCGGTCGACAAGCGGGGTTTGGCCTCGGTCGCCGCATCGTGCGCCGTCACGCACAGGTGTTACGAAGATGCCGTTCAATAGCTCTTCAATAGGAATACCTACTATTATTGCGATCTCTGCAACGACACGTGAGCGGGCGGGACGAACGTCAGACACAACAACCCGCGCTAATTTGATACGATTAAATAATTTTCGGGTTCGTCTTACAAACCCTGCCATGGCGTGAAGCCGCTCCGATTGGAACAAGTATGTTTCAACGAAGTGCCGGCGGGCTTGTTCGCGTGCTGTCAGCGGCGGCAGCCGATTCCATGCGTCTCGATAGCGGGCAATGATTTTGCGGACGTCATGGATATCTGATGGGTTTATTTTTTCTTGCGGCATGCTGACCAATGCACTGCCGTTCATCAGGCACTGGAATATATACTTTGGCGTTTTTCGTGTCGCTTGGCCGATAAAAACGGGTGAGAAGGATCGCGGACTTTTTGAAAGTATAATTCCCTCCGACGCCAAATCACTCAGCAAGAAGAAAACGCTTCGCTTATTTCTGCAAAAGACAAAACGTAGTTTGCAGATAAGTTCGACACATCCAACAAAAACATCACGTAGTCTATATATAGGGCGGATCTGCATAGTGCTTGAACCCGCAAAAACAGCAAAATCTTGATGAAGCGAATCAGAACGCAAGGTTTCTGTGTTATGACGTGAAAACGCCACGTTGTTTTTCGTGCAAATGTCTTGGACGAGCACTTCAATGTTGGTGATGTCCAACATATCGCAGTACGCACGTACACCACGCAGTTCTATGTATTTAGGTGTGAAGGTTTGGCAGATGGCGTCCAAGGCGGCATGAATTCGACGAAACATATAATCGGCTGTGGCAATTTGTGAATCGAATTGCCGACCTAAAGAAACACCCGCGAATTGTGAGGCATCTGTTTCGTCGAGATACACCCAACTGGCGGCGTCGATAAACACGCTGCCTGCAGCGCCGTATTGATCGCTTGTCCAATCTTCTAAAAAGGCATCCGTTAATACAGCCTCGCCGCCAAGATTTCGCCACGCCCAACTCACGGACAATTCTGTGGTCACAACCAAGACATCAGCGTCGTCTGGTGACAGCGTGTCAAGGTGCTTTTCCGTACTGACAAGAACGATCCGTTGATATGACGTTTTTGACGGGGCGGACCCAAATTTATCGGAAAATTTTAAGATCAAGGCTATCCGGCGTTACAGAATGAGGGTTCGTGAGAAAATCAATTAACAAGGGCTACATTTCATGGGCTGATTTTGTTCCATAGCGGCGCCTATAGGCATCGCCCGGTCCACAATGACGGGATGATTCCAATGGAAAATCTTCACCGACGGACAACAGCCATTTCTCCGGCGCTGACAGGTCGGCGATAATGTCTGATGAAATGTATCGTTGCTGATTAAGTAGTTGAGGAATACTTCGAAGGCGATATTCGGTAAAGAATGTTCGGCGGCGGCGACCGCTCAAATTCTCTGACCCCCCATGCCAAACTTGTGAGTTTAACAGAACCCGTGATCCGGCTTTTGCTTCAACCAGAACTTCATCTTTATGCTTTGCCGCTATATCGATGTGTTCTTGCGGATAATCCAAAATGCGATGGCTTTTTGGGATGATACGCAACGGCGCATTTTCAAGGGTCATATCATCGATCACAAAAAAGCAGAACATGCATTCAAAGGGGGCGGCTTCGTCCATTCGCGGCACCCAGTCGATGTGAATTTGTTGATTTCCGCCGCCTTTTAGTGGCTCGCGCATATCGACGGCGCTGACACGGAAGTCTGGGCCCAGAAGATGCTGCGCACCAAGCAGGACTTCCGGCATCGAGATAAGCGCCCGGAAACACCGATGCTTATTAATAAGATTGCCAAGACGAGCAGACCCGGGGTCGGCTAATTTTCCGGGTTCGCGCTCAATCACGAACTCCATCCCTTCCCAGCCGCCTTTGACACCTTCTTGGCGGCTAAGCTCATCTGTCACGTCACGTAGTTCTTCAAGCGACGTGCCGTGCTTGGACAAATGTTCAAGATCTGGCGGCAACACCACGTAGCCTAAATCATCGAACGTGCTGCGCTGCGCGTCCGTCAAGGCGGACGGCGAAATCTGATAGTATTGTAAAACGTCGTCGATATTATTCATCGTCATTCTACGGCCCTATCGCATCATTTGAGTTTTATGCACGGGGGATCGGCCTTGGCGAGCTATGGTCTATTTTAAAACCCAGTTGCCAAATAAGCTCTCAGCGCGATTAACGTCCTTAAAAAATCCCTGATTCAAGGCAGCCATCAATTCATCAATGCCGTCATCAATGCTGAATGCGGGCTCAAATTCCAACTCGGAACGGACCTTGGCAAAGTTCACGCGGTAATTTCGCGGATCACCGCCGTGTTCCTCATAGGTGATGTGCGCGCCTGGAATGCGCGCCGCAATGGCTTCAACCAAAGACCGTTTAGTCGCGTTGTTGGTGTCACCGCCTGCATTAAAGACGGTGCCATGCACGATAGACTTTGGCGCGGCCAAGGTTTTCAAAAGCAGCCGTCCAAAATCACGGACGTGGCAATACGGCCGCCAGGTATCGGCATCAAATACGATGAGTTCATTGCCAATCGCCAGCTCTCGAGTGAACTCGCTGACCGTCAGATCAAACCGCATGCGCGGAGATAACCCGAACGCTGTTGCAAAGCGCAAAATCGTGGGCACATAGGGCAGCGTCGCGGCGGCTTCCATAAGGTAAAGCTCTGCCGCAACCTTTGCTTTTGCATAAAGCGATAACGGGTTCAGCGGCCAATTTTCGTCCGCAACAGCCCCTTCAGGGATGAGCCCATAGTTGGAACACGTCGAGACAAAAATCACGCGATCAACAGTGCTTTCTGCCAGAACATCAAAAACCGTGCGGTAACCATCATCGTTGATCGCTTTTGATGCGTCGGGATATGTTTTGGTGATTGGATCGCCGACCAGTCCGGCCAGCAAGATAACGTCATCAACGTCCGATAGCGCAGCGCGCACGGTATCTGCATCACACAAATCTCCACGCATAAACTCGTAGCCCGGCTGGCCTAAGAAGCCGAATACAGTCCGATCATGTCCATAAACAAAAGAATCCAAGCATCTCACGGAGAAACCAGCCTCAAGGAATAAAGGTGTTACGGCTGTTCCCACGTAACCACCGCCACCAATTATTAGTACCTTGCGTTCGCTCATCTTTTTATCAATCTCCGATATTCAATCGTGGGTTTTGATTTAGTCATGCTACCGCACTCCGGGTGAAATCGCCCAAAGTGCAAATCGACGATAAAATCAGGCACCGCTGCGATCAGATCGCGAACACGGCGTCTCCTGAAACAGTGGCCCGGACTTTCCGTCCGAGCAGGTCCAAAAGCACAACGACGCGGTTGCGCTCGTCTGTGCCTTCGAACAAAGCTTCTAGCTCACCAAGCGGGCCCCGCTTTACCTGCACGGTTTCGCCTTGTTTAAAGCCGGTGGCGGTGCGGGTACGGATAAGGCCGCTGTCGTCCTGGCGGGCGCGAATTTCATTGATCACAGGATCCGGGACGGCCGCCGGCTTTTCGCCAAAGCGGATCACATCGCGAATACCGACGGTGCCGCGAATGGCGCGCCAAGGGGCGCGATCCGGATCAATTGCGATAAACAAATAGCCTGGAAACAACGGTTTTGGGACCCAATCCACGCGCCGCGCATGGGCGCGGCGTTTCAGGTGTTTTGGCAGCAAAACTTCAAACCCTTGGCGGATCAAATGGCCAGCGGCCACGTCTTCTGCGTTGATGTGGGTATGCGCGGCGCACCAATACGTCATGTTGCACCTTCGTCGTCGATGTCCGGTGCATGCCGCCGCATGCGATCGATGCCCAGAAATCCCGGTGCCATGATGCGGTCTTTCGGTAAGAAAACGCTGACAGCATTATGTGCTTCGAGGGGGCTATGTAGACGACAGATGATCGCCGCATCGAAGTTCGCGATGTCGTCAATGTGTTGTATGCGCTCTATCCCGGATAAATTGTCTAGTTTCGCATTTAACCCGCAAAAGATGGCCATTTGTTTTAGGCCTTCTGGCGCGGACATGGCGAAGATTTCTGCAAGATCGCCGTCGCCGACCAAAACAATGCGACGCCAATCGTTGTTGAGGCACTGCTCATATATCTTTGCAGCCTCATTCCGCGTGGCGCGAAATAGACCCAGTGATTGCGTAAGATACTCCGCCGTCAATCGGGTCTTCTCTGTGAACCCGTGCGGCGTAAGGTAATATGCAAAGCGGTTGGCGGGGGCTTGGCGGACCTTGATCAGGCCTTTTTTGATGCAGCGTTTCAGATATGTATTGGTTAAGCCAAGCGCGATCGATAGTTCGCTGGCGAGCGAGCGCTGCGATAGACTTTCATTGTCATGGACGGCATTCAGCAGGCCGAGCATGATACGCTCTTCACCATCAAATTTGTCCGACTGCAGATCTATTTTTGCCATGCGTCGTTCCGAGTGCCTCAACCCCAAATATCGCCGAACGGGTTGTAAAAACTTGCGAATCGATGGTCACCATATACTGTTCATCCCATGAACGTCAATCGTGTTCATGGGATGAACGCGATAAAGGATGGAGAAATGAAGCTAAAAAGGCTTTAACTTTGTCGTTTGATCCCTTATTCGCACATGCCGACGGTTAAACGATTCGAATAAGGACGTTTTCTTTGGCAACGACGCATCCGCCAGAAGCTGCACTGCAGCTGCCAAAAATTGCCGTGCTCGGCCTCGGCTATGTGGGCTTGCCCCTGGCACTGGCATTGGCAAAGCATTTTGATGTGGTCGGTTTCGATATTTCTGCGACGCGCCTGCGTGGGCTGCAAGCGGGTGAAGACGACACCGGCGAGGCGGAAAGCGCGGCGCTCGGATCTTCCAATATCACGTTCAGCGGTGATCCTGCAGCGTTGGAAGGGTGCAATGTCTTTATCGTCACCGTGCCGACGCCGATTGATGCCGAAAACCGGCCTGACCTTCAGGCCGTGACCTCTGCAAGCCGGACCGTCGGTGGGGCTCTCCAGCCGGGCGGGATCGTCGTTTTTGAAAGCACGGTGTATCCGGGTGTTACCGAAGATATTTGTGGGCCGCTGCTCGCGGAAGTTTCGGGCCTCAGCTGTGGCGAGGATTTTTTCCTAGGCTACTCACCCGAACGGATGAATCCAGGCGATAAGGCGCACGGCGTCGAAAACATCACCAAGGTGGTTGCTGGCCAAACGCCTGAGGTCGCCGCCGTCTTGCGGCACGTCTATGGGACCGTGAACGGTGACGACATTTTTGTCGCCAAAGATATTCGCACCGCCGAAGCCGCCAAGGTCATCGAGAATGCACAGCGTGACATCAATATCGCGTTTATAAACGAAGTCGCGATGATCTTTTCGAAGATGGGCCTCTCGACCCATGATGTGTTGGAAGCTGCCGGGACCAAGTGGAATTTCTTGCCGTTCACGCCGGGCTTGGTTGGTGGCCACTGCATCGGCGTGGATCCGTTTTACTTGTCCCATGCCGCCGAACAGCATGACCATCATGCCGAGGTGATTTTGGCGGGGCGCCGCATTAACGACAGCATGGCCGGATTCCTTGCGGACAGTATCCATGCGCAATTACAGCCTTCGAGCCGTATCCTCGTGATGGGCCTGACATTTAAAGAAAACGTTCCAGACCTCAGAAATTCCAAAGCGGCGGATTTGATCTTTGCGCTGCAACGGCATGGTCATCAGATCACAGTGATCGATCCGATCGCTCGCGTTGCGGAAGCCCGCGACATCTATCGCGTTGAGCCCATTACGTCGACAACGGGGCTGTCAGGTTTTGATTGCATTGTCGGCACTGTGCCGCATGACGCCTTTCGGCAAATGTCGCATGCAGAGATTACAGAATTAATCACGCCGACCGGTTTAGTTGCTGACATCAAAGGCATTTGGCGGGAACTAGAATTACCCAAAAGCATCCGCCGCTGGAATCTGTAAAGTGACGATTGCACGTTATGCTGCAGATTTCGAAAATGAGGTAGCAACGGCGCTGGCAGAAAACATCGCCGAACGCTTACGACAAGTTTTAGATTTCAAAACGCGCGCCGTGCTGGCGCTGTCCGGGGGTCGAAGCCCGCAGCGTGTTCTGCCTGTTTTAGCGCGGGCACCGATGGATTGGTCTGCGGTTGATGTGACGCTCAGCGATGAACGCTGGGTGCCGCCAAGCGACCCCGCCAGCAATGCGGCATTGATTGACCGGTGCTTTCTTCAAGAAGGTGCGGCGCGCGTGAACTTCATACCGTTGTGGACGCCAAATACGCCGCATGCAGAAGGCCCTACCCACGCGGATGCGCGGTTACGCAGCATAACCATGCCGCTAGACATCATCTATTTGGGGATTGGCGAAGACGGTCACCTTGCCTCGCTGTTTCCGGCGGATACGGCGGCGGCATTTACCGCGTCGCACGGGTTTAGCGTTTCAACGTTGGCGGATGTGTATCAGGCACCACGAGAACGCATCAGCTTGGATCTACCGACACTGCTTGAGGCGGCAACGATCTATTTGCATTTTGGTGGCGCCGCGAAAGCGGCGGTTTATGAGACAGCCGTGAATATGACCACGCCGTCGGCTACCTTACCCCTGAGCCTGATCGTGCAGAGCGGACACCCCGATATCCGCGTGTTCAGTTTTCGCGGCTAAGTTTCGGCATAGGTTGTAGGCTAAAATAAACGTCAGAATGATCGCCGTAAGCCACCATTTCTGCCAAATGCCGAAACTGATGTTTGCTACGAAAAGCAATGTTGTCGCCGATCCCATCATGGCGGCACGCGCATTCTTCGTCAGATCGCTTTTCACGATGGTATAAAAACCTTGGGCAAGCAGGGCAATGAAAAGCAAGGTGCCGACCAGGCCGAGTTCCAGCCAGATTTGTAGCATCACGTTATGCGGATGCAATGGAATCGGCTCAACGAAGATTTGCAACGGGCCATGATCGTAATAAACCTTCACCAACTTTCGCGTTGAGCTCGGGTAAAGATTTTTGCTGGAATTCAGACCAAGCCCGATGATCGGTGTCTTTTCAATATTTTCGGCGGCGGCCCGCCAAATTAACATGCGACTTGCGACCGGTGGCCACAAACCTTCGCCCGTGGGGACTTCTATGCGAGGGTCGGGCAATCGGTCTGTATTAAAGGGTAAACTTAAGCCGACAACGGTGAGCATTAATATAGCCGCAATTGGAAAGGCACGCGGCAAAAGCCTTGCTGCGACAAAAGCCAGACAACCCACGCCCAAAGCAACGATGATCACAGCCGCATCGGCAAGCGCCGCTGCAGCGACGATCGCCAGCGCGAACAACACGCCAAGTCCACGTTGACGAAACCAAACCGCCAAGATCAATGGCACGGCCAAGCCGGTTAGGATGATCAGACCACTGTTGTACAGAACGCGGTAGTCCTTCAGCGTCGATTGTCCTTTGGAGAGGATATCGCGGCCGATGTACAGCAACATCCCATCGGTTGCATATTCAAACAGATAAATGGCGCACATTACAGCAAAGCCGATCATCAAGCTTGTGCTGATTTTCCGTGTCGCCGCAGGTCCGGCTGAAGCAATGCTCAGGGCTAATATGATTGTGGCGGCGAAGACGCCCGAAATACCCGCAAGTGATTTCAATGCCGATGCATGGTCTGTCGCCCAAATCGTCGAGAGTGCCGCCCATCCAAGAAAGGCGAACGGGACCAGCCATTGGCGCCCCAAATTTGGCAACGGTGGTCGTCGGCCCCACAGATCAACGGCCGCAATAATCATCAACAAAATGAGCGCAGGCACGATCCCTCTTGCAGCGAACAACACCAATGTCGGCATTAAGGCGAAGATAATGGCCATCATTTTTGATGTGGCGCTCGACATATCTGTGGTGATCTTTTCGGTCATCGGTGCGGGGTCAATCAGTCGCGGTTTTTGCGTGGGTTAATGTGATCATCTTATTGAACGTACCGCCTAGCATGAAAATATCTGACGATAAAGCGCCGGTCATGGCAGTGTGCCAAACAAAAGCACGCTCACCCCTGCATCGCGAACCGCCACTTGATGGTCGTCGTCGCCGGTTCGTGATTGCCGAGAACGGTAATTTGTTGGCTGCGGTGCTGGCGACCATCATGAAAGCTGACACTCTCTTCGAGCATCACCGGATGACGGCAATGGAAGCGCCAGCCCTTGCCGCGTGGCGGTTTGACGATCACCTCGCCCCCACCCTCGACCATGGATGCCCGAACGTCCGGGTGAAGATGAAACCGAATGGATAGTGGCTGCGAACTGCCACCGCTGAGGATGTCTTCCCCCCGGATGTCCGTACCGCCTGCATCGACATAGATACTGCGGGTATGCGTGATGCCGAATTTTCGATAGCCGTCGTGCTCGGCTTCGATCAGCCGCGCGCCTTCGTGGTCGCGGCGTGTTACCTTGGTATTCTGTATAGGGTCGGTATCCGTATCGTTTATCACCAAAGCCGTATGTGCGGCCGTCGACGCCAAGGCGTGCGCCCAGGCCTGATTGTTATCACCCAAGCGCCGACCGCAATTGCCGAATAGGCGCACCTTGCCGACGGCGACCTCGAAAGATGCCGGGGCGCGGTGGCCCCTGTCAGATGCGGGGTCCTCGCCGCAATCGAACAACAGCGTCGTTTGTCCGGCGCGGATGCGCTGATATCCGGTGTGGGTTGCTGACGTCATGGCGCGGGCTTTACTGGCGGACGCAGTGATCACGCGCTCGATCAGGTCTGCCGTGGCGTCTGTCGCACCCCCCATCAAGGCGAAGCCGCCATCGCCGAACTGCATCGCTTTGATAAACGGCACCAAGCGGTCGATGGCAGACACCAAACCCACCGGCGGCTCAATATGATGCGCCAGCAATGCCGTTTGAATTTCAATCAAGATCGCCAACACCGTCAGCGCAATCTGTGGTGCGCGCGATACGTGCCCCCCGTCACGCAGGATTTGGGCGTCGACATCGGCACCAAGTCGCGCCAACGCAGTCGGGAATGTTGCGCGCATGTCGGGGATCATCAGTGCGGCTGCAATGCGGGCTTGGTGCGCAAAAAAGCGCTGCCAAGCATACCCGTTGCCGCCATGCATGCGGTTAAGATGTTTGGCCGTGCGCAAAATTGCGACCGCCAACGACACTTTAAGCTCTGCCGGGATGGTTTGGTCGGCAGCCACATAAGCATCCAGCCAACGTACCAAGCGCTCGCCGGCGACCTCGGGCCGCCACGTCTGGGCGTCCCAGCGATGATGTGCGCCCAGCCATTCGCCGAGTATGCCGCTGTCCGCCCCTAGTGAGGCTGCGTGCAACCAACGAAAATGCCCAATTGTTTCATCTTTTAGCGGCTGTGTGATCGGCCACGCGCCGTCGGCATACCAAGCGGCTTCGGCGCTCAACGTCGCATTCATGCCGGGCCCCTCAATCGTGGACGGCGCGCGTCGGCCCAGCCAGACGCTATAAGGCCAACTGCGATAAACCAGATGAGAAATTTTTTTAGCGACGCTCATAGGGCAGCCTTAAGGCGCAATGATGTCGAAAAAATGACCAAGGTTAAAATGATCGCCTCAAGCGGCTTTCTTAATCAAGCGGGCCGCAAAGAATCCATCCAGTCCGCCTTGATCGGCGAGTTGACTAGGCAGGGTGCGAAGATCACCCGCCGGCGTCACGGCTTCCTGTAAGCCGCCGATTTCTGCGGCCTGTATCGGCACGCGCGCGAAGTCGGGATGGCGGCGCAAAAAGCCGTCGATCCGCGCCGGCCCTTCTTCCGGCTGCAGCGAACACGTTGCAAATACCAACAAACCGCCCGGGCGCAGCATCTCGACCGCCGCATCAAGAAGGTCATCTTGCACCTGTGCTAGTTTTGTGATGTCGGCGGCAGATTTTAGATGCTGGATGTCCGGATGGCGCCTGAGTGTGCCCGTCGACGAGCACGGCGCATCCAAAAGTACGGCGTCGGCCAAAGCGGGCGGACACCATTTACGGGCATCAGCAGCCACCAATTCAGCGCTGAGCCAAGTGCGGGTTAAATTATCCCGTACCCGGTTCAGGCGTTTTGCCGAGATATCTAACGCAGTCACAACAGCGCCCGCAGCTGCAA
>JAFMCK010000172.1 GCA_017857825.1 Rhodospirillales bacterium
GTCGATGATTCCCGTCGGCCACCAGGCGCAAGCGGATATTGTGCTAGGGGATTGTCATGGCTCGACCTGCGCACGTGACGTCAGCTTGTCGACGGAACGCGCGCTGCGCAATCTGGGGCTCAGCGTGAACCGCAACAAGCCCTATGCCGGCGGCTTTACGACTCGTAACTATGCGCGCACGCTGGAAGGGGTGCAGACCCTACAGATCGAAATCAACCGCGCCCTGTATATGGACGAATCCACAATCCGCCCGAATGCGGGCTATGCGCGCCTGGCGGAACGGATGCGGATCTTGGTGGCGCATCTGACGTCATTAGACCCCAGCGTACTGGCGCCCGCCTGGGCCGCTGAGTGACATGGTCACGCCTGCGCCCGGCGACGCAGACCGCCTAGAAATTCGCCCCCTCACCGAGGCGACCATCGATCAGCATATCGATGCGATCACGGCGATTTATGGGCATCACGTTTTGCACGGCACCTCAAGCTGGGAACTGACGCCCCCCGACGCCGCCGATATGGCAGGCCGCGCGAAAGCCTTGCTGACCGGCGGCTATCCATATTTGCTGGCCCTCATCGACGGGCGCGTTGCCGGCTATGCCTACGCGGGCGCCTATCGCCCACGGCCGGCGTATCGCTACACCGTTGAGCATTCGATCTATGTGAACGAAGCCGAACGCCGGGGCGGCGTCGGGCATGCATTGATGCTGGCCTTGATCGAAACATGCACGGCACGTGGGTTTCGCCAGATGATTGCCGTGGTCGGCGATTCACAAAATCAGCAATCCATCCGATTCCATGAAAAAATGGGGTTTCGCCATGCCGGACTCGTGGAAAACATCGGCTTTAAATTTGATCGCTGGATGGATCAGGTGCTGATGCAGCGCGCCCTCGGCGACGGGGCCGAAACCCCACCCTAAGACCTGCCGCAAAGACGCCGAAGGTGTCTATTCACGTGCAATTTGGCACGATTGCTCTGCTGCACTGCACTATTTGCCGGGCAAAAAAAGGGCCGTGCCTACGGCACGGCCCGAGTGTTTGGGAGGAAACATCCAAGTTTGCAACATCTTGAGAGCTCGAAAGCAACTCAGTAACGATGTTGCAATGCACAACTTAAACCGTTTTTTCATTCATGCAAATAAAAAATGCACATTTAATATTACGAGCAAATCTTGCTCATATACCGTGACTTTTTTGTCACGCCAGGTTGACACCTGCCTCGTACGGGGCGTCCGCACCCGCAAATATACGACCGACCTTAAGGATTCATTGACCTTATTCGGGGACTCTGTGCCCAGAGCACCCCGTCGGCAGGTCAATAAGTTGGCAAGGGTATTGCTGAGCTCTTTTGAAGAGGCACTGAGCGAGCACGATGATCAAAAACATGAAACCCTGTTGGAAACCCTTTAGCGCAGGTATGGGCGCGGTGATCTTGGTCCTAGTCTGCGTAACGCAGACCCAGGCATCAACGGCCGCACCGGACATATCTACGATGACAGCCGCCGAGACCGAGCGCACACATCAACTGTGTGAGCGCGCGACATCGCGATGGGAACGGATTTCCGAGGTGCCTGAAAAGCTTCTGCAAGCCATATCCATGACCGAATCCGGTCGCTGGTCTGCGACCCACAAACGTGTCCGCGCCTGGCCCTGGACCGTAACGTCCGGCGGCCCTGGTGCATATTTTCCCAGCAAGGCCGCCGCCATGCGCGAAGTCCGCCGCCTACAGGCCAAAGGTGTACAAAACATCGATGTCGGCTGCATGCAGGTGAATATGCAGTATCACGGCCATGAGTTCCGCAGTGTCGAAGATGCCATGGACCCGGACATAAATGCCGCCTATGCCGCGAAGTTTCTGATCCGTCTTCGCGAAAACGCCGGTTCTTGGGGCGAGGCTGCGGGCCACTATCATTCGTTCACGCCGGAACGCACCACGTACTATCGGGGCAAAGTTGAAAAATTCTGGGCATCACTGAACGGCCAACCAAATTTGGGCCTCGCACGTCGCATGGCGCCGGAACCTGAAGACACCCCATCCACCTACACCATTGCCCCCATCGATCGCGCCCGCACGGCCGCGCTTAATGCACGCTTTAAAACGCTCAAAACCGCCGCACGGGAGCTGCGCAACGAACTTGATCCCGACGTGAAACGGGCGCGTCAGATGGAAGCATGGCGCAATGCGCGCGGCAGGTCCGAGCAATTGCAACACCTACTTGCCGTCCGCCAAGCAGAAATGCAGGCGCGTCGACAACGGGAACTGGCGGAATTTACCAAAGAAGACCGGGAAGAAAGCTTCGCTGAAGCTCGGCGCCGACAACTTGCTGATTGGCGCGCGCATCGCGCGACGAACTAAGTCACGCAGCCACGCGCAGGCCTCTGAACTTACTGGCAGACGTAGAAACGGCCCCGATGAACAATCACCGGGGCCGCCCCTGACTTATTCGGTCAGTCTATTCTGCGGGCATTGCCTCTACATGGATCGTCTGCAATCCATGTTTTTCCCGCCGAACATCGTTGTAGATCGCCTTCATCAGCGAAATCCCCATCAGCACCATAACCAAACTAAACGGCAGTGCGCCGATGACCATCGCGGTCTGAATCGCACTCAACCCACCAGCGACGATCAAACCGCCGACGACGAGCGCAAGCGCGGCGCCCCAGAACATGATATGCGGGCGAGATTTCGGCCCTTCATCACCTCCTGCGTTGATCGTGTTGATGATCAGAACAGCACTATCCGCCGACGTGACGAGATACGTCAGCAACAAGATGACGACGAGAACCGACATTATGTACGCCAGATTCTCACTCAGGATAACGGCCAACATCGCGAACAGTTGATCCGCCTGACCTGCATCGACGATGGCGCCTGCAGCGACCCCGGAAAGCTCGAGATCAATTGCCGTGCCGCCGACCAGTGCAAACCACACAAAGCACATGATGGCCGGAATGATCAGCGCACCAAGAACGTACTCGCGAATTGTCCGTCCTTTAGAAATGCGCGCCAAGAAAACGCCGACGAATGGGGCAAAGGCAATCCACCACGCCCAATAGAAGATGGTCCAGCCACCTTGCCATCCGGCTAACGAATCGCCGACTTCAGTGCCGTCTTTTGCCCACACCGTGAAAATGTTCCCGGGGATCGAGATCAAATAATCCCACATCCCGACAAACAACGTCGTCAAACCGAAGACCGTAGAGCCGAAGATGAGGAAAAAAGTCAGCACAAAGAAGCTTAATCCCATGTTGATGTTCGACAACCACTTGATGCCTTTGCCGACACCTGAAAGCGCCGACAACGTGGACGCACCCATGATCACGAGAAGTGCCACGATGATGCCCATCGTCGAAGACGACTGTGTCCCGTCGGCAGCAGTCGAATACAGCCAATCACCGACACCGATTCTGGATAAGCCCGAGATAAACTGCTCAACGCCAAATCCCAGAGTCTGTGAAACACCGAGGACTGTTGCGACAACTGCGACAACATCAATTGCATGCCCAAGCGGCCCGGAAAGCGCTTTACCGAATAACGGCGTCAACGACGAGCGGATCGTCAACGGCAAGCCGCGGCGATAAGCGAAATAGCCGAGCGCCAAACCAACAATGGCATATGCGGCCCAAGCGGCGAGCCCCCAATGGGTGAACGACCAAATATAAGCTTCACGGACATTGCCTGCCGTGCTGCCCTCTGTCAGTCCCATGATCGTGCTGGGGTTCTTGGCAAAGTGGTACATCGGTTCTGCTGTTGCGAACGTCAGCATTCCAATGCCGATACCCGCCCCAAACATCATCGAAAACCACGAGAAATTTGAAAACTCGGGTCGGTCATCATCATGTCCCAGGCGAAGCTTGCCCGCCCTCGGCCACAGCGCCAGCCCAAAGCACAGGATGAAAAAAATGCCATCACGTATACATACCAATAGTTAAAGCCTGCCAGAATAAAGCTATTCATCTGTCCAAGGACGGAGGCTGCCTGGTCAGGAAAGGCAATCGCCCATAGAATTAGCGCACCGACCAAAATCTTTGCGGTGATGGCGACGTCTTTGGTGAATCCCTGATAAAAACCGGATTGAGAGACTCGGATAGGCAAATCTATGAGTGGTGGCTTAATTGGCATAATATCCCCCCTTGAATGTTTCTTTGTAATTTCTGGGAGACATTACGAGTTTTATCGCTATTTAACAAATTGCGACATTTTTCATAGAAATATTAAAGCCATGAAGCATTATATTTAAGTTAGGATTTAACTGCATTAAAAAGAACGCGGCATGCCCAGTACATGTTCGGCGATGTACGACAAAATCAGGTTGGCCGAGATCGGGGCCGTCCGATATAGCCGGGTTTCCCGGAACTTCCGCTCGATGTCATATTCTTCGGCAAATGCAAAGCCGCCAAAGGTCTGCATACAGGCATCGCCCGCTTTCCATGAAGCTTCAGCCGCTAAGTACTTAGCCATATTCGCCTCAGCCCCGCAGGGTTCGCCGGCATCGAACAGGGCGGCTGCTTTTTGCATCATCAACGCCGCCGCCTCGCTTTCTGCATAACTTTGCGCAATCGGAAACTGGATACCCTGATTTTGTCCAATCGGGCGATCAAAGACACGGCGCTCTTTCGCGTATTCAGAGGCCTTTGCAATAAACCATCTCGCATCACCGATACATTCGGACGCGATCAGAATCCGTTCAGCATTCATTCCGTCCAAGATATAGCGAAAGCCCCGCCCCTCCTCACCGATCAGACTGTCTGCCGGAATCCGCAAATCATCGAAAAAGATTTCGGTGCCCGTTGCCGACGGCTTCGCGCATATCGATCAGAAAGATCGACAAACCATCGTGCGGCTTTTTGCCAGCATCACGCGGCTGGGTGCGCGCCAGCAAAAGCATCAAATCCGAATGCTCGGCCCGCGACGTCCACACCTTCTGGCCATTGACGATATAGTCGTCACCGTCGCGCACCGCCGTTGTGCGGGTGCGCGACGTGTCGGTGCCGCTGGTCGGCTCGGTGACGCCGAATGCCTGCAGCCTGAGCCGCCCCGTTGCGATTTCCGGCAGATACGTTTTCTTTTGTTCTTCGCTGCCATGGCGCAGCATCGCGCCCATGATGTACATCTGCGCATGACACGCCGCGCCGTTGCCGCCGGCGCGGTGCACGGTTTCCAAGATCACAGACGCTTCGCGGATGCCGAGGCCCGAGCCACCATAAGCTTCGGGGATCAAACATCCTAAGAATCCGGCCTCGGTCAGTGCGTTTACGAACGCAGTCGGGTAGCCCCGCTCACGATCCAATTCACGCCAATATTCGCCCGGAAAGTCTTCGCAGAGCTTGGCGACGCTTTCGCGAATCGCCAGCAGATCATCGTTATTTTGAAAATATGTCATGGTTCTGGTTTACACGAAGCCTCGGGCCATGAAAACTACACTCATAATCAAAAATTTAGTGGGGAATATCGATGATCAAGCTTTATGACACGCCGGTTTCGGGCAATTGCCACAAAGTCCGGCTGTTTTTATCCCTGCTGAATCTCGATTACAAAACCCAATCCGTGAATTTGTTGAAAGGCGAACAAAAAACGCCTGAATACTTAACGATGAACCCGCTCGGCAAGGTGCCGGTCATCGATGACGACGGTACCGTGATTTGGGACAGCCAGGCGATCTTGGTCTATCTCGCGAAGAAGTACGGCGATACGGACTGGTATCCCGATGATGCTGAAGGCATGGGCGCGGTGCAGAAGTGGCTGTCGTTTGCCGCCAATGAAATGTGGGCCGGACCGGCAATTGCAAGGGCCATCGTGAAGTTTAAACGCGACGCCAATCCGGAAACTGCGGTCAAAAATTCAATCGCCGCGTTGAGAGTCCTCGACAGTTGGCTCAGCGACGAGGAATGGCTCGCTTGCGACCGCCCGACAATTGCCGACATCGCCGTATATCCCTATGCCGCTATGGTTTGGGAAGGCAACGTGGACATGTCGCCGTACGACGCGGTGAACGAATGGATTCGAAGAATAGAAGCGCTGCCCGGGTATCTCGGCATGGAAAACATGCCCAGGCCCAATTAGTGGCAATTAAGCGCTGGCAGGCACTTTCTTCTTTTTCGCTGGTTTTTTAGCGGCTGCTTTGTCAGCGGCGGCTTCGTCTGCAGCTTTTTTCTCGACGGCTTGTTTCGCCAAGCGGCGCGCGCGCAACCCAGCAGTATGGTCGGCGCGAACAATCTGCGCTTGTTCTTTATCAGCGATGGCTTTCTTGGTCTTCTTTTGCGCGGCGGCGAATTTTTCTTCCGCCGTTTCACGACCAGTTTTAATCGGTGTCATCATTTTAAAGTGTCCTCTGTATAAGGCAGCATGTCGCAAAAATGATCACCCCCGGCCGCGTCAAGCGCATGCCGGGGGTGATCAATTTGCGAGCGTTAGTCGATTACGGACAGATTCTCGGCAGAACTTTTACCGTTCTGACCGGCCTGAACTTCGTAAGAGACCTTTTGGCCTTCGTTCAAGGTGCTGAGTCCGGCGCGTTCGACGGCAGAAATGTGCACGAACGCATCTTTCGAACCATCTTCCGGCTCGATGAAGCCATAACCCTTAGCGGAATTGAACCATTTAACGGTGCCTTTAGCCATATTCGTATCCTTAATCACGATGTGACCGGCCTGCCGACGCGTGTCGTGACGGGTCCGGTAAACGTTCACACTGTCAGGGATAACTAAGCCTATCGGCGTACCGGGTCGTTTTAGGTAGCACCAAACGAATGTAAGACGTCTTCAATGAGGTGCGCCTAAACCCTTAGAAAGTCAATAAAATAAAAAAATAGGGGCTGACATAGATAAGGAATTTTCTTTATGAGTGTCAGATGGTTAGCAGCA
>JAFMCK010000173.1 GCA_017857825.1 Rhodospirillales bacterium
AGCCAACGCGCACTCGGCCTCGTCGGCGACAACTTTTCTTCAGAAGAAGTCATCAAGCAACTGCCCGGCAAATCCGCCATCGGCCATGTGCGCTATTCAACCAGCGGCGACACCGCGCTTCGTAACGTGCAGCCACTATTTTCGGAATTTCGTTTCGGCGGCTTGGCCGTTGCACACAACGGCAACCTCACAAATTCATATGCAATCCGCCGGACCCTGATCGAACGCGGCAGCATCTTTCAATCCACCAGTGATACCGAGACCATCATCCACCTGATCGCGCGCAGCGAATTCGGTCCGGTCGTCGACCGCCTGACCGATGCGCTGACCCAGCTCGAAGGCGCGTATTCGTTGGTCGCGTTGACGCAAAAGAAACTCATCGGTGCGCGCGACCCCAGCGGTGTGCGTCCGCTTGTGATCGGTCGCTTGGGCGACGCCTATATCATGACGTCGGAAACCTGCGCGCTGGATATCATGGGCGCCAAGTTTGTGCGCGACGTGGACCCGGGTGAGATCGTCATCATCGATGAAAACGGCCTGCATTCGTTGAAGCCGTTCACCAAAGTACCGCGCAAATTTTGCATCTTCGAATACATCTACTTTGCGCGGCCTGACAGCAACATCGAAGGCAAGCATGTCTATGCAATCCGCAAAGCGATCGGTCGCGAGCTTGCGCAAGAAAGCCATGTCGACGCCGACGTCATCGTACCGGTCCCCGACAGCGGCGTGCCGGCGGCACTCGGCTATAGCCAGGAAAGCGGCATCCCGTTCGAGCTTGGGATCATCCGAAATCACTACGTCGGACGCACCTTCATCGAGCCCACGGCACAAATCCGAAATTTGGGCGTCCGCCTAAAGCACAATGCAAACCTCGGCATGCTCAAAGGCAAGCGTGTGGTGCTGGTTGACGACTCCATCGTGCGCGGAACGACATGTATTAAAATCGTTGAAATGGTCCGCGCTGCCGGTGCCACCGAAGTGCATATGCGAATTTCCTCGCCACCGACCACACATTCCTGCTTTTACGGTATCGACACGCCAGAGCGCGATCAACTGATGGCGGCACAGAATGACCTAGCGCGCATGGCGGAAATCATCGGCGTCGACTCTTTGGCGTTCATCTCGCTCGACGGGCTTTATCGCGCCGTCGGCGAAGAGCGCCGCGACACCGAACAGCCGCAATACTGCGATGCGTGTTTCACCGGCGATTACCCGATCCGCCTTATCGACCGAGACGGTGGCGGCATGCCCAAACAATTGTCACTGCTGACAGAACGCGACTAATCGGAGTTCTCCCATGCGTAAAAGACTTGAAGGCCGGATCACACTGATCACCGGCGCGTCCCGCGGCATTGGCCGGGCGATGGCCAAACGCTTTGCCGCCGAGGGCGCACACCCGATTTTAACAGCCCGCACCACCGCTGCGCTGGAAGAACTCGACGATGAAATCCGCACCGAGACCGGTATTGAATCGACTTTGATCCCACTGGACGTCACCGACTACGACGCGATTGATCAGGTCGGCGCGGCACTGTTTGAGCGCTTTGGCCGCCTGGATGCATTCGTCGCCAACCACGGCACGCTCGGGACCCTGATGCCGCTCCATCAACTCGGGCCGAAAGTTTGGGACCGCGTCATGGGCGTCAATCTGACCGCGTGCTGGCGGATGACGCGCTCGTTCGATCCGCTGCTGCGGGCATCCGACAGCGGACGTGCGATTTATGTAACGTCGACCGTCGGTCATCAGCCACGCGCGTTTTGGAGCGCCTATGCGATCTCAAAAGCAGGTCTCGAAATGATGGCACGCATCTATGCCGAAGAGACCGAGAAAACCAACATCCGTGTCAACTTGGTCAACCCAGGCCCGACACGGACCGGCATGCGCGCCGCCGCCATGCCGGGCGAAGATGTGAAAACGGTAAAAACACCGGAAAGCATCGCACATGTCTTCGTCGACCTAGCCAGCGCTGAATGCACGAAACACGGCGAAATGGTCGTCGCCGAACCCGAGTAACCGCGGGGGACATCGATGGAGAGCCGACTGGCGATTACCTGGGGGCTGTCCAGTATTCATGGCTGGGGCGTGTTTGGCATCAATCTGGTCCACGAGCTGCTGGCCAGGGCAGGTTTCGCCGCCAACGGCCCATCGAGCAAAGGCTGGCCTCGTCCGTTGTTGCTGAACGAGACAAATCTTAACCTGATCGCCCCCACCTACCATGCAATGCTACAGCCGTTGATCGACGAGCAGCAGCGGCTTGTTGAAAATGCGGCGCACATTGAAAGCGTCGGCTTGCAAGATACCTTGATTCTGCATTCCAGTGGCAACAACTTGGTGCACAACGATGTCAGCGCGCGCTATCGCGGGGTGCGCAACGCAGGCTTTACATTCTTTGAAGAAACCGCGATCCCGGCCCCGGCCATCGCAGCCGCCAAAACGTTCGATACCATGCGGACAGGCTCGGATTGGAACCGGGACTATTTATTGTCGCGCGGCCTTTCCGACGTAATCTGCATTCACCAGGGTGTAGACTCAACGACCTTTCAGCCGCGCGCCAAAACCGGACGCTTCAAAGACCGCTTTGTGATTTTTTCCGGCGGTAAATTGGAATTTCGCAAAGGCCAAGATATCGTTTTGGCCGCCTTTAAAGCGTTTCATGAACGCCACCCCGAAGCGTTGTTGTTAACAGTTTGGCAAAACCCATGGGCCGACAGCATGGCCACCGTGTTGCAAGGTCCACACGTTCGCACCGCGCCGAGACATGGTCCTTCGGTCGCCGACTCCATTATGGCGTGGACGGCCGGCGAAGGTCTTCCCGATGGCGCACATATTGATGTCGGAGTCATCGGTAATGCATCGCTTCCAGACGTCCTGCGCGATGCCGATGCGGCCGTGTTCGCAAACCGCTGCGAAGGCGGCACCAACTTGGTGGCAATGGAATGCATGGCCAGCGGCATCCCTTGTGTGATGTCGATGAACACCGGCCATTTGGATATCGCCAGCAACGATAACTGCTATCCTCTCACCCAGCAGTCCAAGATCGCTGACCCGCATGGCCGTTATGAGGCTTGGGGCGAGAGCGACGTTGACGAAATCGTCGCCGCCTTAGAGGCGATTTATCATGATCGTGCGCAAGCAAACATACGGGGCCAACGTGCGGTCACGATGATGCGGCAAATGACGTGGTCGACACAGATTGAAAAGCTGGTCACGTCGTTCAATTGAGTCTTCGAGACACGCGCCGCTCGCCTCGGGATGAGGTGTTTTTTCCACGGCCCCCATCTTGAGTAGGCCAGAGGCCATCTCGAAAGACCTACCCCTTTGCCACCACGAGTTCGGCATCAATACGTGCAAACCCCCGCTGCATACGGGCGGACGGTGGGACATCGGTGATAATCACGTCAACCTGATCAAAGCCCGGAACACGCACCGGCGCAGTGCGGTCAAATTTGGTATGATCTGCGAGCACGACTTTGGTGCGGGCCTGCGACAGCATCTGTGCCCGCAATTCCGCGGCCTCGCGGGAATAATCCATGAGCCACGGGTGCGCCGACATCGCCGAAGCACCGACAAACGCATAATCGGGATAATAGTTCGACAGCATGACCGTTGCGTCGCGGCCGAGCATTGCGCCCTCGCTCGCCAGATATTCACCGCCGGTCAACAACACACGATTATTGTTACGCCCAGCCAGTTTGGCAGCGATATGCACATCATTGGTGTAGACGAGCAAATTTTGACGCTCGGTCAAATTCTCGGCCAAGCAGATCGTGGTCGTACCCGAATCGATCAACATCGAGGCCCCATCGGCAATCATCGCGGCCGCAGCGCGACCTATGGCGCGCTTGCCATCGGCGTTGACGCTTAAGCGTTCTTCGAACACCGGTTCAGACTGGGTGAGGGCCAGCGCACCACCATGGGTTTTGCGTAAACGTCCATCCGCATCCAAACGCGTGACGTCGCGGCGAATCGTCTCGCGCGAAACCTCCAGACGCCGGTGCAAATCGTTCACCGATATCGAGCCCTGCGCGTTGACGATTTCTAAAATACGGCTGCGGCGTTGTTCCGCCAGCATAGAATCCCCCTCAGCAAACGCTTCTTCATACCACTTTCACGAACGCGCCCTACTCAAACACGCCCAGCGAGGTAAAACAGTGCCTAAGCACCGTGCGTATCGTCAAGTCAGAGCCATTTCTATCGCCCGAACTTCGACCGTAGGACAGCGCTTTCGTCAAAACCTGTCACAAAATCATCAAATATTTTCAAGCATAAATTGTGTACTTTTGACCGAATTTGCCCGATAATCTTTGAAAATAGACACGTCCCCTTGACGGAGCAAGCGATGACCGCCCCCCAGCAAGATCCCTGGCTACTCACCCCCGGCCCGCTGACCACGTCCATGGCCACCAAACAAGCGATGCTGCACGACTGGGGTTCACGTGACGCCGCGTTTATCGAAACCAACCGAGTGGTCCGGCAGAATCTGCTCAAGATCGCCCACGCCGAAAACACCCACGTCTGCGTTCCGGTGCAAGGCAGCGGCACGTTTGCGGTCGAAGCGACGCTGGGCACACTGATTCCCAAAAGCGGCAAGGCGCTCATTCTGATCAACGGCGCTTACGGGACGCGAATGGGGAAAATTCTGGATTATGCCGGGCGCGCCTACGTCACCTATGAAACGCTCGAAGACACCCCACCCGACCCTGCGCACGTCGCCAAATTACTGGCCGACGACGAGGCGATCACCCATGTGCTCGCGGTACATTGCGAGACCACGTCGGGCATCCTCAATCCTATTGCTAAGATCGCCGACGTTGTCGCGAAAGCCGAACGCAGCCTAATCATTGATGCCATGAGCGCTTTTGGCGCCATCGTTTTGGATGCACGCCGCATTCCCTTCGACGCGGTGATGGCATCCTCCAACAAGTGTTTGGAAGGTGTGCCGGGCTTAGGCTTCGCGTTAATCCGAAAATCCGTGCTGGACGGTTGCAAAGGCAACGCGCACGCGCTGAGCCTAGATTTGTACGATCAATACAAAGCGATGGAAGGCAACGGCCAATGGCGCTTCACCCCGCCAACCCATGTGATCGCTGCCTTTGCCTCGGCGATGGACCAATACTTCGCCGACGGCGGCCTCGCGGGCCGCAACGCACGTTACAGCGAAAACTGTCGCACCTTGGTCGCCGGTATGCGCGCGCTTGGGTTCGAGACGTTGCTGCCCGATGAACTGCAAGCGCCGATCATCATCACTTTTAAAATGCCGAAAGATCCGGCATTTAATTTCGACCTGTTTTATGACAGCCTGAAAGATCGTGGGTATGTTATTTATCCAGGCAAGCTGACGGTTGCCCCCTCGTTTAGGATTGGGTGTATCGGCGCAATCGGGGTTGCGGAAATCAACGACGCACTTGATGCTATCAAAGTCGTGCTCGACACGATGGGGGTCGCCGACGGCCACCCAGCCGCAGCATAAAAGGTTAGAAATGAATACCATGCACAAATCCGTTACCGTCAACGCCCGCACCTACGCTTGGCCGAAAGCACCGCTCGTCATCGTGTGCATCGATGGCTCAGAACCTGCGTACATCGAACAAGCGATTGCCGGTGGCCATATGCCTTATCTGGCCGACGCCCTGTCCAAAGGCGGCACAGATCTTCGCGCCGACTGCGTCGTGCCCAGCTTCACCAATCCAAACAATCTGTCCATCGTTACCGGCCAACCACCGTCCGTACATGGTATTTCAGGAAACTTCTTTCTGGACCCGGACACCGGCGACGAAGTGATGATGAACGACCCCAAGTTCCTGCGCGCCGAGACCATTTTCAAGGCGTTCTACGATGCCGGCGCGAAGATCGCCATCGTCACCGCCAAGGATAAATTGCGCCGCCTGCTGGGGCATGGTCTCAGCTTCGATTCCGGACGTGCTGTCTGTTTTTCATCGGAAAAAGCGGATGAAACAACGATGGCGGAAAACGGCATCGACAACGCGCAAGCAATGGTCGGGCGTGATATTCCTTCGGTGTATTCGGCGGCACTCAGCGAATTTATTTTCGCCGCCGGCGTCAAGCTGATGGCATCGATGCGTCCCGATATCATGTACCTGTCGACCACCGATTATATCCAACACAAGCATGCCCCCGGCACCCCGGTCGCAAACGCGTTTTACGCGATGATGGACGGCTATTTCGCGGAACTCGCCGCGACCGGTGCGACCTTGGCTTTGACCGCCGACCACGGCATGAACGCCAAATTCGGTGAAGACGGGGAACCCGATGTGATTTATTTGCAAGAAGTCCTAGACGACATGCTGGGCACCGGCCAAGCCCGCGTCATTCTGCCGATCACCGATCCGTATGTGGTGCACCACGGCGCGCTCGGCTCGTTCGCGACAGCGTATTTACCGAGCGGGACCGATGCCGCCGACGTCGCCGCAAAACTCAGCGCCATGGATGGTATCGAAGCGGTTTATGACCGTGCCACCGGCTGTGCACACTTTGGCCTACCCGAAGATCGGCTCGGCGATCTGATCATCGTCTCGACCCGTCATAAGGTACTGGGCACATCTGCTGACCGACACGACCTTTCGCAACTGACCGAACCACTACGCTCGCACGGTGGTGTATCCGAACAGACGGTGCCGCTGATCATCACGGCTCCGGTACAGGTACCGCCCACCAGCACACGGCTGCGTAACTTTGATATTTTCGACATCGCCCTCAATCACGTGGTTGAAGCTTCATAAACCTCAAACGGAGAGTCCCATGGACGCCCACACCGATACCCCCGCATCCGACCGACAAACACCGATGCACATCAACGGCAAACGCGTCTATGGCAAACGCGAGATCGAGGTCCG
>JAFMCK010000006.1 GCA_017857825.1 Rhodospirillales bacterium
GCCAGCCCGCAGCAGGACGACCCGGCCGTCCAAACGAAAGTGGTCGAGGCGAAGCCCGCACCTGTCGCCGAGCCCGCACCTGTTGCCGAGCCGGTGCGCACCGTTGCGGCTGAGCCTGCAACTCAACCTCAAGCCGCGCCGGTCGCGCCGAAGGCGACTAAACAACTGCCACCGATCACTCAGGCGCGCGAGGTTCCGGTGGCCCGGGTCACGCAACCGCCGCAGTCCGGTGGTGAACGCCTTATCGGCGAACGCATCGTCGGTGAAGATCGCACTTCTGACATGGTTGCGGATGCAACCCGGCAAATGGCCGACATGACGGCCGACGACGCACCTGCACCGCAATATATGAGTGCCTCCGAGCGGGCCGGAGAACTTGTTCGCTTGGTCGATGACATGGAGCTGTTCGCAGCTCGCATGTTGGCGAAATGACGATGAGCGGCGTATCTGGTTTGCGGTCGCTAATTCGGCCTGGAAACGCGTCCGTCGCGCTCAGCATGGTGGTCGTGATCTGGCTGGCGCAGCTTATGTGGCCGCAAACCGATATGCCGCAGCCGCCTCAAAAGCAGGAAGCCCAGGCGCTACCGAAGCAGGAAAAGGCGGCGCCCGTTAAGGTGGTGGCCGAGCAAACGGCGCCTGTGGCACCGGTACCGGCACCGGCATCGGTTCGCCTGCCTGCACCGCCGCCCCTCAGCGCCGAAAACGTCGCACCGGAGCAGGCCGCGATCCCGGCACCTGAGATGCCCGCACCCATTGAGCCCGCACCCATTGAGCTTGCGCCCGAAAAATCTGTTGAGGTCGAGGTGCCGGCGCCGTTGCAGCCACGGAAAATCGAAAAGGCCGAGCCGGCCATCGCCTATCCGCCGTTACAGCCGACCGTGACGCCGGAGCGCGTTGTGCCAAAGTCACCGACGCCGCCGACACCGCCGAAGCCGCAAATATTGCAGGTATCGGCAACACCTTCGCGACCGGACGTAATCCGTCGCCAGCCTGCTCAAGCAGGCGCCATTCAACCGGTCTCCATCGAACAAGCGTCGGCGGTGTCCGAGGTGGTGCGGGTTTCGGACGAAGACGTTAAATCCGGTCGCACCCGATTGCGGATATTGGAACACGGCCAAGGTCCCGCCATCGAAATTGCATGGCCGACCGGCGCCAAGGGGGCGCGTTTGTTCTCGACGATGGCGCGGTGCTACGGCTTGACGATTGCGATGCATACGAACGATGGCCGCCTGTATGCCGATGTCGGTCGGCAAGGCGAGGCTTGGGACCTCAATCTCGATAAGTATTCCGGCTTTATGCGTCAGGTCGGCAGTTGGCACGCGCCCGCAGAGCGCCAAGCCATTCAGAAAATACATGCGCGCCATCGTGGTTTGCGCGGCACGCCGGTCCGCTTGTTCCCGCGCCGCGTCGATGCCCGCCTTCTTGCCGGTCTCGGTCAGATGATCGGTGAAGGGTATGCCGATGTCGGATCAATCCGTGCATCCTACGTTTTGCGGGGTGAGCGGTTATTTGTCGAAAATGTATCTGTGGACGGTGCGGCTGTTTTGGGGAAAGTCGATTTGTCGCCGTCTGCAAAATGTAATTCCGGAGGAGGGATATAATGGACAGCCGCAGTTTTTCTTACGTGCGACGCAACCTTTGTCTCGCGATTTTAGCGATGCTGGCCGTGACGGGGTGTGCGCAGACCGAGTATCTGAACCAAGGCGAGCAATCCGCGAACCCAATGGCGCGGACCGTGCGGGCCGATCTGAAAGATGAGTTCTTCCGCGTCGCGCCGGCGTGTGTCGCGGTGTTGCCGGCGGTCTCCGTCGGCCCGTCTTCGCCGCAAATGGCAACGTTTATCGAGCGTGCCGTCGCGCGCCATCTGTCGCAAAGGGTGCCGACGGTGATCGGGCCCGATCAGCGGCGTGACTTGGCGCGTCGATTGACGCTCGACGTTTCCAATCCCGATGACAGACATAGGTTTCTGAAAGGTGCCCGCTGCGATGCATTTATCGAGCCCCAGTTGATGGCGTCGTCCGACGACTATTTTGTCATCTGGTCGAGCCGCAGCATCGATCTGCGCTTGCGGATGTTTCAGCCGAGCCACGCGGGCGACGGCGATGAAGGAAAACTGTTGTGGATCGCCCGCCATGCGACGTCCCGCGGCGATGGCGGATTTCCGCTCGACATCGCATCGCTGAGCATCGGCGCCATCAAGGCCAGCAGCCACCAAATGGATCAGGAGATGAATTACTCGATCGTCGAAGATGCCGTCCGTCGCATGATGGTGACATTGCCCGACACGCGCGGCGGCATCGCTTACGGCGAAACGCCGACATCGACCGCATTGCAGGTCGATGCACGTGCAACCGTCAAATAATCCAGCTACCTTGTCGAATATTTTTGAATGGTGATGAAGATGTTGAAAAAATTTATCGTTGTTTTGTGCGCGGCAATCGCAGGTTTCGGCGGCGTGGCTATGGATGCGTCGGCGGGGCAGCGGGTATTGGTCGTCGGCCTCGACGGTCACGGGCACGCGGTGCCGTCTTCATCTCCGCTTTTTGACAAAGTACAAGAAAACCTTGTCCGCCGTTTGGCTGAAACCGGCGTTACGCCGTTGTTGCCGGCGGATATGGGATTGGGTCGCGCGTCGTTGCAAACGCAAGCCGGGAGCGATGCAAATCTGTTGAGCGAGATCGCTTCCGGGGGCCAAGCTTCGCCCGATGCGGTCGTCACGTATTCTATGTTCGTGCGCACATACGGGCCGGTTTTGTCGCGGCAGATCGAAAGCAGCATGCAAGGCAATGTGCTTGATGTGGTGTCGGGGGACCGTTTGGGATCCTTCGATGTCAGCTTCCCGTTCGACCGTGTCGTGCCGAAGAACTGCGGCCGCGACTGCATGCTCGAAGAAGCCGCCTCGCAAGCCGACGAAATGGCGCGCGTGTTGGGCCGTGACATTATATCGCTGCTGAAGAACGGCGGCGCTGAGCTGTCCGATGCGAAACCGGTTGCCGAGCCGCCGGTCGCCGAGCCGAAACTTGCCGAGCGGCCGGTCCCCGAGCAGACGATTAAAGAGCCAGGGTCTTCATTGGCCGCCGTGCCCACAGGCCCTTGGGTGACATTGACTTTCGATGGCTTCACGTCCGATGAACTGGCGCTGATTTATGAATTTGTGCCGGCCTTCGAAGGGCATGTCGATCTCGGCACGCCCCGGATTGAGGGCGCGGAGACCATTCTGACGCTGTATAGCGAAAGTGAACTTGCGGCGTTGGAGACGAACTTCGTGCGCCTGCTGGAACACCTTGATCTGCCGGGTGAGGTTGTCTCTCAGGCGGGTGGCATTCGCCTGGTGCGTGCCGAATAGCCGGCACGCACGTGGGTACGGATGCAAGTAAAATAAAAAACTTCAAAACAGTTCGGAAAAACGGCTCTAGCGCCTCCATTACCTAGGTGAACACGATGGAGAGCGCAGATGTCCGAGATCAGCCAAAGCAGCACGCAGCCCGATAACGCGATGACCGAGATCGCCTTGGCGTTGGCGATGGGCTTCTTTTCAATCATGGTTTTGACCATGGTTTCGATGGGCGCCGGTCAGGTCGCATCCGCTTCCAAAGACATATCCACCCCCACTCAAATCGAGGCCGAAAAAATCGAAATGGCCAACGTCGAGCCGGACACGGCAAAAACATCGACCGCGCCGACGGCACCCAGTGACGTGATCGTTCATTATAACGGTGCATTTTTCGATGCGGAGCTCAATGCCATCGACCCATCGGCGTTCGCGCCCACCGGCAACGCGGTGCTCGCCCTGGATCCGTCGCTCAGCATGAGCGATGCGATGGCGGTGCGCGCGCGCGTCGGCGTGCCGAACCTGACCGTAACGACTTTAACCGAAAATTGGATCACCAGATTGAAAGAGGTAAAGCCATGACTGCGTTCATGCCCCGTATTGTCAGTGCAACGTTTGTATTCGCATTTGCGCTGCTCAGTCTCGACATTGCACCTGCGCAGGCGAGCAACCGCAACGCGATCAAGGAAATGATCGTTTATGAAGCGCAGCAGATCGGCCTGAAGCCGTCGCTGGCGTTGGCCGTCGCCAAAGTGGAATCCGATTTTCAGGCGCGTGCGCTCAGCAGTGCCGGTGCGCGCGGCGTCATGCAGATCATGCCTGCGACCGCGTGGGGTGAATACCGCGTGCGGGCGAACCATCTTTGGGATGCGCGCACCAACATCCGCATGGGCATAGACTTTCTGTCGAAGCTGATCGACCGCTATAACGGTCGCTGGGATCTGGCGTTATCGCATTATAACGGCGGCACCATCAAAAACGGTCGACCGCACAGCTATACGCGGGGCTATGTCAGTAAGGTGCTGAAGTGGGAAAAGCGTTATGCGAACCAGCACGATGTTTGGACGGTAACCGCCGATGCGACGCCAACGCGCAAAGCGCCGCCGTCCTCCGACCTGGACGCGTTCAGCGAATACCTGGGCGGCGACTTCTATAAAAACTTCAAACGTGCGCGTGATCAGCAGATCGCTGCGGCCAAGCTGAAAGACGAGCTGCTGCGCCGTCAGGCTGGGATTAAGACCGGCATCCATGCGCGGCACAGAGCTTTTCAGCAATATGCGATGGCGCAGGCTCGGGTGGCAGTGCCGGTCACGCCTCGTCCGCTGCCGAAGCTTGGCCCCATCGTGCGGTGGAGCCGTTAATGGCTCTGTCGCGACAATCTGTGCGCGAAAGGCGTGCATCTGCCGTGAGACCGTCGGGAAAACGGGTTTTCACGGCAGATGTTGCCTGGGGTATTTTAGGTGGCTTACGTCTTGTGCGTGTTTCCTCTAGAACTACAGTGCACAGATATTTGAATAGGGGGCGTCTTCAGCAGATGAAAGATCCGATCCGCACACTTGCGCGAGGCGGCGCCGATGGTGAGGCGCTGGCGGACTTTCGCTGCCTGGCGGATGCGACGTCGGCAAGCGGCGGCCCGCGGTATCGGAATAAGGCGCATCTTTCGTGGTTGTCGGCGGTGATTGCGGGCGAACACATGTCGGCGCAAAACCGCGACGAGCCGCTTTATGCGGTGTGTCATCTCGTCTTGATGATCGATGCCGCCTGGCCGGGCGCAGAGGGAAGGTGGATGGCGTTGCTGGCCGCCGACCAACCGAGTCCCCAGCAATTCAAAGCATGGTTCGACGAGAACGTCGGGGCTGCCGGTTGGAAGAAGCCGGGCTTTGCGGTCACGCCGAAGGGAGTTTCCGGCACGGCCGGCGAAGCGCCCTGGCACATTTACTTCGGGCGCATGGTTTCCTTGGCGGCGTTGTTCGAATTTTTAATCGGCATGGAAGCGGGCGCCCACCACGCCGAGATCGAGAGCACCTTTGAGGCGCTTTGCGCGGGCGATTCTGGTGAGGCCGAAATCCGCGGCGCCAGCAATGCATTGGCAAAAATTCTCAGGTCCTATCGCCGCCGCCATTTTTCCCGCGCCGTGCATGAAGAGCGCTTCAATACGCTCTATCGGTTTTTAAGCGACAGAAGTCCGGACGGGCGTATTGTCATCGACGATCAGGCGATCTTAGCGTTTTGGCTCGAGAGCACCGGCGATGCATTCGTCAGTTATGCCGGCGCCGCCGAAGCGATGATCAAATTGTATCGCTTGTTCGCGGCCAGTGAAATCGGCGTGGCGATAGACGATGCCGCGCCGTTCGGTGCCGAGCGCGATGAATGGGATGCCAGCGAGGACGCACTCGGCGATATGCCGGGCGGCCCGTGGCGTTCGCCTTTCGAGGTGATCGATGCACCGCCCGCATCGGCGATCAAATTTTTCAAAAAAGAGGGAGAGCGCAAGCCGCTTGCAAACGTCGCGGCTTTTGGGCCCGAAGTCGAAGCGCTGCCGCTGACCGTTCTTCGGCTGGATTCCTTCGGTGCGGTGCAGTCCGCGATCAGCAACGACCTGCGGCTCTCGCGGGGCACGCTGGCCGCGCGGCTGTCTTGCGAAGGGGCGCATTCATATCAAACGCTTTACGACACGCTGCACGGGTTGAAGCCGCATCTGGAGGCCCTGCAAAAAGCGACATTGTGGGCAATTTATTCGCATGGTCGTGTTGATGGGCATTCCGGTCGGGACGGTCGGACGGCGACCGCTGCCGGGGCCGATAACGTGATTGCGTTTCCGGGCAATGCGGCGCCGCAATTGGCCGTGCCGGACGAAGATGTTCCGTCTGAAAAGCATGCGCAGATCCTATTGGACGCCGAGCGTGCTTTTAAGGCGATGACCCGCAAAGGGTTCGATGCGGCGTCGTTGCGCGACGACGAACATGTTGCGGGGTTCTATGTCGGCGCCGGCGCGGTGCTGCAGATCGCCGATGTTCTGGAGCGCTACCTGCGGACTTTAACGCGTTACCAGCAACGTCTGGATGATATGTTTGAACGTGATCGCGCCTTGTTCGCACAACGATTTGAGATTTTGTACGGTGAAAAATGATGAGTGATTTTTTGAAACCCGACGACATGCAGTTGCAGGCGCTACGCGGGCAATTCGTTGACCAGGCGCTTGGCGAGGAGCTTTTTGACGATGCGCATGACGCGGCGGCGCCCCGAATTTCGCCGAGCGAGCTTTATGACTATGCCTGCGCGCGGCGCTTGCCTGACGAACGGTTCGCCGTATCCCTGAAGGCGCATCCGCACTTGCGTAAGCTGTATCATCGGATGCTGGCCGCCAACAGTAGCTTTGCCTTCGACGAGGCGCGCGCCGCGAGTGCGGGCGATATCGTTCGCAATGCACCGGGCTGTCGCATCCGCATGGAGAAAAGTCAGGCGGAAGATGCACAGGTTTATGTCGTGATCGAATTTGAAGCGGACGATCCGGGTGTCTCCAGTTTGGTGATCGTGGATTCTGCCGAGCAGCCGTTCTCGTTCGATCTGCCGCCAACGCGGCGACGGATTTGCCAGCTTATCGCCGAAGAAGGGGATAAGCTTCTGCAGCTTTTGTATGACCCGAAATCCAGGCTTTATATGCGATGAAAATTGTTCGGATATTGATCGCAACGACGGGTGGTGTCGTCGCGATTGATCGAATAACCGCCGAGCGCGCGCCGCAATCCATGGTGTGCCTGAAGCGCACCTCGCAGGTGCTGCCGATCAGCGGTGCCTACGACGATTTTGTCCGTCCGGGAAGCGGTGTCATTGCGCGCGAATTCGGTGGGCAAAGTTATCGATTGGATCTCTCGGGCGTGGTCGGCTCGGGCGAGAGCTGGCAGCTTGCCGTGTTTCTCGCACATGCCGTTTCTGAATCCAACACGCACGAACTCGCAGGGCCAGACGTTGATGCCGCGCACACGTACTTGGTCACGGGGCGGGTAAATTACGATCTCGAGGTCGAACCGGTCGAGCATATCGACGAGAAAATAGCGGCGGCTGCGCAGATATTTTCAAGTGCCGGCGACGGTGTGAGCGTGATCGTGCCGCACGGCGATAATGCGGACCGCGCGATATCGCTGCTGCGCGAAGGCGGAACGCAGGTCTATCCATGTGCGCGGATCGCCGATGCGCTGGCCGTGATCGGTTTGCTGGCAGGCACGCCGCCGGCGAAAGTTTCTCAAGCAATGATGCCGGTCGTGCGGGGCGGGCATGGCCGAACGCCTTACGGGGCATTGTTGGCCGGGGCCGCCGTTATCGGCATTTTCTGGGGCGCGCTCTCGTGGCATCAGCGTGACAACGATATGGCGGCAGACGCCGCGGTTCCCGAACCGAGCGCCGTGGCCAAGGCCGCACCGCCGCCACCGCAATCACTCGGGCGCGTCGAGGTGTTCGGCAAATATCCGCCGTCGGGACAGCGATGTGCCAGCCTTCTGTTTTCCAAAATGGAACCGGTGATGCGTCCGTATGATCCGGCAGGCGAGCGGCCGTGTGGTTTTCGGCTTCGTATCACGCCCGAGACGCCGGCGCGGTTTGCGGGTGTCGTCGTTGCGCGAAAGTCCGGGCGGCTTATTGAAGCGGCGTCGCGTGTCGAGGGCCTGAGCGGCGATCAGCCTGTGCGCGGCGCGCTGGACCTCGACTTGGATGTACCGCTGAGACAGCGCGAAGCGATTGATTTCAGCATCTATACGATCTTTGGAGAGCAGCCGGTTGCGGCAATTGTATCGCAGTTTCGGTCGTCGGACGCCGCGACAATAAATAACCGCGATGAAAGTGCGAATATTGTCGAGACACATATCACTTTAGCGACACCTCAATAGGAAAGGCGTGTTTATGGATACCGGGAAAACAGCGCGCTGTTCGATGAAAACAACAGATATTCAGCGAAATCTGGATCGCGGACGCAGGGAAACAAGTAAAGATAGTTTTGTTAAAACTAAATCTCGCATCGGTTTTTATTAATGTAAAAGCAAGATGAAAAAAGCTCTGGGTTGTGGATAATTAGCTGGGGGGCTGTCCCAGGTAATTAGCCCATATTCTGCTTAACCCATTGTCTCAATTAATATAATTGAATTGATGGGTCACTGTTATTAAAACGCCATTCACATTCCTTCAAAAATAGTCCAAAATTGACCTTTGGAACACCGTTGAATTTGCGCATCTGGCGCTTTGCCTGGTTCCAAAAAGTCTCAATACCATTGATGTGATTTTGCTTGTCTGCGAAGAGTTCAGAATGGTTGATCCGAAAATGATGAAAATCTGAAATATCCAACACATTGTACGCTCGCCAGCTGTCTGAATAGACGATGCTATCAGGAATGACCTTACGATTGATAATAGGGATTAAAGTTTCTGATGAGGCGTCAGGGATGATCTTCGTATAGACCTTGCCTCCGCGCTTTAACAAGCCAAATACAGGGATTTTTCCCGCAGCACCACGTCCACGCCTGCCCTTCCTCTTGCCACCGAAGTAACTTTCATCCACCTCAATCTCACCGCCAAACATGGCCTCACTTTCAGCCTCTAGTTCCAGGGCGATGATCTCGCGCAAACGGAGAAAGTAAAAAGCCGCCGTCTTGCGATTAACACCACATAGGCTCGCCGCAGTTCGAGCCGTCGTGCCAGCAACGAAATGCTCAATCAAACGATTTTGTTTATACCTACTCAGCCTACTCTTGCGCATAGATCCCATGATAACCCAAATCCTTGGTTATCTGGGACAGCCCCTTAGCTGGTACTTTTTACTAGTTGTATGCAACGAAGGCATAGTTACTTATTGGGACGTCTGTCTGGAGTTCGGGCATTTAACAGGGGGAGTTAGATTATTGAGAGCCCTGATCACGATTTCTATGAAGTCTCCGCTAATTATTTGTGTCGTGCTGGGCTTGGCCGGTTGTGCCGCGCAGGCGAACACCGGCGGGAACACTGCCGCACCTATCACGTCGCCGGCGTATGGGCCGCAATCAAAAGTATCGGTGTTTATTCGCGGCCTTGATGACACGGCCGCGTCGTCGCTCGTTCAAGAATTGATTCAGGATCAATCCTGCCGACCGCTCCGCGTCGTCGAACGCTCTTTCGGCTATTTGGAGGTGGCGTGTAATTCGGTGGACGGCGCCGGGCGCGTCGCGAATGCGTTCCAGTCCGTTGCCAAGCAGATGGGGATCGACCTCTCTGCTTCTCACTCGGGCGATCAAGTATTGATGAGGAAGATAGACTGATGCGTGTGATTTTCGCCAAGCTGGGATTTTCGCTGGCAATGTTGATCGTGGCAGCTGCGCCTGTAAGCGCGGCCCCGATCGAGAAGGCATATTTCGCCGGTTTTGCGTTCATTTCCGACAATGTGGACGTCGGCGTCCGTTTTCCCTTTTCATATCAGATTTCTGAGAGCACGCCTGACAACGAACAAGATGTCCTTCAGGCGGAATTGATGAAGCGCTTGCGTGCGAATATGCCGGAAGGTTTTGAACTCGACTTCAACCAGTCTAATGACCCGGGTGCCATAACACTCGCGTTCGCTCTTGATTGGGAAAACGTCTCGATCGTTCAGTATGGTGATGACTACAAAGTTTCGATCGATCTACACGCTCAAATATTAGCCTTCGACTTTGCTGAGAAAAAAATTATCGCTGCGCATCCGATTAGTATTCAGTTACGTGACGGTTCGAAAGAAAAGCCGACGGAGGAATATTTGGAGCGACGCGTTCGTGAGATGTACCTGACGAACATTCATGGCATAAATATTTTCGACGAGTTTGTTGCAAGGCTCAAAAATCTTGTCATCAAAGAGAAATACAGGAATTACATTCAGTTGGTGAACGTCGACCTAACGGATCGGGCGGCGAAAAAAGTGACCGAAATTTCACCCCTACGCGAAAGCGCGTTCAAGGGCTTTGTTGGTCAGCATTTCACGAAATTCCTTTCGGTAAACCAAGATGTCGCCGTGCTCCCTTTCTCCAAGGGGCAGGCGATTGGTGGTGCTATGGCCGCGAGATTTGCCGATGGATCCGTTTTTAGTTTTCAGTTGCCAGAGCCCGACTACCAGATGGAAATCGAATACACGGGTTTTGCAAGTAAGCAACTTGGTAAAAACGAAGTCAAAGAGAAGTGGCTGTATGTAACTGGCTATAGTCTCGAAGTGTCAGAGCCTCTGTCAGGCCGGAAGTATCTAAGTGGCTCGTTTCGTAACAGTACTATTGTGACAAAGATCGCGAACGATACGAAGGGTGATCCCTGGTCATATTACCAGCAGGTGTTTTTTGAGTTATCGAACGGCTTAACAAAACAGATTTCCGAACGTTCGTCAGACTGGTTTTCCAAACGGACGAAGACCGAGAATATTTTGGAACAACTAAAAGCTTTTGAAGGGATATTGGAGCGGTGCAGATGATACGAATTTTGACGATAAGCCTGTGTTTGATGATTTTGGCGGTTTCCGGCGTTTCCGCGCAGGAAGTGAAAGTTAAGGGCAAAGCCACCACGAAATACGAAGGCGGCTTGTTTTCGAGCAGCCCAAGCGCCGAAATGAAGGCAAAAACCATCGAAGCCGCGAAGGCTGCGGCATGGAAGCGCTATACGGCCTCATTCAACGCCGCAAAGAAGCGCTCCTACGAGGCAATGGAGCCCCAGTTCCTGGGTTCGTTGGACGATTACATCGTGGATTACAGCATAATCGATGAGATGTCCGACGAGTCTAGCAGCTCCTACAACGTCGTTATTCGTATGAGTGTTGACGGTGGGGCGGTGGATTCCATGCTCAATTCGAATTCCGCTGCCGGTGCGCAGATGGGCGAAGGGAGTTACTTTGCGTTCGTCTTCGTTGCGCGTGAGGCCGCGGCTCGCACGTCGTTCAAGGCGAAAGAAACCAACATCAGCATGGCGGAAGCACAAGCGAAGTCGAAAGAGTCGATCGCCAGCAGTGGCGGGACCACGGTCTCTGGCGCATCGGGCAAGTCGATGGCTAAAACCGTCACCGGGGGTAGCACGGTTCGTAAAGCCGATAAGGTTCAGTACCGCGCCTCGAGCTCGTCCGATATCAACGCCAAGATAAGCGAACAACTGACGGTCGCCGGCTTTGAGGTTGTCGATTATGGGGACGTCGTGAGCGAATGCGGCGGCGCCGAACCGGCCGTTATCGCCGATGAGTTTTCGGTCGCCGACTCGGTGACGCGTCAAACCCGCAAACTGGCGATCGATGGTGCGCGCGATTGCGAGGTAAATTTCTTCGCGCTCGGGACCATGGACGTTGGCGTGAATGACATCGACCCGGTGAGCGGGCTGCAGCGTGTTTACGTTTCTGTGCGGGGTGAAGTTTGGAACATCGCCAAACGCCTGCCGAAAAAGGTCGCATCCGTCGGGCCGGTCCAATTTTCCGGATTGGGTCCCGACGCCGATGTGGCGCGTCGAAATGCTCTTTCCCTCGCGGGGGAGCAGGCTGGATCGATTATCGTCGATCAAATGAACATGAAGAATCTACGTTAAGCACTAACCATTAATCACGAATCATGATGAGGAGATCTAAAAGAATGAGAAGACTTAGGAAAATAGTGTCGACGGCTTTCGTGGCGGTGTTTTTGTCGGCAACGGCCGGCTGCGTCACGGTCCCGGGTATGAAATCCGGCGGCGCCGTGGATGTCGATGGTCTGGTCGGCCAGGGGAACGGCATCGTTGAGCGTTATCAGTCCGCGTTGACGAACCTTTTGCAAGCGCAGGAGCTTCTGTCTGTTGCCCTCGGCATCAAAAACGCCGGTGATCGCTCTGCTGAGACGGCCAAGCTTTTGGCCGGTGGAATTGTCGATGACGAAACTCTCGAAAAGGCGACCGCAGTTACCGAAGAAAACAACAAGCTGATCGCCGCCAAAATTGCTGAGGGCAGCAACTTGGATGCTGAAAGTAAACAGAAGTATGGCGAGGCCGTCCCTTATTACTCTAAGGGCACGCTCGATGGTGCACTTTTGGTGAAAGATGCCGCTGACTATGTCACCAGCATTTCCTCGTCGAGCAGTCAGCTCGTGTCGGATCCGGCAATGTTGGGCAAGCTGAAAGAAGGTGCAGCGGCCGGTGTCTTCGTCGGCACGAAACTGCCGGGGCTGATCAACGAATGGTACGACAACACGAAAACCCTGATCACGTTCGGTCAGGAAAACGACATCGACGTCAGCAAAGCGACTGACGTCATGGAGCAGATCGAATTGTAATAACGCGTGCCGGCAGCGTCATTGGGCGCTGTCGGCATCTCTTTTTTGCGCGCTTTTATAATTTTATTTATTTTTTTGGAAAATTCACGATGAGGGGAACCGGGGCTATGAAGAAAGAAACAGCAGTGAATAAAAAGACCAACACCACTCTTGGAAGGTTGGGGCGAGGGGCAGCACTGTCCGCTCTTGTTGTGTCTTTGAGCGCCTGCCAAACGATGGAGAATTTGGACAAGCAACTCACCAGTGTGGGCAACTCCATGCAAAGTGGCATGAAGGGGGTCATTTCGAGTGACGAAACCTCAAGCACATCGGCGCGCAAAACGTCGGTGAATGACTCATTGAACAGTTCTCAAACGCAAGAGACGGCCTCGATCTCGGGCGCTGCGCGCGCATCGGAACCTCCGAAGGAAGGCGCCGGTGAAATTACGGCCGATGTAGACACCAATAACCGGATCGTCCGGCGCTATCAGGCGGCATTGGTGTTGATGCTGCAGGCACAAACGATTTTGCAGGAAGCGCTCAAGATCGATGTTGATCGGCAAAAAGTAGAGGCTACAGCAGAGTTACTGGCGGGTGGTATCGCGGATAAAAGCGAGTTGGAGAGCGCGACGGCCCTGACCGCGGAAAACGATGCGCTGATCCGTGAAAAGCTCGATGCCGGCGTAAAGCTCGATGAACAAGGCCGTGAAAAGTATGCCGAGGCTTTGCCGGTCTATGCCTTGGGCACGCTGAACTCATCGTTGATCGTGCCCGAGGTGCTGGCATATGCAAACGAGGTGCAATCGACGATCAGCCAGATCAGCAGCAATCCGCTGATGGCATTCCGTGCCGTGTCTTTGGCGCAGGGTGCGGTGTCCGGTTTGTACGTTGCGTCCGAGCTGCCGACGTTGGTCAGCAAATGGTATGACAACACCTCGACATTGATCACGTTCGGCCAAGAAAACGAGGTTGACGTGTCGGACGCCGAAGACGCGATGGAACAAGTTGAACTGTAAATCGGTCTCCTCTGTGCCATGGCGCAGAGGCATCTTACTGAACGTGGGCGTTGGAGATTGAAAATGCGGTTGTTCGTTGGCGTAGTTGCTTATGTGTTGTGCGGTTTTTTATGGACCGCACCGGCGCAGGCCCAAATCGAATATGTCACTGTCAGCTCGCAAGGGAGCGGGCCAACGCTTAGTGATGCCATTTACGACGGGATCAGAATGGCGATTGAGCAGGTGAACGGCGCGCAGGTTGCCGCACAGACCTCACTTGCGACATCGCAGGTAAGCACGTCGAGTGAGAGCGGCGATTCCTATGCGGCATCCGAAGCTTTCGCACAGGCGGTGACGTCGCAGACAAAGGGCACGGTCAGGGAATATCGGATCGTCAGCAGCGGTGTCGACCCCGCGCTCGGCAATCTGACAACCGTGGACCTTGAAGTCGTGGTGGCAAAGTTCAAACGCTCGGCACAGTTAAACCGCAAGCGTCTTGCCGTCATGCCGTTCCGTATCGATCCCAGCATCTCGGCTAGAAACGGCGATATCATCGGCGAGGCATTCGGCCAGAGCCTGATTACGTTCCTCACACAGACCCGTAAATTTGCGTTGCTGGATCGCGATTATCTGGCCGAACAGCAAGCCGAACTCGGCATCGTGACATCCGGCCAAACGCCGATTGAGGAATTGGCCAAACTCGGTCAGATGGTCAGCGCCGATATGGTGCTTGTCGGAACCATCACAAAAGCTGCAACGCGTAAAAATACCATTTCATCGTCGATTACCGGTGTTTCGCGCACCACCTATATCGGCAATATAGGTGTATCGTATCGCGTCATCGACGCCGCGACAGGTCAGATCAAGTGGGCTGACACCTATGCGTCCAGTACCGAATCCGGCGCCGCCGGTGGTGTGCTGACCAAATTATCGCAGCGCGCTGCCGGTGAAATTGGCGAGAAAGTTCTGAACGCGATCTATCCGGTCACGGTCGCCGCTGCATCGGGTAACGAGTTGGTGCTTGGTCAGGGCGGTCGCACGATCGAGGTTGGACAGCGTTTTAAGCTGATCATGCTTGGGCAAACCATCCAAGATAAGCATACCGGCGAATCGCTGGGCGCCGAAGAAATCATCGTTGGCGAAATTGAAATCGTTTCGGTAACCCCGAAGCAATCACGCGCGCGCGTGGTCAAGGCCGACAGCGATCCCTTTGCATTGATCGCAACCAACGAATTCATTGTGCGGCCGATGGATAAAGTGAAGGCACGTGCGCAAGCAAAGGCTAAACAAGCCAAACAGGTCGAAAAAGAAATCGATGCTGGTTTCGAATCCTTCGAAAAAGAAAATTCTGAGCAGTGGTAAGGTGATGACATGAACATTTACAAAAACCTTTTGAAGACATCTTCGGCGCTTTTTGTTGGCGTGACGATGGTCGGTATATCGTCTTTTGCGCATGCGGATTTGCTTGCCGATGCGGCGAAGGATGAGACTATTCGTCAAGAGGCCGGCAATATAGAAGTCATTGAGTCTTTGGAAATGGCTGGTTCCGCTTGTGAAGATTGGGCGAGCAGCAAAGGGTGGACGCTTGGTAACAACCAAAAAAGCGATGGTACGCCTTTCTTCATCTCGACGGGGACAGGCACGATCAGCGCACCGCTGGGGCATCAGAACTATATCAATGATCGCCAGAACGCGTATGAAAAAGCAGTGCTGAACGCAAAGGCAGAGTTGGTCAAATATATGAACAACTCCATTCAACAGGATCTGACGCTTGCGACGTCCCAAGGCACCTTCTCTGCAGAGCCGATCCGGACCTCGCAAAACACGCCGGCAAAGCCCGACGAGCCCGCCGAACACGGCTGGGAAACTGCCTATAATAAAACGTTGCGCCTGCTACACGCGGAACTCGACAAACAGTTGGGCGATCGCGGAGTCGACCTAAATCCAGAGCCTACAGAAGAAGAAAAACGCGCAGCCGAAGAGGCAGCGCGGGAAATTTTTGCTACTGAAGAATTTCGTCAACTGATCACGGCTACGGCAAAATCGCAGCTGAAGGGCGTCCGTCGGATGTTCGTTCAGGAAGAAGTTTCGCCGAACGAAAAGCAGGGATCGATCTGTGTCGTGATACTTGGCTCGCCGAAAACGATGGCGATGGCAGATGCGATTATGACGGGGAACCCTAATATCGCTCCCACGGGTTATTTCGGAAAGCCGATCAGCGAGCAGATTCCGGACAAGAAAACCCCAGAGGGCCTCAAGGAACTGATGACGTCTTATGGTGTTCAAATGGTTCGCGACGAAGTCGGGGAATTCCATTTAATTACCTACGCTCAAGCCGGTTCTCCATCGACCAACAAAATGCTGATGGCCAATGCCAAGAAAATAGCGACGTCCCGTGCGCAGGGGACTTTGGCAAGTTTTGCAAAGGAGCATACAGCTGTTACGTCACGCACCGAAAATGCTTCGTCGGCTAAGACATACGCCGACTCGATGGAGGAAATCGACTACGAGGGCGGAGCTGCGCTCGAAGAAGTCATTAAGTCGACCACACCTATGGTTGACATTCAGGGTGCACGCGTCCGTTCAAGCTGGGCTGCAAAGCACCCGGTCACCAAACAAATTGTTGTCGGTGTGATCTATCAGTGGTCGCCGGGGTCTGCCGTTGCCGCAAGGCAATTGCAGAACAATATCAATCAGACGGCGCGACCGGCGGGCGGTGCTCCGGCGAGCGCCGTCAACACGGGGCAAGGCTTCCAGGGGTCTGCCTCGCGCGGCTCCAGCGAGTCGGATTTTTGATTGATCGGTCACGTCGTTAAGAGCGTTCGGCCTATGCGTCTCATTTGCTGTATGGCACTGTTGTTGCTTTTTGTGCCATCGGCAAATGCAGGCGAGGCTGACGTTCGCGAACTCTCGGATGCCTATGAGGTCTCGGTAACGGTCCGTCAGACGGCGCACGGCGCGAGCAGAACCAGACGCCTTGCGCTTGATCTTGCGCAAGACAAGTTGATGACTTGGCTGCAAACCAAAAACTTGGCGTGGCCGGATGACATTCGCCAAGAAGACCGCTCGTTTTTCTTGGATTTATATCGTCGCGGCGTCGCCACCCGCGGCGCGTTTGGGCAGTCCGATTTATTGCGGTCCGAACAAGACGGTGCGGCATCGCGCTTCACGTTTCGCATATCGAAAAACGGTATCCGCATTCCGCAACCGCAATGGCCCGAGGTTTTTTCTGGCGTCGTCAACTTGACCCGGCAGCCCGGCAAAGTATCGGTGCTGACACACCTCGAACTTGCCGAGCGATATCCGAGAGAAATTCCTCACCAGCCCGTCGTTCAGCGCATCAAATCTGAAATCGGCGTTCGGTTTCTCCAGTTTATAACCGGCGCGGATGTGGCGTACGCCGGCAATGCGGGTGCGCTCGAAAGCATTCCGGGCAACACGTTGCAACTCGCAAAGGCCTTGGCCGACCAGCCCTACAACACCGATCTTTCCTTCCTTTTGATCGGAAAGCTGCGGGGTACGGCATTGCGCGCTGTGCTGTGTCGGATCACGAACCAAGCACAGCGCGGGAGTAAATTATCACCTGCATATCCTCCAATTCGGGATTTCGGCGTGGACGCTTGCGGTTCGTCGGCATCGATATTTGAAAACGGCGTCAGTGACGGTCAAATTGAAGATATGCGCGAAGACATCGAAGATGCGAAATTACCGATGCGCGGGTTCGCATATGATGTCGCTGCGAGTTTCGGCGAACTGCCGGTGATTTTGCAGGCGCGTACTGCCACCGATCCTGAGAAAGCATGCAGACCGCTCGGCCTGGAAGTCTGTTTTCAGGCATTTAACACTCGTCCATCTGTCGCCTTGGCAAGTCAGTTGGCAGAGATGTCGGCCGAGGCTGGCTATGGTTTCCTTGCGACGGCTTTTACTTGGCAGGTTTGGCTATGGAATGGCCGGCGCGACGAGATGCCTAAAGCATTTAGTTGGTCATACCCGGACCCGAATGCCGGGTGATGCTGTTGGGGGGGGATTGAAGGTAAATGGAGGCGCCTTGTAAGGAACGTCAGTTGCTTTGGTTGACATCCACTTGTGGCTGAAAGGCTACTTCAAACAGAAAGTCTTGGTATCCTTGCTTATCGATGAGCAAGTAACGTCTACCTTGCCTTTTCGTAGAGCCTTATATTAGACGACGCAATGTAGGGGCTTGAATAAATCCTATCCCCACAACCAGCCAAAAAAATCCTTAAACTAATGGCTTAGAGGGGTTTTTGATGTGCGGGGTGTGCGTCGTCAACATGAAACACCTTCGTATAACGAAGACTGAATCAAAGTGGGCGGCTATTTCTGCTAGCCCAAAAGATGCGGAACGCAGACCGCCAGAATTAAGGGATACCGCGCATGAGCAGACTATCGCATGCCGAAATTCATATGGTGAGCCGGATTGGCTGGCTCCGTGCGGCGGTGCTTGGGGCAAATGACGGTCTCGTCTCGACGGCGATCCTTGTTGTCGGTGTTGCCGCTGCGGGTTCGGGGCGTCCGGAGATCCTGATTGCCGGCCTTGCCGGTCTCGTTGCCGGCGCCATGTCGATGGCGGCGGGAGAGTATGTCTCCGTCAGTTCGCAAACGGATGCAGAGCAAGCCGATGTTGCGCGCGAGACAAGGGAACTTCGGGAAACGCCCGAGGCGTAGCTTGAAGAACTGCTGATCCTGGCACCGATCTTAGCGCCGATTGCTGCGGGTATAGGCGTCGATCCTATTCATTTCGCCGTGATATTCCTGGTCGGTGATGCCATCGGCTTTATCACACCGCCTTATGGCCTCAATCTCTATGTTGCCAGTGGTATAACCGGCATTCCGTATTTCCGGTTATTGCGCTACACCTTGCCGTATCTTTTTGCGCTACTTGCGGTTTGGTTCCTCGTCATTATGATCCCGGACTTCTCGACGATTTTACTTACTCAAGAGGGCGCGGGGGTCTATCAACATGTTAAGTGAGCAACTCAGACAGTGAATAATGGATGACGTTAAGTTAGAGAGGCCGACCCGGTCACTGCGCGTCTTCGCTATCGTAGAGGCGATTGCTGGGTCGGACCTACCGATGACTGTTGTCGATTTGGTGGAGTCGACGGGGCTTCCGAAGGCGACGTTGCACCGGCAGTGCAATGTTCTCGAGCGGGAGGGGTATATTCGCCAAGATATCAACGGCCGGGGCTATGTGATTGGGCACAGCATGCGCCGGTTGGCGAACCTGACGCTCGCGGCGACGGCGGACCAAACCTTTCGGCACGGTATCCTGACCGCCGTATCCCAAGATATTGGCGAGACCTGTAATATCGTTCTGCCGCTCGGTGTGGAGATGTTCTATTCGGACCGTGTCGAGACGAAATGGCCGTTGCGCCACCAACTTCCAATCGGCACCAACGTGCCGGTGCACTGCACGGCGAGTGGCAAGCTATATCTTAGTTCGTTGCCCGAGGAGCAGTGCGAGAAACTGGTTTCCGTTCTGAAGCTTGAGAAATATACCGACAACACGCTCCGTGATCCCGATGCTCTGTTGGCAGCCGTCGCGAAAATTCGGAAAGATAAAGTCGGCGTTGATGATGAGGAATTCGTCGACGGGATGGTCGCAGTGGCTGTCCCGATCAATGACAGCAAAGGGCGTATGGTCGCAGCCTTGGCGTTTCATGCCCCGTCTGTTCGTATGAACTTGCAAAAGGCCCGGACATACCTGCCAATCCTGCGAAAAGCCACCGAGGCCCTGTCGATCGCCGACTAGGCTTGTGGTGCCGTCGACGCTCGGCTGTTAACGTGGCAATACCATTGTAAGACCAATAACGTTACACCTTAAAAATCGCATCTCAGCGGGAAAGCTAATCATGAACGAGGAACTCCGACAAGCGGCACGTGAGCATCTGATCCGCTATGGTGGAGACACATTTCCAAACCTTTTTAACGAGGCTAAGGGTTGTATCCTGCGCGATGACACCGGGCGTGAAATACTGGATTTCACATCAGGTCAGATGTGCGCAACCATCGGACACAACCACCCCAATATCGTGAAGGCCGTCGAACGCGCAGGCCAAACTGCATATCATATGTTCAGCGGCATGATCCCCGAAGCGGTCGCGGAACTAGCACTTCGGATCGCGCGCGATTGGATGCCGGCAGGGCTAAATAAATCACTCTGGATCAACACCGGTTCGGAAAGCAACGAAGCGGCGCTTCGCATGGCGAAGATGTACACCGGCGGATTTGAAGTAATCGCCATCGGCGGGTCTTGGCACGGCGTAACAGGCGCCGCATCATCGGCATCGTTTGCTAGCGACCGTCGCGGTTACGGAGTCCCCACGCCGGGTGTTTTTGCGATCCCGGAACCCAACGCATACCGTCCCCACATCGATGCTGGCAGCGAGGAAGCCTCGGCGATGGCGTGCTTGGAATTGGGCCTGAAGATGTTCGACATGACATCTGCCGGACAACCCGCCGCCATCATTGTAGAGCCGATCATCAGTGCAGGTGGCGTCCTGGTGCCGCCGAAGTGCTATATCGAAGGATTGCGTAAAGCCGCCGATGAACGCGGTATGCTGTTGATCTTTGACGAGGCGCAGACCGCGTTTGGACGGATCGGCACGCGAACCGGCGCTGAGTATTTCGGCGTGACGCCCGATATCATGAGTGTGTCCAAAACCCTTGGTGGCGGATTGCCGTTGGCGGGGGTCATCACAACGGACAAAATCGAAGAAACCATCCACGCGCGGGGGTTCAATTACTACACAAGTCACGTATCCGATCCGCTGCTGGCGATGGTGGGGCTTGCCGTGTTGGATACGCTGGAGGACGAAGATCTGTTGGCTCGTTCACGCACCATGGGCGCATACTTGCGCGGTCACATGGAAAATCTACAGCAAAAATATGAAGCCATTGGCGACATTCGCGGCGCCGGGATGCTGATGGGGATTGAGTTGGTGACCAATCGCGAAACCCGTACGCCGCATCACGAACTCGGCGAGATTACGACTAAGAAATGTTATGAATACGGTCTTAGTATGAACATCAAACGCCGTAAAGAGCGAGGTTCGGTCTGGCGGATTGCCCCACCATTGACGATTTCCGAAGCCGAGATAGACCGTGGGATTGAAATTCTTGACCGTTCATTGCGAGAATCGCTTGATGAACTCGCAAATCGATGACGTCGAAGCACCTTATTTAATCATGTAGAATTCGGCTTTCCGGTGTATCGAGGCGCGGTCTATTAATCCCCAGATGCTGCCAATGCCGTAAAGTTATCGAACAAGTCCGATAATGACCGCCTGCGGCCGGTATCAATCGTTGCAGTTGCCGTCGTGCCGGCGCGAAATGTTGGTGCGTCGGGGCTATTGATGAGCCTGAGGCGCACCGGTAGGCGCTGCACGACTTTCACCCAGTTCCCGGAGGCGTTCTGCGGGGGTAAAATCGCGAATTCAGCGCCGGTGGCCGGCGAGATGCTTTGCACCTCCGCATCCCACGTGTAATCCGGATAGATATCGAGAACGACCTTCGCCTTTTGACCGACGCGCACGTGTGTGAGCTCGGTTTCTTTGAAGTTGGCGTCGACCCAGGGAGGGGTGTCGGTAACGATCGCAAATAGCGGCGTCGCGGCTGTGATCTGTTCGCCCGGTAAAACCGGCACGCTGACCACGGTGCCGTCTGCGGGGGCGCGAACGTTTGTGTGTTCGAGATCCAGCTGGGCTTGCGCCAGCGCCGCCATCTTTGCCCGCACCAACGGATGCTGATCAATGCCGCGGTCACCATCGCCGCCGAGTGAGGCGATCACACGCTGAATTTTTTGACGCACCATGGTGACACGATCATCGGCCGCATTGGCATCGTTTTCCAATTCGTCGCGACGGGTCGCCGCTGTGATGCCCTGCCGCGCCAATTCGATCTGACGCTCGAAACGTTTGCGAAAATAGCTGGCGCGGTCCTGCGCTTCCGCAAGTTCGGACCTGGCTTCTTTGAGGGTCGCACTAAGGGTTTCGATTTCACAGCGCGCGGCATCCAACTCCGCACTGGCATGCTCGACGGCTATCTCGAACGGTCTTGGGTCAATGGCTACCAGAATATCGCCTTGTTTAACCTTGAGGTGGGCATGGGCATTGACGGCGATGGCGCGCCCGGAAACCTCTGCGGCGAGTTTGGCTATATTGGTTTTAACATAGGCATTTTCAGTGCTGACATAGCGCGCGCTGTGCAGCCAGTACGTGACGGCGATGGTGACGGCGATGATCGGCACGGCGACCAGCAAGCCCATGCGCAACAGTGCCCTCCGAGAAGAACGCGGCGCTGTCCGTCCGTCCGTGACCTCGGTGTCGGGAATGGCCATATCGTCAGGCATTATCTTTTTCGAGCTCCTGTGACTCAATCAGTTCATTTTCTACGGCCATGTCCTGAAGCCGTTGCTTCACGTTCAGCAGCAGATCGGTCAGGGTTTCGCGTTCTTTCGCGCTCAGCCCGGCAAGTTCTTCCTCGACCATCGCCTCGGCAATCGGTGTTATTTCGCTATGAATCCGCCTGCCCAGTTCCGTCAGATAGACGCGTTTGACGCGACGATCAGCATCATCTTGGCGTCTTTCAAGCCAGCCGAAATTTTCCAGCTTGTCGATGACCCGCCCGGCGGTGGCTTTTTCGACCTCAAGTAATTCTGCCAGCTCCGATTGATTGACGCCGGGCTGATCGCCGACGCGGCGCAACGCCATCCACTGGGTGCGGGTAAAGCCGATTTTGCGCACCCGGCGATCAAACACGGTGCGCTGCAGGCGCGCCGCCTCCATGATCAAGAACGCCAGATATCGCGCCTCCGTCACCGGGATCAGATCGGCTTTTGTCACGATTGAAAACCCTCGCCAATAATAGTAAGCATTGTTACTATTGCATGACTTACTGTCAACTGGGTTACTTTTTGCATGGCGCACGACGTCACATTTGAATCCGCCGTACCACGACCGGATATCTCCCCGGCGCGCCGTTATGTGATCTTGGCGATGGTGGTTCTCAGCGTCACACTTTATAGCACATCGATCTTGATTGTGGCGGCGGTACTTCCGCAGTTGCAGGGTGCCATGTCAGCCACACCCGATGAGATCTCCTGGACGATGACCTTCAATATTTTGGCAACGGCCATGATGACGCCGTTAACCGGTTGGCTGGCGGGACGATTTGGACGGCGTAACTTGCTTGCGGGCAGTGTCGCGGTGTTTGCCGTATCTACCTATTTTTGCGGCGCAGCGATGTCCCTAGAGTCGCTCATTTTCTGGCGCATCGTGCAAGGCGCCGCCGGTGCGCCGCTGCCGCCGATCGGGCAAGCGGTAACCCTGGATATCTTTCCGAAGCATCAGCACGGGATGGTCATTGGTATGTATGGGGTCGGGGTCGTCATGGGCGCGTTCGCCGGGCCGATGATCGGCGGCGTGATGGCTGAACTTTATACCTGGCGATACGCGTTCTATCTGATGTTCCCGATCGCGGTTATGTCATCGATTGGGGTGATGCTGGCATTGCCGCGCACCCATCGTACGTCCAACGTAAAGCTGGAATGGACCGGATTTCTGCTGCTGAGCATCTCAATTGCTTGTGTCCAACTCGCGCTTTCGCGGGGCCAGCGGTTGGACTGGTTTCAGTCGACGGAAATCTGTATCGAAGTTTTCGTTGGCGCGTTATCGTTTTATCTGTTCGTCGCGCACAGCCTGACACACGACAAGCCATTCCTAAATCTCAAGCTCTTGCTCAATAGGAACTATGCCATCGGTCTCATTTTGGTGACGATCTACGGAATGTTGAATTTTACGCCGATGGTCATTTTGCCGGGCTTGCTTCGCGCACATGTTGGCCTGCCGGATTCTTTGATTGGGTATGTGGTGGGGTCGCGCGGTATTGGTGCGATGGCAGCATTTTTTATTGCCGGGTTCGTCGGTCAAAAATACCCGCGGCAATCCATCGCGGTAGGTTTTTCGCTGCAAGTCATCGCCGGGCTGTGGTTGATGACAGTTAATCTCAACACAACACCGTTCGAGTTCGTGTTGAATGGTATTGTCCAGGGGTTGGCGGTCGGGACGATCTGGGTGCCATTGACGGTGGTTACGTTCTCGACACTCGATCCAAAATATCTAAACGAGACCAGTTCGGTTTATCACTTGTTGCGGAACATTGGATCCAGCTTCTTTATATCGTTGAGCGTGACCGAGTTGGTGCGCTCTGCCGCCACCAATTATGAATTTATGACAGAGCACATCTCGCGCTTTAATCCGCTTCTGCAACTGCCATGGGTGATGGGCGAACGCAGCATCGATACGGTTGAAGGATTGTCGCGTCTATCCAATGAAATTTTTCATCAGGCATCGCTGCTCAGTTATCTGAATGCGTTCGGTTTGTACACCATGGCGTCAGCCCTCGCTATTCCGCTGATCATGTTTGTCAGCAGCCCGAAAAAGAAAGCCGCTTAAGCCGGCTGATTTCTCTCGGTGCTTTTGACCAATAACGTCAATGTACGATTGACCGGAACGGCGAGCCCAAGTTTATCTGCCCGTCTCACAATTTCGCCGTTGAGAAAATCAATCTCGGTCGGCTTGCCCTGCATGAGGTCCTGAGCCGTCGATGAGTACTGTCCAGGCATGGAGACCGGAATTTGCCGAATTACCTCGAAAATAGTGTCCGGTATAAAAATGCCCTCCGCGTGCGCGACGCTGAGCGCTTCGCGGACGATGTCGTCTATCAGTTCCGGCATCCCATCTTTCGACACCATCTCGCCATAGGTTAAGCCCGTGATTGCCGAGATTGGGTTCATGGCACAATTTACGATAAGTTTCGTCCACAGAGAGCCAATGACATCATCGGACACCCGTGTTTCGATGCCGGCCCCGTTAAGAAGGTCCGCAACATCACTTGCACATTGCGCAGACACTTCAAGATCGCCCCGACCCTCGTGACGTACGATGCCGGGGCTGGGAACGCGGCTTGCAACATAAACTACGACCGGTTCAACTGGCCGGCCAAGAATATCCGCCAACGTTTCCGCGTTGGAAACACCGTTTTGCAGACTGAGCACCTGACAAGATGGCGCGAGAAAGGGATTAATCTCGCGTGCAGCCTGTTCGGTGTCCCCAGATTTCACGCAAATTAATATCATCTCAGCGCCCGCAATCGCAGCCGGGTCGCTGCTTGCTTGCACATGTGCCACCAAGCGCTGTCTGTTCTTTTCCAGGATCAGCCCATTCTGCGAGATCGCTTCCACAAGCGTGGCTCGCCCGATCAGCAAAACCTGATGACCCGCAAGCGCGAGCATTGCGCCGTAGTAACAGCCGACTGCGCCTGCCCCCATCACAGCTATTTTCACAGGCATGCCCCTTCAATGTTATGCGACCATAGCCTAGAGGCATGAGCCTAGCAGGTTGGTTGACGACAGTTTAGCCTTGTTGCGTTGTACGTAACGCCAGTTAAGTGTCCGTTCAGCGAATTTGACCCGGTGACGCAAAGTAGGGTCTTGAACAAATCTAGTCCTCGCAACCATTAACACGCTTCACGCTCGATATCGTGAGCCGATTGGAATGCAATCGACGGGCACATCGACGGTCAATTCACCGAGTAGCAGGAATGACAGTGTTTTGCCGTGCAAATCCTGATTGAGCGCACTGTTGACGCCGCCTTCGAGCGCATCGTCGATGACCAAATTGATGGCGGGTAGATTTTGCAAAACATATCGCTCCACTGCGCTCGCGCCTTTATGCCGAAATAGATTGAGGACGCGTTTTTCGGTTACCTGATCGACGAGAAACGGGAACGTTTCCGGCAAATATGGCACTACGGAAATATTCGACCGGTTGCCTTTGTCGCCGGCCCGTCCGTGGGCGACCGCGTGTAACGGGACGGTGACGGTTTCGCTCATGGCTTCACCTCCGAGGCACCGCAATGGGTCTCAACGGTCTCGCGCGGGACAAGCACGGACGCTGTATTTACTTGCCCCATCACATTGCAGCGATACCCGCCCCCACCCGCCGGGCCCGAACAAAACAGACTCAACACCTCGTCGTTGACGTACTTGGCGTCTGCCTTGTTCATGGTGCGGATCGCCGTGCGCAGCCTGAATTCTCCGTCGAGCGGCCGATTGTCGCCGCGCCGCCGGTCGGATGCGTCATTGTCGAAGACCGCGCTCGTGCCGACGATATCGACGCGAATGTCATCTGTGATGCCGTTTTTGCGGCACCTTTTGGTGACGATATCTGCGGCGAGTTCAGCCCGGGCCAGCGCGTTCGGACCCGCGTAAATCATCTCCGCTTCGCCGAGCCAGCCGCCATCGGCGGACACCGTGACCTTGAGTGTCTCGGGCGGGGCTTTGCCCTTTGCGCCTTCTAAGCGGATGCGGTTTTCACCGTCCTCCGCAAGCGTCACGCCGGTAATGTCGAGGGTGACATCCGGTGTCAGATAATTTGCTGGGTCGTGCACTTCGTACAGCATCTGCTCGATGACCGTTGCGCGGCTGACGAGCCCGCCTGTGTTGGCGGCTTTGGTGATCACGATGCTGCCGTTTGCGGTGATTTCGCCGATCGGGAAACCGAGGTTATCCATGCCCGGCACATCTTTGAAACCAGGATCGCAAAAATATCCGCCGGTGACTTGTCCGCCGCATTCCAAAAGGTGGCCGCAAAGCGTGCCCTGCGCGAGCAGGTCGAGTTCATCTTCGCCCCAGCCGAATTCATGGATCAATGGGCCCAAAACTAATGCGGCATCGGTTGTGCGCCCGACCAGAACGACGTCGACATCCAGTGCAAGCGCGTCAGCAACTGGGCGGGCTCCGATATAGGCGTTGGCTGCGACGATTTCTTTGCCGGTGATTTCCAATCCTTCAATGGTTGGCAAAGCGCCGATTTCGTCCGCATCCATAAAGGTCAAAAGATCATCGCCATGAACGCAAGCGACGCGTAAATTTTCGATCCCGAGCTCTGCCGCCAATTCATGAACGCGTTTGGCACCGCCCAGCGGGTTTGCATTGCCGAGGTTGCTGACGATCCGAACGCTGTTTTCTTTACAGGCCTTCAACACGCCCCGCAGGTATTCATCAAGGTAGGGCGAATACCCTTTGTCCGGATTGCGCATTTTGATTCGCTGCGCGATGGCGAGCGTGCGTTCCCCCATGACTTCAAAAATAAGATACCTGGGGCCATCGCATGTGCGCAGCGTTTCGACGACGGGGATCGCTGCATCCAGGCGGTCCCCGGCAAACCCGGCGCCGCTGCCGATATAGACGGTTTTTGTCATTTGCCGCCCGATATATCACTGGCGATCTGATTGGCAGCGTTCAGAATAAATGTGTGTTCTGAGGCAACAAAGAACATGGTGACACCGAGCGCTTTTAGGTCGGGTACCCATGACGTGTTTGGGGCAAAGGTGACCAAGCATTTGCCATGTTTCTTGGCCGCCTCGCCGACCCGCCTGATGGCGTCGCGGACTTGGGGCGCCGCTGGATCGGTTAGCCCATAACAGACGGCAAGATCGGCTGGGCCAACGAAAAGAGCATCAATGCCGTCCACCGCAGCAATTGCGTCAATTGCCTCGACGGCTTCGGGTTCTTCGATCTGGGCGAGGATGACGGTCTCGTCTTTACTTTGCTGTAGTATGTCGGCCATTGGGCGTGTCGCATACCCAGCCCAGCGCGTCGAGCCGGCAAAGCCGCGCCCGCCATGGCCAAACCGAGCAGCTTTGGCGACTTCTATGGCTTTCTCGACAGTGTTAACGTGCGGCACGACGAGGCCGGTCGCACCCGAATCAAGCATCGTCAGTATTTGTGCCGGCGAGCCGTCGGGGATACGGACCAGGGCAGGAAAACCCAATGCCCGTGCCATGCCGAGGCAGGCATCGACTGTACCCCGATCAAACGGTGAGTGTTCGGCATCCAGCGCGATGAAATCCATGCCCGACTTAGCAAATATCTCGATTAGTTGAAGGGCCGGTGTTTTCAAAAACGTGCCAGATAGATTTTCACCGCCAAGCATGCGGGATTTGAACGTTGCCTCCGTCATGGAATTCCTCCGTCGTTGATTGTTTAATTTGTTGCCGTTTTCATCATGTCGTTTGGATTGAGACCGAGACCTTCGCCCGCAGTTAAAATGCTTTTCCAGACACCGGCTGGAACGTCGAAGCCGTGCGCCTCACGATCCGCGCGGGCGTTCCGCTCAGGGTCGCCTGGGATCATCACGGGATGATCCGGATCGCGTGGGCGAGCGGCACGGACGTAATCAATGTAATCATTTACTGCGTGACCGAAGGCGTCTGTATCGTCCATCAATTCGGGTTTAAGAAATACGGAAAACATGCCGTTGTGCGTTGCTTTGCCTGGCCCCGTAGTCCCAGAACCGGTCAGGGCGCCGGCCAATAACTCACACGCGAGGGCGAGACCTGAGCCCTTATGTTCGCCGAAGGTCAGCAATGCCCCCGGGCCATTGCGAGGGTCGGCCACGTCGCCAGGTTTCAATTCGCCATAAAGTGCGGTCGGATCCGTGGTCGCTTTTCCGTCGCCGTCGATCAGTGCGCCGTCCGGCACCGCTTTGCCGCCTCTGAGCGCAACCATCACTTTGCCTTCTGCAATTTTTGAGGTTGAGAAGTCCAGGATGAAATCATCGCCATGCGGATTGCCGATACCAATCGTGACGGGCGCCGTCGAGACGCGCCGATCTGCGGAGCCGAAAGGTGCCGTGAGCATACTTTGCGCGACATTCACAAAATGGATCGAGACGAGCCCCGCCACACATGCGCGCTCGGCCCAAAAGCCGATCCGTCCCAAATGCCCTGCTTGCCGCAGCGCCAGAATGCAAATGCCGGCTTGTTTTGCTTTTTTGATCCCGATATCGACAGCTTGCTGGCCGACGACCTGTCCAAAACCTTTGTTGCCATCGATGAGCGCGAAGTTGTCGCTGTCGATGAGCACGCTGGCTGACTGACCGAAACTCAGATTGCCGGATTTTTCCCACATCAGATAGCGTGGTATCCGCACGATGCCATGGCTGTCGTGACCGGAAAGGTTCGAATTTACGAGATTGGTGCTGATCGCCTCAGCCTCTTGATGCGTAGCGCCAGCACGGCAAAATATATTGATGCCGAGTTGGACCATGCCGTCTGCGGTCACGCGGGTTGGTATATCTGTCACGGTTTCTGGAGTCCTTCGAGATTAAAGGTCATTTCATCTTTGAGTTCACCTGCGAAGAGGTCGATCACATTTTGTGCGGCCACTTCGGCCATCGCAATTGCAGCAGACATGGCTGCGGCGCCGTTGTGAGGCGTCATCAGAACGTCTTTACGTGCGATCAGCGGATGGTCTGCGCGGGGTGGTTCTTCAGACATGACGTCAACGGCGGCAGCGCGGATATGGTCGCTTTCCAGCGCAGCCAGCAAAGCATCTTCGTCAACGATGCCACCGCGCGCACAGTTAATGACAATCGCGCCCGGCGTTAGCGCGGCCAGTTCACGCTTGGAAATCAGATGTCGTGTCGTTTCGTCGAGTGGCACATGCACTGTCAGAAAGTCGGTGCCCGCGAGCTCAGGCCGGAAATCCTCAACCGCGCGGCACCCCATGCTTTCTGCGAGGTCGCGCTCAAGGGCGATATCTGCGACCACGACGTCCATGCCGAATGCTTTGCAAAGCGGTGCGACCAATCGACCGATGCGACCAAAGCCGACGATCAATACCTTGGCACCTTTGAGGTCTTTGGCGCGGTAATCGTTTCGTTCCGCCCAGCGGCCTGCTTTTACGAGATCATCCAAAATACGGAATTCACGTGCAGCTGCAATCATGAAGCCAAGCGTATGTTCTGCGACCGAGCGCGCGTTTGCCCCGGCGGCGATGGCGACCGGGATACCGCGATCTGTCAGATGCGCGACATCAATGTTGTCACATCCGACGCCGTGCCGAGATACGATTTGAAGCGAATTTGCGTGCTGAAGAATATCGATGTCGAGTTTCGCAGATCGTAAAACTATGCCGTGAACGTCTTTGATGGCGGCCTTGAGGGTCTCTCGTTCAATATCTGGGATCCGAACAATCTCGATATCCTTATGCGCGGCAAGGACATCATAGCCCGCTTCGTGCATATGTTCTGTGACAAGGACGCGTTTCATATCAGTCATGTGGGATCCTTACGTCGATGCAGCGTGATCGTCGCCGAAATATTTTTTCTTGGCGAGCGATTGGCTTTCATAAATGGAGCCGGATTTCAGTGGACCTGGGTATGGCAGGCGGATTGGTGCTGCAACAAGCCGGGGCTCAACTGTCGGCTCTCCGGCGATAATGGTGTTGATGTAGTTTTCCCAAGATCCAATGCGATCCATCCCGCGGATATCCCATGCGTCCGCAGCGGCGATTTGAAACAACAGCAACCTTCTGCTTTTGCCGGATGTATTTTTTCCCGAGCCGTGTACCATTCGGACATGGTGAAAACTGCAAGATCCGGCGGTGCCGGTAATTTGCTCGGCACGTGAAAGATCAATGTCACATGCTTCGGGATTCATCGCCCCGATGAAGCGACCATCCTGATGGTGATCAAACGTCGGGCCTTTATGTGATCCGGGGATGCATAGCAGCGGGCCGTTGTTTTCCGTCATGTCATCAAGCATGACACCAACCGCCAGCACATCATCGTTGGTGTGCGGGTAAAACGCCCAATCTTGATGCCATTCAACGGCCGCCCCATAATCAGCAGACTTCAGATTGATCTTCGAGCCATGCATGCGCAGGTTCTTGCCGATCAGGGCCGTTAGTGCTGCGATCAAGCGTGGTCGTCTGGCCATCTTGTTAAATACTGAATGATGTAGGAAAGGTTCCTTAATGCGGCGCACGCGCGGCGTATCCGGCGTGTGGCTAGGTTCCAGATCAATAACATCGGTGTGATCACTGAGACCGTGGGCGCTTTCAATTAATTCGTCCAGGGCGTCCGTCATTTCTTTGATGTCGGCCGGCGAGAAAATATCATCAACGACAACAAAGCCTTTTTCTTTGTATTCGTCTATTTGCGCATCACAGATGACGGGTTGTTTCAGGTTGGTATCCATCGAGGCGGCCTTTCTTTAGATGCGGGTCTGATTAAATTGGTGAACTGAAGTGTTCAGGAAAGTGTGCCCGGATTTCTTCGGTCGCAGAGACGGTTCCTTTGATATGTTCGCGGACGGCGAACTCAGCCGCGTCAGGATCACCTGATGTGATTGCGTCGATAATGGCGTTGTGATCTTTGATGATCGCAGATGCTTTGCCTTTTGTCGGCAAGTGCAAATGGCGGAGACGGTCAAGATGCGCCCGGCGCGCATGAATAATATCCCACAACCCCCCGACACTTGCCATTTCGTACATGCTGCGATGAAATTTACCGTCCGCCTCTGTAAAGGCGGCAAGATCATTTGCTTTCAAGTGTGCAGTTTGATGTTGGACGATGCTGCGTAAATCGATCAATTGTGTTTCGGTAATTTTACCGCAGAGCGCCCGCGCGATTTCGACTTCGACACTGCGCCGCAGAAAGTGGGCCTCGCGCGCCCTTTGAACATCAATATAGGCAACTTCTGTTCGGGACTGCGGAAAGATATCGACCAGTCCTTCTTCCTCAAGCAGCATGAAGGCTTCGCGCACCGGAGTCTGGCTGACACCATACCTTGATGCGATTTCTTTTTTTGACAGCTGAGTGCCGGGCGGCAACGTCAGGTCGATCACCTGTTGCCGAAGCGCAGCATAGATTTGTTGCGTGGCTGACACCCGTTGGCTTTTCGGTTGGGACGTATCGGGTCTCATACTTGTGGAAACTTCGGTTGGCATTTTATGTCTCGTATAACGGGATTTTTACGCTGCTTCACGGATTAATATCTTGACTCTGATACTGATAATTTGGAACATCAGATGTCAACTGATATATCAGTTTGTCAGTTGTAAAAACAATAAAACAAAATAAACAAACGATCAGATTGGGAGGTCACTTAAATGTTCAAGAAATCGCTTATTGCCCTGTCGCTTGGGGCGCTTGTGCTGTCGGCTGCACCGGATAGTGCCGATGCCAAAACCTTGAAAGTTCAAGCCAGCTCCAAGGCTGGAGATTGGGCGCACCGATTTATGACCGACAAATGGGCGCCGAAACTTGACGCCATGACCGGCGGTGAAATTAAAATTGATGTATTACCGACGAAAGCCGTCGTGCCGCACCGCGAAACAATCGACGCGGTCGCCAACGGTATTCTTGATGGGGACTTGAACGCTGTTTCATATTTCTCTGGTCGCGATCCGGCATTTGCCATCATCGGCGACCTGATTGCCGGTTACGATACCGTCGACCAAGTTCGGACGTTTTGTGAGTACGGCGGCGGTAAGGAAATACTGCAAAAGCTCTATGACAAATACACCAAAGGTCAGGTGCATGTTGTTGGTTGTGGCCCTTACGCCAAGGAAGCATTTGTCTCAACGGTCCCGATTAGAACCGTTGCCGATTTTGCCGGCGTGAAAGTGCGTTCGCCTGAAGGTCTTGCTGCTGAAGTCTTCAAGCGCGCGGGTGCGTCGCCGGTCTCCTTGCCGTTCTCCGAAGTTTATACAGCGCTTGAGAAGAAAGTTATCGACGCTGCCGATGCATCTGCGCACGTCAACAACAATGCGAGCGGCATGTATAAGGTTGCCAAGTTCCCGATCTATCCCGGCATTCACTCCATGGCTGTTCTGCAGTTCATCGTGAACAAAAA
>JAFMCK010000174.1 GCA_017857825.1 Rhodospirillales bacterium
CCAAAAACGGCTACAGCGGTATCGCACTGGGCGCCTGGGGCGCCGTACAAGCAACAGCCATGGGCACCGCACTCGCTCTTGGCGGCATTATCCGTGACGTCGTCACCAGCTTGGCGATGTCTGGTACCTTTGGCCCTACACTGGTCGACCCGTTGACCGGCTACGGGGTGGTTTACGTTCTCGAAATTGTACTTTTGTTTGCAACTCTGATCGCGATTGGACCGCTCGTCGGCACCACCGGCGGCGCCCGCTCGGGATCGGAAAAATTTGGGCTAGCTGAATTTCCAGGCTAGCGCTTATGAGGAGGGAAACCCATGGAAACTGGTGGAATCACTGAGTATATCGACGTCGCGCAAGTGACACTTTATGCATTCTGGATTTTCTTTGCGGGGCTGATCTTTTATCTTCGCCGCGAAGACCGTCGTGAGGGGTATCCCCTCGAAGATGCACCGGGCGTGATGCGCGATCCGGGCGCAATTTGGATGCCAGCACCGAAGGTGTTCCGCACGCCGCAGGGCGACCGCGTTGCACCGCGTGCCGAGACCGATGCAGACCGTCCATTGGCAGCGGAGCCAATTGCCGCATGGCATGGTGCCCCACTTGAGCCGACAGGCGATCCGATGGCTGACGGTGTCGGCCCGGCCGCCTATGCGCTGCGCCAAGATGTCCCGGATATGACCTTCGACGGAAAGCCGAAGATTGTGCCGATGCGCGTCGCGGCTGAGTTCGCGATTGTGTCGCGCGATCCGGATCCACGCGGTATGCCGGTTATCGGCTGCGACGGCAACACCGGTGGCACCGTCACCGATGTATGGGTCGACCGTGGCGAAGCGATGATCCGCTATCTGGAGCTCGACGTTGCAGGCCGCAAGGTCCTGATGCCGATGCCATTGGCTAAAGTCGGCAAAGACAGCGTCAAAGCGAAGTCGCTTAAGGGATCTAACTTTACCGGTGTGCCGGCGCATGCGAACCCGGATCAAGTAACCCGCCTTGAAGAAGATAAGATCTGCGCGTATTGGGGCAGCGGTCACTTGTACGCTACCGAAGACCGCAAGGATCCGTTGCTATGAACCACGGTCACGACGATTTCGCCACAGAGCCGGTCCCAGGGCTCCCCAAGGAGCTCCCGGTCGGTGAGAAAATGCTGTGGCAGGGCGCACCGGATTGGAAGGAAATTGCAAAACGCACCTTCCATATCCGTAAATTTGCCGCCTATGCAGCGATCATCGTCATCTGGCACGGCGTCACCACGGTTTATGACGGTGGCGCAGTGATGGCAGCGGTCACGTCTTCTACATTGATGGCGGTGCTGTGCGCGGCAGCCATCGGCATGCTGGCCGGACTCGCATACTTGGCGGGCACGGGCACCGTGTACACCATCACGTCGGAGCGTGTTGTAATGCGTTTCGGCATTGCTTTGCCGATGACCGTACAGATTCCGTTCTCAAAAATTGTCGGTGCCTCGTTGCGTCGTCATAAAAACGGACTCGGCGACATTCCGCTGACCATCGCCGAAGACGCCCGGGTATCGTATCTGGTGTTGTGGCCGCACGTACGCCCATGGCACTTGCTGCGCCCCGAACCGATGCTGCGTTGCATCCCTAATGCGGACGAAGCTGCACAAATTCTTCGCGAAGCCTTGAAGGCGTCGTACCTGCAAGAAGCCGGCGACGATGTCGCCAAAGCCAACGTACAAACAACCCACCCGCACCTCGAAGACGGCAAAAAAGAAGACCGTAACGGGCACGGACAATGGGCAGCCGCGGCGAGCTAATGCCGAATTTATAGAAGGAGGAATTAGGTGAGTAATTCCGCACACGATGATAAATCGATCCCACGTCCATTGCTGATCGGCGCCGCACTTTTGGTGATCATCACAATGGTTTCGGCGGGCACCGGGCGTCTGACCGGCGTCGGCACGACGATGACGCCCGCGTCCGAAGTCGTCCAGGCACGTTCCCTGCAATTCGCAGACCGGACCGATGGCGGCGTCGACGTCACGGACGTGACCACAGGCACCAGCGTTTATGTGGTGCCACCAGGAACCAACGGGTTCCTACGTGGCGTACTGCGTGGCATGTCCCGCACCCGTAAGCTTGAAAACGTGGGCCCGGAACCAGCTTACACGTTGACCCGCTGGGCGGATGGGCGGCTTTCCCTCGCCGACCCATCAACCGGACGGGAGGTCAACCTTGAGCCGTTCGGCCCGACCAACTATCGGGTCTTCGCGAAGTTTCTCGATCACGCCGTCATTGCCCAAAGCGGGCAATAAGACCGCCTTCGTCTTAGTCTGAGGAGGACGATATGAACGCCGTTACACAAACAGAGAGCACCGATTTTTCCTTGATTGATGATTTAGGGGATGCCCCTAACGAGTCGACCGCTGCCGCCGAGCACGACGACATGCTGTCGCCGCGTTTTTATACCACCGACTTCGCCGCGTTTAACGACATTGATGTCAGCCTCGTCAAAGACGAGTGGGACGAAATGATGTCGGAATTCGAAGCCGATGCGAATGCCAAGCATTTCCGTCGCGATGCCGGCTACGACCGCGAGGTCAATGTCGCCAACTACGACCCGGCACTATATGACGAACTGTTACATTTTTTCATCAGCTCGCTGACATCGGAATTTTCCGGCTGCATCTTGTATGCCGATATCAAAAAGAACATCCAAAACGAAGACGTGCACAAGTTGATGGGCTACATGAGCCGCGACGAAGCGCGCCATGCCGGCTTTATCAACAAAGCACTGAAGGACTTCGACCGCGATGTCGACATGGGCTACCTGAAAAAGGCCAAGGACTACACGTTCTTTAAGCCAAAGTTCATTCACTATGCGACGTACCTATCTGAAAAGATCGGCTACGCGCGCTACATCACCATCTTCCGCCAGCTTGAAAAACATCCCGAAAACAAGTTCCATCCAATCTTCGACTGGTTCAAAGACTGGTGTAACGACGAATTCCGTCACGGCGAAGCGTTCGCGCTGATCATCCGCGCCGACCCTAAGCTGACGCAGGGCCGCAACAAGCTGTGGATCAAGTTCTTCCAGTTGGCTGTATTCGCCACCATGTACGTGCGCGACCACACCCGACCCGAAATGAACAAAGCTTTCGGCTTCGATCCGACGGATTATGACTATCGGGTATTCGACATCACCCTGGAATGCTGCAAACAGTGCTTCCCGGTGTTGCTCGACATCAACAACCCGGCTTTCCGTTCAGGCCTAGAGACGCTCCGCAAAATTAACGTGCGTAACACTGCAGCACGTAAACGCGGCGGCATTATCGGCCATTTGACGCAATGGGGCGGTAAGCTGCAGGGCGTTGCCACGTTCGCCAAGCTCTACTTCCTGCCGACGATCAAAAACCCGTTGCCGAAAAAAGTCCGCTTAAAACCGATCTGGTAAGGAACGCATTGTGATTATGGATATCGTCGCACCGATGCTTTTTGCCATCATGGTTTGGTGGCTCGGAACAGGCGTGATCCTGTATCTGGACGGCCGCCCGCGCCGGACCTATCGCCGTTCCATGGCAATTGCGACAGCCTTGGCGTGCGTCGCCGTGATCGGCATTACAGTGGTCGCCGAAGACCGCAGCGTCATGGGGGCGTATATCTCTTTCACCTGCGGCCTGATGATCTGGGCGTGGCTGGAAATGGGCTTTTTGATGGGGTTTGTGACCGGCACCCGCGGCACCCCCTGTACAGAGCCCAACCACGGTTGGAAACGCACTAAGCAAGCGATCGAAACGATCATCCATTACGAGCTCGCGATCATCGCGGCCGGACTGTTGATCTTGGCCCTGAGCTGGGGTGCGGCCAATCAAACCGGGCTTTGGACGTTCTTTGTGCTGTTCGCGATGCGTCTCAGTGCCAAGCTCAATGTGTTTTTAGGGGTCCGGAACCTCAGCGAAGAGTTCCTGCCTGATCATCTTAAATATCTCGCTAGCTATTTCACTCGGCGCAATATGAATATATTCTTTCCCGTCTCGATGGGCGCGTCGGTGGTGGTGCTCGGCTTTTTGATCGAAGGCATGATGGCATCAGGCGTACACGCATATGAAACCACCGCGCACGCTTTCATCGCGACATTGATGGGGCTTGCGATATTAGAGCACGTCTTCATGGTTATGCCGTTGCCTTTGACCCCATTATGGGGTTGGTCGCTTCGGGGCCGAGACGCAACACCTGCAACAGTACCCGGCATAAAGACCGTGGAACAGACAACGAATCGCTGATAGGAGCGCATGAAAATGGACTACCAAAGCTTTTTTAAAGGCAAGCTCAACGATCTCAGAGAAGAAGGCAACTATCGTGTCTTCGCTGATCTAGAACGCCAAAACGGAAACTTCCCACACGCCAACCATCACGACGGCAGCGCGGTGCGCGACGTCACAGTTTGGTGCTCGAACGATTATCTCGGCATGGGCCAAAATCAGGTCGTCCTTGACGCGATGCGTGAAGCCCTTGATCGCTGCGGCGCCGGCTCGGGCGGGACTCGCAACATTTCCGGCACCAACCATTATCATGTGTTGCTTGAGCGTGAGCTCGCTGACCTTCACGGCACAGAATCCGCACTTTTGTTTACGTCCGGTTATGTGTCGAACATGGCAGCGCTGAGTACCTTGGCAGCCAGCCTCCCCGGCTGCGTCGTGGTTTCGGACGAATTGAACCATGCCTCAATGATCGAAGGCATCCGTCATTCCCGCGCCGACAAGGTGATTTTTAAGCACAACGACGTCGCCGACTTGGAAGCCAAGCTCAAGGCGATCGGACCGGACCGCCCGAAATTGGTCGCGTTCGAAAGCGTGTACTCGATGGACGGTGATATTGCGCCGATCGCCGAGATCTGCGCCGTCGCCGAGAAATACGGCGCCATGACCTATATCGACGAAGTGCACGCGGTCGGCATGTACGGCCAACGCGGTGGCGGTGTGTCGGAACAAGACGGCGTTGCCAGCCGATTGACCGTCATTGAAGGCACCTTGGCCAAGGCGTTCGGTGTCATGGGCGGCTATATCTGCGGCTCGACAGCGCTCTGTGACTTTGTCCGTAGCTTCGCCTCCGCGTTCATCTTCACCACTGCCCTGCCCCCGGCCGTTGCCGCCGGCGCACTTGCCAGCATCCGCCACCTTAAGCGGTCGTCGGCTGAACGTCTGCGTCAGAAAGAACGGGTATCCGTGGTGCGCCGCAAGCTCGATGAAGCCGGCATCCCACATTACGACAACCCGTCACACATTGTGCCGGTGATCGTCGGCGACCCGGTGAAGTGCAAAGAGATCACCGATCAGCTGATGGACGAATATCGGATCTACGTGCAGCCGATCAACTATCCGACCGTGCCCAAAGGCACCGAACGGCTTCGCATTACACCTGGTCCGTTGCACACCGATGACGACATCGACCATCTGGTCGGTGCACTGTCCAGCATCTGGAAAAAGCGCGGCCTCGTTCGCGCCGCGTAATCGCCAAATCAACGATTCAAAATCGGGCGCTCCCCAGGGGGCGCCTTTTTTTGCGGCGCTAATTTGTGTCATTACTCGTCGCATCCCCCCTTGCATCCGTGTCGGATCGTTCCCTGTTCACTGGTATGGCGACACATAAACACGATGATCATTCCGATCACGCACATGACCATAATCCGCCGCAGGCATCTGCGCACGCAACGCTGCATTGTCTGATCGGTTGTTTCATCGGCGTCGAGCTCGGTGTCTCGTTCGGGCTTGGTACCCCTATGACCATCGGGCTCGGCATTGTGTTCTCGTATATTTTTGGATTTGCGTTTGCGCTTCAGCCACTCATGAAATCGATGGACCTCGCGTTGAGTGAAGCGATGCGGGTGGTCTGACTCGGCGAAGCGATCTCGATCGCGACGATGGAAGTGGCGATGAACGGCGTCGATTACTGGATCGGTGGTGTGCAAACAACATCGATGATGACACCGGTCTTCTGGATCGGCCGCGGATTTGCAGCGCCAGCTGGCTTTTTAGCAGCTTGGCCGGTCAACTATTGGCTGCTTAAGACTGAAATAAAGACCCATCATTAGGCCTGCATAAAAAAACGGCCGCCCCCGTGAAGGGAGCGGCCGAATGTCATCTGGGCGGGGAGAAGGTCTGCCCGGTTGACGTCGCTGGACTTACTTGCCGCCCAGCGAAGGGTAGTCTTTGACCATCGAGGCCCCATAGAGCGGTTTATTTACGCCCTGGTGGCAGGTCTTACAGTTCGCCTTTAGGACATCGCCCCCCGGGCCTTTGCGTTCGTCTGGCAACACGCTGGCCAACGGCTCAATATGGACATTGTTAATTTCACGCACCAAAGAGATACCGTATTGCGCCTGCAGACGTGTCGGCGGGCTCTGCTCCCAATCATAGAAAGCACGAGAGTTGTGGCAGTGCGTACAATTGACTCCGAGTGAGTTGGAGAAGTGCATCATCAAACTGTAGGTCGACTCTGCATCCTGGATTGTGCGGTCGCTGCCGGCTGGCAGCGCAGCCAACGAGTTGACGGCAATCATTTGACCGTCGCCGACCAGATACTTTGCAAACGGATCATACGGCAAAGACGAGTAGCCGTTGTCGACGGTCGGCATATTCTGACCATTCCGACCGCGCGCCATACCACCGGCTTGATCCGGGCCCGGGTTCGTCGACCAGACGTTTTTCGGCACCGGATTGCCACGGTGACACGTGTAACACGTCACCCCCGTCGCTTTTACGTGGTCGTCCCAATCCTTGTTGATCGCCATCGTCATCTGCA
>JAFMCK010000175.1 GCA_017857825.1 Rhodospirillales bacterium
CACCAACCGCCCTGAACGTGCCTTCGAAGCAATCGCCTCGGGCGAGACCGACCTGACCATATTCGATGTGAATAGCGGCACCAGCACCAACGGCACGGGCGCCATGAGCAATCTAATTCGGGATATGCGTCGCAACAAAATTGGCCCGAACCCATTTCTAATTGCGCTCGGTATGACTGGTGATGCGGATCAACAAACGATCAACGGCGCCGTCAACGCCGGCTTTGACAGCCTAACGCTGAAGCCCTTTGAATTAAGTATCATGCGCAAACGTCTTGAATACTTCCTCCGTGCTCGCAAACCGTTTGTTATCACTTCCGAATATGTCGGACCGGACCGCCGCCAATCCACTCGCTCAGGCGACACCGGTGCTCCACTTTTTGTGGTGCCGAACCCAGTGCGCATGATCGCCGACGGAATGCCTCGAAACATCATGATGTCCCATGTGAAAGAAGCGACGGCTGAGCTTAATGAACGCAAACTGCAACGTGATATCGTCGGCGTGACGTGGGTCGCAGACAAAATCGAGGATGCACTCTCGGCTAATGACACCGACCGGGCGATCACACTCATCAAGCAGTTGAGAGTTCTCGCTCGTGAAATCGACGAACGACTGGAGCAAACCGTGTTTGGCCATGTACGGGACCTTTGCACCTCGCTACTGACAGTTTCGGCCCGACTCGAAGCCGCCGGAGATCAACCGCGCCGCAAAGATGTGGAATTGTTAGTTAATGTGTCTCAAGCGATTAAGCGCGGCTGTGATGCAGATACGGATGATGAAGTTTACGCGCGCGAAATCACGGAATCCCTAAACGCAGGCGCCTAAGCACCATTTTCTCATCAGTTGCGCGACATCCCCTTCTTTACGCCGCGCCCAATCCCATATACCGATAGGCAATGTGCCTTTCGGGGCACGTGCTTTTTGACCTCAAATCCTGGACAAGACCCGGTATGGACACGATCAGCGTTCGCGGCGCACGCGAACACAACTTGCAAAGCGTTGATGTCGACATTCCTCGCCATAGCCTGACGGTGATTACCGGACTGTCGGGTTCTGGCAAATCCTCGCTCGCGTTCGACACTATTTATGCTGAAGGTCAACGACGCTATGTCGAGAGCCTCTCGGCCTATGCTCGGCAGTTTTTGGAGTTGATGCAAAAGCCCGACGTGGACAGCATCGAAGGCTTGTCACCGGCGATTTCCATCGAACAGAAGACCACGTCCCGCAACCCGCGTTCGACCGTCGGCACCGTGACCGAGATTTACGACTATATGCGGCTTATGTTCGCCCGAGTCGGTATCCCCTACTCGCCCGTCACCGGCCTGCCGATTGAAGCGCAGACCGTCAGCCAAATGGTTGACCGGGTTATGGCGATGGGGGAAGACACGCGGCTGTATCTGCTGGCCCCCGTGGTGCGGGGCCGCAAAGGCGAATACAAAAAAGAGCTGCAGGATTATGCTCGGCGGGGCTTTCAGCGCGTCCGCATCGACGGCGAAATGTTCGAGCTTGAGGACGTTCCTGACCTCGACAAAAAATTCAAACATGACATTGAAATCGTCGTCGACCGATTGGTCGTCCGCGAAGGCATCGAAACCCGTTTGGCCGACAGCATCGAAACCGCGCTCGGCCTCGCCGACGGTATCGCCTATGTGGACGATGCCAACGCCTTACCTGCCGCGCCTGCCAAAGGTAAAAAAGGCGGCATCAAAGACCACGTGCCCGAGGGCCGCACGGTGTTTTCCGCTAAGTTCGCATGTCCGGTTTCCGGCTTTACCATCGACGAGATCGAGCCACGGTTGTTTTCATTCAACAATCCCTTCGGCGCTTGCCCTGCCTGCGACGGCCTGGGTACGGAAATGTTCTTTGATACCGAGTTGGTTGTGCCCGACGTCAGCAAGACGTTGGCCGGTGGCGCGATTGCGCCGTGGGCCGGTTCAAGCTCGAAATACTATGTGCAAACGCTGGAAAGCCTCGCCCTGCACTTTGGCTTTACGCTCGACACACCGTGGTCGAAGTTGTCGAAAAAAATCCGTGACGTGCTGTTGTTTGGGTCGGGCAACGAAGACATTGCGATGCGCTACAAAGACGGCGGCAAATCGTATGAAATCGTCAAGCCGTTCGAAGGCGTGGTGCCCAACATGGAACGCCGCTGGCGGGAAACTGACAGCAACTGGGTGCGCGACGAACTACAACGTTACCAAACCATCGCACCGTGCGAGACCTGCGGCGGCAAACGCCTAAAACCCGAAGCCTTGGCGGTACGGATCGACGGCAAAGATATCTCTGACGTCACCGAGCTTTCGATCGATGAAGCCAGCGATTGGTTCGCCGGCTTGGATAAGCTGTTCAGCACCAAACAGAACGAGATCGCCCGACGGATCTTGCGCGAAATCAATGACCGGCTGCATTTCTTGCGTGATGTGGGTCTGGAATATCTGACCCTGTCGCGGGCCTCGGGCACGCTGTCCGGCGGCGAAAGCCAGCGTATCCGGTTGGCCTCGCAGATCGGCTCAGGCCTGACCGGCGTGTTGTATGTGTTGGACGAGCCATCCATCGGTCTGCATCAACGCGATAATGATCGTTTGTTGAAAACCTTGGAGCGGCTGCGCGATATCGGCAATACGGTGATTGTCGTCGAACATGACGAAGATGCCATCCGGGCGGCTGATTACGTGATCGACATGGGGCCCCGCGCCGGCATCCACGGCGGCCGCGTGATCGCTGCCGGAACCGCGGCTGAAATCATCGCCGACGACAACAGCCTGACCGGGCGTTATCTGTCGGGCAAAGAGTCGATCCCAATCCCCGCCAAGCGCCGCCCCGGCAAAAAAGGTCAGAAGTTGACTCTGTCCGGCGCCACGGCGAACAACTTGCAATCCGTCAACATGTCGCTGCCCCTGGGCACGCTGACCTGCGTGACCGGGGTATCGGGCGGCGGCAAGTCTTCATTGATTATCGAGACGCTATATAAAGCCCTCGCCCGACGCCTGATGAATGCGCGCGAATTGCCGGGTCCGTTCGACAAGCTCGAAGGCATCGAGTTCATCGACAAAGTCGTCGACATCGACCAAAGCCCGATCGGTCGCACGCCGCGCTCGAATCCGGCGACCTATACGGGCGCTTTTACGCCGATCCGCGATTGGTTTGCCAACCTGCCGGAATCCAAGGCCCGCGGATATAAGCCCGGTCGGTTCTCGTTCAACGTCAAAGGCGGACGCTGTGAAGCTTGCCAAGGCGACGGCGTGATTAAGATTGAAATGCATTTCCTGCCGGATGTTTATGTGGAATGCGACGTCTGCAAAGGCGCACGCTACAATCGGGAAACCCTGGACATCAAATTCCGCGGCAAGTCCATTGCCGAGGTGTTGGACCTAACCGTCGACGAGGCTGCTGACTTCTTTAAAGCGGTGCCGACAATCCGCGATAAAATGGTGACGTTGCAGCGCGTCGGTCTCGGTTACATTCACTTAGGCCAACAAGCGACGACGTTGTCCGGCGGCGAAGCGCAGCGCGTAAAATTGGCCAAAGAACTGTCCCGCCGCGCGACCGGCAAGACAGTATACATTTTGGACGAGCCGACCACGGGCCTGCATTTCGATGACGTTCGCAAGCTGCTTGAGGTGCTGCAGGCCCTGGTCGAACACGGCAACACCGTGATCGTTATCGAACACAATCTCGAAGTCATCAAGACTGCCGACTACCTGATCGACCTTGGTCCAGAAGGCGGCATCAAGGGCGGCTACATCGTCGCCGCCGGCACGCCCGAAGAGGTCGCTCAAGTGAAGGAAAGCTTCACTGGGCACTATCTTGCGCCCTATGTCGGTGCAAAACGGAAAAAGAAAAAAGCGTCGTGAAAAGGTAGGCGCATTGCGCCTCCCCATCAGCTGTCCGGTTCCGATTTAAGTATTTTACCTGTCACGCCATCGACATAAAGTTCTACACGAACGCCATTTGGGTCCGTCGCCTTGACTTCATAAGTTGCACGACGTTCACGCTCAATTTTACGGATATCTGTGTAACCTCGCTCTTTAAGGCTCATCATAATTTCATCCGCAGACATCATATTCTGCCCCATGCCAGCGCCACGACCCGATATTTCGAGTGCCTGTCGGCATGCGGCTGACAACGCCGCTTTATGATCTTCTAAGCAATCCCGTACACCACTATTGTAGTGAGTTTTGTTCGCACAATACTTGGCGATATCTGCGCCACAATTGTTTGCAACAGGGCCGGTCTGGGCTTGGGCGGCCGCAACAGACGCAGCGACCAATCCCATTGCTAAACTCGTTTTTCTAATTGAAAATATCTCTCATTCCTTTGTTTATCGGACACTATTATGCCAGCGTCATTTCTAATATCGGTGCCGTACGTTGGCGTTGATATATGTCAAATAACCTCGCTCAAGTGTGGCGTTTGGGTGCCATCGTGTCCTAACACGCACAAAACCGCCGTCGATCTGCGCGACTTAGGCTTCAAAGGCAGCTAAATCACCGTCGGCACGCCCTCGCAAATGAGGGACGGCTCTACCGGCAACTATCTGGCACCCTATGCCGGTGCATAACGGAAAAAGGCAACGGCGTCTTTGGGGAAGGTCCCAGATGGCGACTAAAAAGATAATCGCTTTTAGGAGAAACCCAGTGGCCGAACAATCTTCCGGAAATTTTCACGACAAACTCAACGCCGACGCTTTAATAGACGTATTGCACGAGGCACAAAATACGGTGCGCAGTTACGACACGAAGGCACAGATCGTCGGCGTCGGATATATCTTCGCGTTGGGCGTCGTGCAGCAAAGCGGCAGCCATATGCCGGTGCCCATCGAGTTCGCGGGCTGGTATGTGCTTTCGGGGTGGCTGATTGTGATCTTGCCGATCATCATGTTCGCCATGGTGCTGTATCCGTCGCGCATTGATAAAGTGACCGTCAATCATTCCGCTGAAAAGATATCCGGTTTGATGTATTTCGATGTACAAAAATTTCCACAAGCCGACGACTACGCAAAGGCAACCATCAACGCAGACTGGGCCGCTGAAGTGGTCTATGAAATCATCAAAGTTTCCGGCATTCGCGACATTAAACGGAGCCGCTTTCTCCGCGCGCTTTATTGGGCGGGCGGATCGTTTACAATGTTGTTTGTTTCACAGATGCTTCGCGCCAATGGAGTCATGCAATAATGCCGACGCAATTCCCCCACCCACACGTCACCATCGACTGGCTTAAAAAACGTGCCGACGGTTCACTGCCTGGTTTTATGGGCGTGCAACCGGTCGAAGTCGCAGAAAAGAAACTGGTGGCGCGCCTGGAAATACAAAAGCATCACACAGCGCCGAACGGGTATTTGCATGCCGCCACTGTGATCGCACTGGCTGACACCACGTGCGGTTATGCGACGCTTGCGCACATGCCCGACGGCGGCAAAAATTTCACGACGATTGAATTGAAATCCAACCACGTCGGCACCGCAACCGAAGGTGCTATCCGCGCAACCGCAACGGCCCGGCACCTAGGTGGATCAACCCACGTCTGGGATGCCGAAGTCGTACACGAGGAAACCGGCAAAACGATTGCGCTGTTTCGCTGCACGCAAATGATCCTTAAGTAATGAATATGAATTTAGCAGATCAATGCAATTTACGATTCAGTTTGTTGTTTAGCGTTCTTCTTGTGAGTGCCTGTACCGGCCCGGCAATTGACGATTGGCCCCCGAAGGCCCCGCCGGTGCCCGAAGCGATAATCGAAGATTACGTAGCGCGCTACACCGCCGACGTCGCGCCGCCGCCTGTATATGATGCCGATGATCTGCGTGCCCTCAGCATCATTTTGGGTCGACGCGCACGCAAGACCGACACGCCCGAGCTTCCCACCTTGTATAAGGTCCCATCCGAGAACGACGTCACCGAGCCCCGAACCCGCAGCGCAAACGAAATCAATACGATTGAACGACGCGTGCGACGCAAATACGAAAGCCGGCACGACCGCCGGCATGAATTACGCGCAAAGTACGGGCTTTAGCGTTTAAGGCGAACGCCGGAATAAGCTGAACATGGTTTTGAAGGTCTCGCCGAACAAGTTGCCGATGCGCTTGATATCGCTGGTGCCGGCAGCAATCATCTCGCGGACCTTGGCGGGATCTTTCTCAGCCCGAATTTCCCGGGCCAAGTCGTTGCCGCGCGCCAAGTTAACGATCTTGCCGGCACCGGAAACCTCTACCGTGTCATTGATCTCACGGCCTTTAGGTTCATAGGGCTTTTGCGGCAACTCAGTCGTTGCCCGCGGCGCAGACGTTCGCTTCGCCAGCAAATCTGCCATTGAGCGATAGCCCGAGTATCCCTGATTATTTCCAATCTGAACCATGGGCGGATTATACATCAAGTTTGACAGATCAGTTAGTGAATTCGGCGAGGCACTTGAACGGGCCGAGCCTGACCCTAGCGCCAGTCCGCATCATCATTGTCAGCGCCGAGGGGACGCGGGGCCATGCGGATGGACGTCGGTGATTTCGACAGCTTGATCGGCGAGCCGACGATGCGTATTGGCCCGATGGTCGAATGATCCACCTCGACCACCATTTCCCGCTCGGCCAGTTCCGGCGCTTCCATCACCTGATCCACGGACCGCAGTGCCCCAGCGGGCAGGCCCTCGGCATGAAGATCGACGAGCCATTCATCGCGGCCACGGGTTTTAAAAGCGGCC
>JAFMCK010000176.1 GCA_017857825.1 Rhodospirillales bacterium
CTAGGTTTTGTCGTGCTACATGCCTCGGGCGGTGTTGAATTCTTTACCAACCCGCGAAAAATGAGCCCGGGCTTGGAACAGCACCTAGGGCCAGAGGTCGTCGTACTGGAGCAAGAAGCACTTACCGACGAACTGACGCATCTTGGCGGTCGCGGGCTGAAAGTCGGCGTTGATCTGTCACAAGCCGCCGCAAAAATCCCAATGACCCTGCAATCTGCCGGTGCCGACGTCATCGATACGCCGGATGTCACAGCGCTTGCGAAGGCCTGCAAAAATGCCACCGAGCGCGATGGCATGCGCCGGGTGCACCTCAGAGACGGCATCGCCTTGGTTACATTTCTCAGCTGGCTGGAGCGTGAAGCACCAAAAGGCAAAATCACCGAATGGGACGTCGGCGAGAAGATCGATCAGTTGCGTACCGCATTAGACCACCATCGCGGCCCGAGCTTCCCAACGATTGCCGGCTTCGGCGCCAACGGTGCCATTGTGCATTACCGTGCCAACAAGCGCGGCGCAGCAAAGCTGAAAAAGGGTTCGCTTTTATTGGTCGACAGCGGCGGCCAATACATGGACGGCACAACAGATGTCACGCGCACGGTTGCTATTGGCAAGCCCAATGCCGAAATGCGTGATCGCTTCACCCGCGTCCTCAAAGGTCATATTGCGCTCGCACGTGCAGTGTTTCCGCATGGCACCAGTGGCGCTCAACTAGACGCACTGGCGCGCAAACCACTATGGGATGTGGGTTTGGACTATGATCACGGCACAGGACATGGCGTCGGCAGTTACCTGAACGTCCACGAAGGACCGCAACGGATTTCGAAACACCCATCAAACGTCGCGTTGCAACCGGGCATGGTGGTCTCGAATGAGCCCGGATATTACAAACCAAAAGGCTTCGGCATCCGCATCGAAAATTTGGTGATGGTAAAGCCCATCAAAAAGCCGAAGACCTGGGAACGCGAAATGCTCGGGTTTGAAACGCTGACTTGCGCGCCGTTCGACCTCGCTTTGATTGAGCCAAAGCTTTTGGACGCGGACGAAGTAACCTGGGTCAACGACTACCATGCGTGGGTCTACAAATCGCTTAGTAAAGACGTGGACAAGCAGTCCGCCGATTGGCTCAAAAAAGCAACGCGCCCATTAAAAAAATAAACGCTGAGGTTTTTCTACAATCACCGACGCAGGACGGCAGCTCATGGCGAAAAATCGCCCGACCCCGCCAACGATTGTATCAACCGAAAACACCCGAATACAGTAGCCGCAGTGCCAACACTGTAATCACCGTCTTCAACCCGATCCGAAAAATATGTTCGGGCATAAAGTTCAACATGTGCTTGCCGGCATAGGTGCCGATAAAGCCGCAAACCAACAAGCCGACCAACAACGGAATATACGGGCCAAACGCAAATCCCAAGAATCCGAATGCGATAATCTTAAAGCCATGCTGTATCGTCATCAGGGTGGCATGGGTGGCGACGACGGCTTGACGCTTGTCCGATGCGGCGGCGGCGAATGGCGCCACCAATGGGCCGGTCGCGCCCACGAACATGGTCACAAACGCCCCGACCAATCCAACCCCGAAAAATGTCTTTTTACCCGGCTCAGACGCGCGCAATTTCGGGCCCCATGTCGCGTACAACACAAAGCCACCAAGCACGATTTGCAGCACTTGGGTGGGCAGCGACACCACCACGCGTCCGCCGATCAAGGCGCCGATGATCGTGCCCAGCATAAATGCCGGCACCACATGGGTGAGAATTTCTGAACGCATGATAAACGCACGCCCCGCGTTCGAACCCAACTGCACAATGCCGTGCAACGGGATCAACACCGTCGGCGGCAGCAAAGACGCCATCGTTGCCATCACCAGCAAGCCACCACCGAGCCCGAGCGAAGCTGCGATGAAGCTTCCAATGAATGACACCGCGCACATTAAAAGCGCGCTCCAAAGCTCTAGCCCAGTGTCGGCAATGAAAAAGTTGATGAATGTGTCCAAGCTTGCCCCCGAAAACCGTGTGATGCGAATTGCGGACACACTTTAAGGTGCCCACACAAGCAAACAACCACGATCAGCTGCTCGCCGCGATATCCATCAGATCGGCCGCATAACCGCGGAGGGTCGCGGAAAATGCCAGGCGCTGGTCGGCGTCCAGCGACGCCAACATATCATCGTAGAGTTCTTCGAGTTTTGCCCAGCGCGTTTCAGATATTTTCGCGTAGTCGGGATCAACAATTTCATAACCACGCGTTGTCCACGTGTGCACAAACGTTGTCAGGGCGATTGTGTCAGGATCGGACTGCAGATAATCGGCGAGCGCGTGATGACGGCGCTCAAGGTGACGCAGCCAAACGTTTCGATCCGTCAAGTTGGGGGCTGTGTGACGCCGAACGATCTCAATCTGATCAACCCGCAACGGACCGACAAAGCGTTCAAAATTTCTGACTCGACGGTCGACTTGTTCGCTCAAACGATCTTCGAAAGACGCCTCTTGTTCCGCCAGCTCATCGCGAATGTCAACGGCCATTTGTGCCCGCAAATAATCGACGCGTGCCGGCGTGGTGTGGTCCTTTAAAACATTCGCGATAAACGGTGCAGCACCCAATGCGGTTTCATCGATCAACGCTTTGAAGCCCTGGAAAGCCTGCGCGATTTCGCGGCGCTGCCAAGGGCCGGAATCATTCACGTCGGCGACACGATTCAAAAATGCAGCGTAGCGCGGCAAAATTGCGGTGCGGTGCCAGTTCAGCAAGCGCGCGATTTCAGCTTCGACCTTGGCTTCGCCAGCACTGTCCAGGTCCAGGTATTGCTCAGCGCGGCTTTCCAACGCATCGTCGGCGAAGCTATATGCGATCTTCAAACTGGAACATGCCGACACCACACTCAAGATGCCGACAACAGCGATGAAGCGCAGAAAGACCTTCGATGTTTGAAGACGAGCCATTCCTGAGACCTTCACTGACCTGAACCCGATTGCATTTGGGCACTACGTCATGAAAGTCAACATGCACCGCGCCTTAGGCTGCGCTCAACACGCGCTCGCGGGGCACAATACGGATATGACCCCCGGTTTGCGTATCCGGCAGTTCGGCGATTGTTTCAGCGACGCTCAACAATTTGGCCAAATTGATCCCGGTATCAATGCCCATATTTTCAAATGTGAACACAAGGTCTTCACTGGCCGTATTGCCGGTCGCCCCGGGTGCAAACGGACAACCGCCCAACCCGGCCGCTGCCGCATCGAACAGGCGGATACCGGCTTCATAGGCATAGAGCGCATTCGCAACACCAAGCCCGAACGTATCATGCCCGTGATACAACCAATTAATGCCATCACGACCGAAACGCTTCATGGCACCTGCACACACATCGCGCACATGGTCCGGTAATGCGCGGCCCGTGGTATCGCAAAGACCAAGCTCAATCGACGTGCCGTAAGCCAAGACCTTTTCGATGGCGGCATAGACCGTATCTTCATCGACGCGGCCTTCGAACGGACAGTCGAACACGGTCGCAATGTTGACCCGGAGTTTAAAGTCGTCGTGATCACGCCCGATGCGAATCACCTCGCCCAGTTCCTCAATCGACGCGGCGACAGGCCGCCGCACGTTAGATTTATTATGGCTTTCCGACGCGGAAAACACATACACAAGATCGCTGATCCCCGCTGCCAAAGCGTTTTCCGCACCGCGCAAATTCGGGATCAATGTCGACAAGCGTACGTCATCGGCAACATTCGCGGTGGCGTGCACTTCAGCGGTGTCCGCCATTTGCGGTACGTGCTTAGGAGAGACGAACGCCCCGGTCTCAATCCGCTTAAAACCGGCGTCGGCCAGGCCTTCAACGACCGCGATTTTGGTCTCAGTCGGAATCCAAGTTGATACGACTTGGAACCCGTCGCGGGGTGCCACATCACAAATCTCGACCGCTTCCATAGTTGGGGTGCTCATATCACGCCCTCCTTTTTTAAATGTGCAATCTCATCAGCGCTCAAACCTAAATCTTTCCCCAGCACATCATCCGTATGCGCCCCGACCGCAGGTCCGGCCCAGCGGACCCCGCCTTCGGACACATTTGAATCGGCACCTTCGAAGCGCGGGACCACGCCCGGATGCAACACTTCGCCCAGACGCGGGTCGTTAACTTTGTGCACCATGCCGCGTTCCAAGTATTGTGGGTCAGCCGCGATGTCGGCGGTATCATAAATGCGACTGGACGGGATATCAGCTTCGGCGACGGCTTTTTCCAGGTCTTCGAGCGTCAACGTCGACGTCCACGCCGCGATTTCCGCATCCAAAGCCTCAATGTTTTTGACCCGCGCCACATTGCCGATAAACCGCGGGTCTTCGAGCATATCGGGACGATTCATGACGCCGCATAAACGCGCAAACAACGCATCCGAATTGCCGCCGATCAAGAACCAACGCCCGTCGCTGGACGGGTATGCGTTGGAAGGCGCTGTGGTTTTAATGGTTGAACCTTGGGGCTGGCGCACTGCGCCGAAGTAGCCGTATTCCGGCAGGCAGCCCTCCAGCAGACTGAGCACGCTCTCGGTCAACGCCACATCTACGCGGCGCCCAGGCTTACCTCGGCCTGCCTGTTTCTCAAACATCGCTGCCAATAAACCGATGGCACCATACAAACCAGCCACGCTGTCACCGAACGAAACACCCGTGCGTACAGGCGGCAGGTCGGAAACCTCGGGCGGATAGCCGGTCAGATGCCGAATACCGCCGACCGCTTCACCGATAATCCCGAACGCGGCGCGCTTATGATATGGCCCGGTCTGCCCGTAGCCGGAAATCTGCACCAGCACGGCTTCGGGATTGGCAGCCTGAATTTCATCAGGCCCGAGTCCCCACTTCGCCAGTTGCCCCGGCTTGAAATTTTCAACCACTGCATCCGCATCCGCGATCATCCGTTTCACCAACGCGATGCCCTCGGGTTTTTTCAGATCAACCGTCACCGAGCGTTTGTTGCGCCCGTGCACGGACCACCAAACCGACACCGTCTCGCCCTCTGGGATCGTGCCCCAGGTGCGCACCGGATCGCCTCGCACTGGCGGCTCGACCTTGATCACATCGGCACCAAGGTCTGCGAGCACCCGCGTGCAGAAAGGTGCCGCGATAAAGTGACCGAGTTCTATAATTCGAAGCCCAGTCAACGGGCCGTCAGACGCCGTTGCGTCTTGCTCATTCGTCATATGTCGAAACCTCAATTAAATTGTCGTCAGGGTCACGGAAATAGACCGATGTGATAGGCCCGATCGCCCCGGTACGGGGGCTCGGCAGATACTCGATCACAATGCCGGCAGATTTCAGGTGCGCAACCACATCATCGATCGGCGTTTTGGTGATCAAACAGAAATCGCCGCTGCCAGGAGTCGGCTTGGCGGATTTGGGCTCTAACTCATGCCCAGCACGGTGCAGATTGATTTTTTGCTGGCCGAATTTCAGCGCCGTCCGTCCCGCCCCAAAATCGACCCGCTCCATACCCAGCGCAATCGCATAAAAATCACAGGTCGCGTCGATATCGCGCACGGTCAGCACAAAATGGTCGATGCGCTCAATATGCATGGAAGGGCCTCCCAACCCCATAAGGTCACAATGTTCGAGATACTTTACCCTACTGGACCGTGGCGACAAGCACCGGGGCATCGCATACTCACACGTCTGAAGCCCCTCCGTTAACAATGTGGCAAGGCATGGGTATCTATGCTAAACCGATGTGAAACTTTGGATCTCACTGCCGTGCTCGGATTTTTCAAGAAAAAATCGAATAAACCCAAGGCCAAATATGATGGCCCACCCCTTGATCCTGAGTGGGTGCGCAACAAGCGTGGCAAATTCCATCGTCTTACGCTTTTGGACACCACCGCCGAAGGCCTAAAGGGCGCCACGGGTGTTTATGTGATTTGGCATTCCGGCGTCAAACCAGGGTGGGTATACGTCGGTCGTAGCGACAATTTAGCAGCCGCCATCGATGCGGCCGTCGACGACGACGACATCATGAGCTACGAGATCAACGGCGGCTTGTTCGTTACCTGGTCACCGGTTCTTAGGCATATGCAAGACGGCGTTGTGCGGTTTTTGACCAATACGTTGTGCGGTTTTTGACCAATACAATGAAACCAAAAATCGAGAACCCTGAAGCACTCAATATCAAGGACGGACCCGTAAAAGTCCTAGCCCCACAACGCAAGGCCGACTGATCGATCCAACGTGTCACGCGGCGCGTGCATACGCCTTTTCAACGATTCCAACGATACCATCCAGGATTTGTGTCAGATCAAAATCCTTTGGCGTGTAAACGGCTGCGACCCCCTTGGCCAACAACACGGCAGCGTCTTCTGGCGGAATAATACCGCCGACGATCACCGGCACGTCTTCTAGACCGGCCGCCCTGAGGCCTTTGACAACGTCGGCAACCAAGGTGACGTGCGAGCCCGACAAGATCGACAAGCCCACCACGTGCACACCTTCTTGCAGCGCCGCAGATACGAGCTCGGCGGGGGTAAGCCGGATTCCTTCGTAGATCACTTCGACGCCGGCGTCCCGAGCGCGCACAGCGATCTGCTCAGCACCGTTGGAATGACCGTCCAGGCCAGGTTTACCCACCAGCATTTTGAGGCGCGTGCCCAGCATCGGCTCCAGTGCACTGACCCG
>JAFMCK010000177.1 GCA_017857825.1 Rhodospirillales bacterium
CTTCGGCACGGCTGTAGCCTTTTTCGCGCAGTCGGAAAATGTTCTCGAGCACGACAATCGCCGCATCGACAACCATGCCGACGGCGAACGCAATACCGGCCAGCGAAATCACGTTGAGAGATCGGCCCATAAAGGCCATCGCCACGAATGCGCCAATCACCGACACCGGGATCGCCATCGAGACGATCAGTGTGGCGCCACCAGAGCGTAGAAAAATCAACAGCACGAGGGCCGCTAAGATGCCGCCGACGATGATGTTTTGCTGCACCAAACTGATCGACGAGTCGATGTACACGGTCTCGTCATAGACCTGCGTCATTTTCAACTGTTCGGCGGGCAGGCGGTTTTCGTTTAACTCGCGGATCGCGTCGCGTATCCCGTCCATGGTTTCGATCACGTTGGCGCCGGTTTCGCGGATGGTGTTGATGGCAATCGCCGCTTGTCCGTTCATGCGAATACGTGCCGACGGATCAGAGAAGCCGAATTCGACGTCGGCGATATCACCGATGGTGACGCGCGCTTGGCCGCCGGTGGCATCATCGGTCTGCGAGCGTACGACGACATTTTTGACGTCGTCCACATTGGAAAAATCGCCTTCGGTGCGGACCACATAACGGCGTTTGCCTTCGTCGACATCGCCGGCGGAAACCGACGAGTTGGCGGCGCGCATGCGGTCGACAACATCCGTCACCGTCAAGCGATAGCGGGCCATGGCGTCTGGATCGACGCGCACCACCATTTGTCGCTGCGACGCGCCATAGACGTTGACCCGGGCGACCCCGGTGACACGCTCCAAACGGTCTTGAATGACGTCTTCGACGAAGTCGCCGAATTCATGCATCGGGCGTTTGTTGTCGCCGGTGCGTCGCACCACGATCCAGGCAATCGGATTGTCTTCGGAGCTTGCCGTCCGCATCGATGGCTCGTCCGCTTCTTCGGGATAGCCGCTGACACGGTCAAGCCGGTTGGCGGTCAGCAAAAGCGCGCGGCCCATATCTTGGCCGACACCGAATTCCAAAGTGATGCGGGACCGCCCGTCCTGACTTTCCGACGAAATCTCTTCAAGCCCTTCGAGGCCTTTCAGGACCTCTTCCTGCTTGTTGGTGATTTCGCGCTCGATCTCGGCGGGGGCGGCGCCGGGCCAGATGGTTTCAAGCGCAATCACGGGCTTTCGGACATCAGGGGTCAGCTGGATCGGAATTTTGCTCAGTGCAACTGCACCGAACATGACGACCATTAAGACCGCGGCCAGAACGGCGATCGGTCGCTCAATCGATATTTTGATCAGGCCGTTCATGATGCGCTGTCCTTTTTGACCTCAGGTTGGTTTTCAGGGGCGCTGGGTGCGATGGCTTGGCCAGGGCGCAAACGTTCATTCCCGCGGACCACGACTTGATCACCCTCTTTGAGGCCATCTAAGACCACAAAGCGGACACCGACGGCTTCGCCCAACTTGACCTGTCGGAACGTTGCCTTACCGCCGTCATTCAAGACCACCATCTGGCCGCTGCGGTTCATCACGGCATCTTTATGGACCGTCAGGACATCGCGGATTTCGCCGGCCGGGATCAGCACCGTGACCGATTGGTTGGCGGCGGTGGATTTGTTTTTGCCCGGGAACTCAGCGACAAAGCGCGCACGTCGCGTCCGGGTGCGGGGGTTTTCGTCGGGTATTACCGCGCGCACGATCGCCCGCAGCGGGCTGCCGTCGGTAATGGTCGCGTCGAGTACAAGGCCCGGCTCCAGACCCGGCACGCGGTTCGCCGGCACGTCGGCTTCGATTTCAAGATTGTTGTGGTCCAGCATCGTAACCAGTGGCGCGCCGACCTGCACATAGGCGCCGGCTTCGGAATGCCGCTGCGTAATGGTGCCGTCATAGGGGGCGAGCACGACCGTGTCGCGCAGCGCGATCTCGGCCAACTGCAGTTCGGCCTCGGCGGATTTCAGCTGTGCTTGGGCTTCCGCACGTTGGCTTTTCGCCCGCACGGTTTCTTGTGCTTTGTCGTCATAACGGGCTTCGGAGAACGCGGGCGACGTGCGCAAGCGATCCAATCGATTGAGTTCTTGTTGCAGCAGTTTGAGGCTTGCTTCGGCTGTTGCGATGTCCGCTTGCGCGGATGCGACGTCAGCGGCGCGGCGATTGCGCTCCCACGTAAAATTGTCAGTGACGAGTTCGGCCAGCGGTTGGCCTTTGGAAACGGTCTCGCCGACCTCCACATCAAATTTTGAAATCGGCCCTGCGACGCGGGATGCTACGACTCCCGCTTGGCGTGCCACGAAACGCCCGATCACCGGCACGGTCTGACGTAAAGGTTCGATCCGCACCATGTCCATGCCGACTTGGGTTGCCGGTGGCGGGCCACCTGCAGGCTTTTCTTGTGCCAGCGCCGGGGTCGCAAGCCAAGTTGCAAATAACAAAGTTGGAAGCCCTAAGATAAAATGGCTAAGTCGCAGGTTTGTCATTTTACGGGGCATCGTGGGGCTCACTATCATCATGTGACACTTCAGTTTCCGCAGGCATCGGAATGTTATGTATCGCCGGCAGGCTCATACGCAGCCTCATACAATGTACGCATGAAATCGAAAAAAGTTCATTAGTGACCGTCACCTTCACGCCATTGTGATAAATGGACTGGACGGTCCAGTTTTGTTTAATTAGTTTTGTCACCGTATACAACTGGTTTTGCGGAGTATTCCGCGCATTTTGGGTCGACTTAGATGTCACCGAGGCCCCATGAATTCGACGAATGTCCAACAAAGTGATGATGTGAACCTGTCAGCGCATTCCGCGGCGAAACGGGATGCTATTTTGCGCGCCGCAGCACAAGTTTTCCTGACATCGGGCTATGGCAACGCCAGCATGGACCAGATTGCGGCGGCGGCTGGGGTCTCAAAGCAGACTGTGTACAGCCATTTCGGCGCCAAAGATTCGTTGTTCGAGGCTATCGTCAAAGGCAAATGCGCCGCCTTGATGGGGGAAGGCGCTGGGTTTGCGATGCCGGGTGAGAGCCTCGAAGGCGTGCTGCGCGAGACCGCGGCGAAGTTTTTGGCCGTCATCATGACGAACGAAAGCATCGGCCTGTATCGTATTATTCTTTCAGAGGCTGATCGTTTTCCGGAGTTGGCTGAAGCGTTTTACCGATCCGGCCCTAACGCGGCCGCATCTCGGTTAGCCGGGTTTTTGGCTGGCGCCGCTGAGAAGGGGGATATCATCATTGATGACCCGCGTCGTGCGGCAGATCTGTTTTTTGCCATGCTGCGCGATGATTTGTATCTGGAGCGGCTGCTGAATTTGCGCGCCGCTCCCGATGCTGACGAAATTGACGCACGCGCCACTGTCGTCGCGCGCCGTTTCATGCAGGCGCATCAATCGTTGGCGCAAAATCTTCAATAACTGCGATGTCGCGGGTTTTCCTGAGCGTTTGAGCCGGTAATGTCGTAGCATTTGAGTCAGAAATCTAAGAAATGCGGAGAAAGTGATGGAACGGTTACTGGTTGTCGACGACTCGACGTTCTTCACTAATTTGATCCTAGGCGCGTTCGAGACAGAATCCGGTATCGAGATCGTCGCTGTAAATTCCATGGCCGACGCCGAAGCGGCAATGGATGCCGACGGCGCGCCTTTTTTCTTGGCGTTCGTTGGCTTGAATTTATCCGATGCGCCGGATGGTGAAGCGGTCTCGAAGACGCTCGCGCTTGGCATTCCCTCGGTATTGCTGACAGCCACTTTTGATGAATCGGTGCGGACCCGGTTTTTAGAAAGGGGCGCGTTGGATTTTGTGCTTAAAGATCATCCGTCCAGCTTGCGCCATCTGATCAGCTTGACCCGGCGCATTTTGCGAAACCGAACGGTGACCGCTTTGGTGGTCGGCAATGCTGATCTTGCCCGCCGTCAGTGCAGCAACCTTTTGAGACGGTATCGGATAAAAGTGATTGAGGCCCAAAATGGCGCCGAAGCCTTGGAGAAGTTATCTGAAAATTCGGGTATTCGCATCGTGATTACGGATCACGATTTGCCGACGATGGATGGCTTTGATCTGGTGACCGCCATTCGCAGCGAATATGACCAAGATCGGTTAATCGTGATTGGAATGTCTGAGCACGGTGACGCAGCGCTCTCGGCAAAGTTTCTGAAACATGGCGCCAATGATGTTATCACGAAGCCTTACTCGCCCGAGGAGTTCTACGTCCGGGTCGCGCTCAATTTAGATTTTCTGGAAGGTGTGTCTGCCCGGATCAGCGCGCCGTCACGCGATTTTTTGACCGGACTTTTAAGCCGTCGCTCGTTCTTTGAGATCGGTGAACGTATCGCGCGCAACACGCAGCGGAGCGGCTTGGCCGTTGCAGTGGCGATCCTTGACGTTGATGACTTCAAGGCCGTTAACGAGACCTATGGTCATGAATCAGGCGACGATGTGTTGAAGGCGGTCGCCGAACTTATTGCGAGACATGCGAAACGCGGCGGCGACGTTGCAGCGCGTTTTGGCGGCGAAGAATTTGCCATCATGTTAGAGGTGAAGGACCAGGATAAGGTCGTCGATTATTTTAATGAGCTGCGCGAAACCTTGGCGACCCTCGAAATCGACACACCCGATGGGATGGTATCCGTGACGGCAAGTATCGGTGTTGCGATCCAAAAAGAGATTGATCTGGAAACCGCCCTAAAGGTTGCCGATGAAAACCTTTTTGCTGCCAAGAGTGCGGGTCGCAATCAGGTTGTGGTTTCGGGCTGAGACGAAACGCGCGCGTATTTCGTCTCGGCTGATCAGCAGCATTGAAAAAATTCCACGGCACGCCAAAATAGCAATCATGAAAATCTTTGCGGTTGCGCTCGTTATCATGTTTGGGTTTGTCGTCAGCCAATCGGCTGAGGCAGATTTCATTGGCCATGGTGGCATGGTGCGCAGTGTCGATGTGTCGTCGGACGGCACCAAGGTGATCACGGCAAGCTTTGATTATACGGCGAGGGTTTGGCGTTTCGGCGACCAAACAGAACTTGCTGTTCTGAATCGGCACGAGGGCCCCGTGACGGGCGCGGTATTCAGCCCTGACGGCCAGCGCGCCGTCACCACCAGCGACGACCATACCGCAATCATTTGGGATATGCAGACCTATAAACCGCTGCATCGCCTGCTGGGCCACACCCACAAAGTGATGGCGGCGGCCTTTTCCACGGATGGAGCGCGATTGGCCACCGGTGCCTGGGACAAAACCATTCGGATATGGGATGTCGCCAGCGGTACGTTATTGCAGGAAATCACAACGCAGGCACCTGCGAACGCTGTTGTGTTCGCCGCGAACGATACCAAGCTTGTCAGTGGTGGGCATCATCCGACGATCCAGATTTGGGATGTCGAAACCGGCGCGCCCAGCGGCAAACTCGAAGGCCACAAGATGGGGATCACGGCGATCAGGCTGTCTCCGGACGGTGTGCACTTGATGTCGGCAAGCATCGACAAAACGTTGAAGATTTGGGACATGACATCGGAACGCGAACGCCGCAGCATCGACATTCGCGACACCCAAGTCTACGATGTGCGTTATTCCCCAGACGGCGCGCGGGCATTGACGGCGGGCAAAGATGGCTATGTCGTCGAATGGGATTTGTCGCGCGGTACGCCGATCCATGAAATTCCCGCGCATGAACGCATTGCATGGTCGGCGGCGTATACACCCGACGGGCGGTTTGCAGTTTCAGCCAGTTCGGATGAGCAAGCGCGGGTTTGGCACGTCGCGACGGGGGATCGGATCGGCCTTACGGCGCTCGCTGACAATACGCCGAAGCCTTGGCTGCAAAGCGATCATCCGGGCGCCAAGCATTACACCAAATGCGCCAAGTGCCATGCGCTCACCGCCGATGGTCCGGCGCGCTCGGGCCCGCACTTTGCCGGGTTATTCGGTCGACAGGCCGGTGGGGTTCATGACTATCATTATTCCGAGGCTTTGATCGGGGTTAATTTTGCCTGGGATGAGACGACCTTGTTTCGTTTGTTTGATGAAGGCCCCGATAAAATGCTGCCGGGCACCAAGATGCCGGTGCAACGGCTCACCGATGCCAACGAATTGAATGATCTGATTGCGTATTTGCGCATCCTCACCAAAGGTGGGGGCTGACGCCGCATCCAATGTATTGGAGTTTTTATGACGACGCTGCTTTATTCGCACCCCGCCTGTATCGAACACGATCCAGGCGCTTATCATCCGGAGCGCCCGGACAGGCTGCGCGCCGTGATGGGTGGACTTGAAGCCGAGGCGTTTCAGCATCTATGCCGCGTAGAAGCCCCGATTGTCGACTTGGCAGACGTCAAACGCGCACATGATGCGGGCTACGTCGATATGATCATGGACAAGGTGCCGATTCATGGACACGTACGCCTGGATCCGGACACGGTGATGTCGGAAGGCAGCGGGGAAGCGGCAAAACGTGCGTCTGGCGCCGCCGTCGCCGCAGTCGATGCGGTCATCAATGGTGAAGCCAAAAACGCATTCTGCGCCGTGCGTCCACCCGGCCACCATGCGGAATCCTCCAAAGCGATGGGCTTTTGTTTATTTAACTCGGCAGCCGTCGCGGCGATACACGCGCGGGCAAAGCACGGCC
>JAFMCK010000178.1 GCA_017857825.1 Rhodospirillales bacterium
CGGTGCGGCTTTCTTTTTCGCCGGCTTGCTGGTGGCGTCCTGCTGGGCTTCGTTGTCGGCCTGCAGGGCGGCAACCAGTTCTTCCATGGTGGCGGGTTTGTCGGTCACCTTGGCCATTTCGAGGACGAAATCGATGATTTTGTCTTCGAACACAGGGGCTGAGATTTGCTCAAGTGCCTGCGGGTTATTCTTGAAGTACTCAAGGACCTGCTGCTCTTGACCCGGATATTTGCGGGCTTCTTCCATCATCGCGCGGTTCAGATCTTCTTGCGCGATCTGGATGCTATTGTTGCGACCGATTTCCGACAGCAGTAAGCCAAGGCGCACACGACGGGCGGCAATGCCTTTGAACTCTTCAACCTGATCGGCATCGGGCTCAAACTCGTGCGCTTCTGCGTGGGCTTTTTCGTCGGCATTCTGAGCATCAGAACCGTGTTGTTCATGCTGCCACTGGTGAATGATTGAATTGTATTCCTGTTCGGCCAGTTTCGGCGGCACCTCGAAGTCGACCATGTCGGCCAACTGGTCCAAAAGTTGGCGTTTCACAATCATCCGGCCGTATTGCTTGAATTCGCGGCCTTGTTCTTCGGTGATCATTTCGCGCAGTTTTTCGAGATTCTCGGCACCGGCCTTTTTTGCCAGGTCGTCGTCGATCGGCGACGGCTTGCCTTCACGAATTTCGTGCAGTTTGACTTCGAACACAGCCTCTTTGCCGGCCAGTTCTTCGGCGCCGTACTCGTCCGGGAAGTTGACCTTCACTTCGATGTCGTCGCCGACGTTCACGCCGGTCAATTGGTCTTCGAAACCTGGGATGAAGCTGTTGGAGCCGAGCTCGAGTTCATAACCCTCAGCGGCACCACCGGCAAACGGTTCACCACCGATTTTGCCGACGAAGTCGATAGAGACGATGTCGCCAGCTTTGGTTTTACGCTTGGTGGTGATCGGCTCAGAGGTTTTGTTGGCGTCGGCAATGCGCTGCAGGGTCTCGTCGATGTCTTTTTTATCGATTTTCGGGACCATGCGCTCAACTTTGATCTTGCTCAGATCCGGCACCGTAACTTCGGGAAGGATGTCGAGCTTGATGGTGTATTCCAGATCTTTGCCGTCTTCGAACGAGGTCACTTCGAACTCCGGCTGACCGGCGGGCCGAATGCCCTTTTCGGTCATCGCCTGTTCGGCAGACGTCGACACGGCGCTTTCCAGAACCTCGCCCATCACCGAGGGGCCATAGCGCTTGCGCAGCAACGAGACCGGCACTTTGCCGGGACGGAAGCCCGGCAGGCTTGCGGTTCTCGCGATCTCTTGCAGTTTCAGCGAGACCTTTTCTTCGATTTCTTTGGCGGGCAGCGCGATTTTGTATTCGCGGCTCAGACCTTCGGATTTAACTTCGGTAACCTGCATCAGAATTCCAGACACTCAATCAAGTGGATACGTAAAAATGGTTCAATTCGGCGCTTCGTCGTCTATCTTGGGTCGCTTTTAGGCCGTTTGCCGGGGATGGTGCGGGCGGAGGGACTTGAACCCACACGACTTACGTCACAGGTACCTAAAACCTGCGTGTCTACCAATTCCACCACGCCCGCTTATCCATCCCGCTATAAGCTCACCGGCTGATTGGCCACGCAAAATGGTGCCCGACCGGCCTCGGCTCGAAGCGGTGCGACACTCTACTTATTTCGCGATGCCTGTCAATCAGGCCGTTATTTGGCCTTTAAACGTTGCCGAACGGAGTATTTAGCCCTTCAGCAGGTTCCGCGTACTGCTTGACGCCGCCACCTTGCCGCGTGCGCTATAGGCTTCGTGGTTTTCCTCGATCCGGTTCAGGTTATAGAGGTAGTTGACCATCATCCCTGCCGATTGGCGAAAACCGTTCTCGGACGTGTCACCCAGCCAGTTGATCTGCTCGATCCCGGCGCTGTTCGAAAGGTGGAAGTGTGCCACCGGATCGCGCGCAGTGCCTTCGCGGCGTTTTTCTTCCAGCAGATAGCGCGCGCACAGCCGCATGAGCGGCGGCTTTAATGCGTTGCTGATTGCATCATCGTGATGCCAGTGCGGGTCTTGCAGCAGTTCTTTGATTGCGCCTTTTAGCCCCGTCGACTTGCCGGTAACTTCTTTGATCGCCTTGCGTTCCGAGGGCAGCAGGATTTTTGGGTCGCCTGCAGCAAAGAGATGATCCAGCCATTTGTTAAAACCCGGGATCGGCGACAGCGTTGAAAACGTCTTGAGGTTATCAAATTCGTCCTTCAACTCCGAGACCACGCGTTTGATCTGGAAGTTGCCGAAGCTGATGCCGACCAAACCTTTTTGCGCGTTTGAGATCGAATAAAAGATCGCAGTGTCGACTTTGTGCGGATCTTGCAACGGGGCGTTTTCGTCCAGAAGTTCCTGTACGTTGTCGGCAATGCCGTTCACCAAGGCGACTTCGACGAAGATCAACGGCTCGTCCGGCATGCGCGGATGAAAAAATGCAAAACAGCGTCGGTCGGAGTCCAGACGGTTCTTGAGGTCTTCCCAACCGGCAATCGCGTGCACGGCTTCATACGCGATCAATTTTTCTAAGATTGACGCCGGGGTCTTCTCCCAAGAAATTTGTCTAAGTTCCAAAAAGTCGACATCGAACCATGACACCAAGATGGTGCGAAGGTCACGTTCGAGCGATTTCAACGCTTGGTCTTCTTTCGCAAAGCGCATGATTTCCGCGCGCATATCGACCAAAAATTTGACCCCGTCGGGCAGCGCGTTGAACTGTGTCAGAAGGCGATTGCGGGGGGCTTCAAGGGCTTTGCGGAGCAGATATTCCGCATCGCGCCGGTCGTCTTCGTCATCGGCGAACTGTACGGCATCAATGGCGGCATCGATCCGGCCCGGATCGGTGTCAAATTCGCGGGCCATGACGTTCAGGAATCGCCGTCGCCCTTTTTCATCCAATGCCAAATAAACTTGTCCGAGCTTTGCCGCTTCGGCACGGGCTGAAACCTCGCCGCCTTTATTTTCCAGGCAGGCTTTCATCTGCGAACGCAGATTCTGCAAATCGCCGTCCGGCAGGTCGGGTCTGGCCGTGGCAGCGCTTACGTCGTGTTTGCTGCCGGCAATCGAGCGCCACCCTTCACGAAGGTTGCGCACCGTGCGATCGATAAAGTTTGTTGGTTCACCATCCATGGCCATTAAATTGGACCGGTTACGGTTTTAGATCAAGGGACCCTTGAAGACATTTAATAGCGATGCTGGTAGGTCTTCGGCGATCAAGCCCGGACCGATGTGTTGGGCGGCTTGTCCATGACACCAGACACCGGCGGCGGCGGCGTCGAATGGTGCACACCCCTGCGCTACGAAGGCACCGATGATACCTGCCAAAACATCGCCGGCGCCCGCCGTTGCCAGCCAAGGCGGCGCCGAGGCATTGATCGCGGCGCGCCCATCTGGTGCGGCGATCACGGTGTCCGCCCCTTTGAGGACGATCACGGCACCGCTGAGTTTTGCGGCGGCCCGCGCCCGAGTCAGTTTGTCGCCCTTGCTGTCGAACAGGCGTTTGAATTCACCTTCGTGCGGCGTCATCACCACCGGTCCCTGGATCGCATCGAATAGAGCTTGCGGGGTGTCTTCGAAGCTGGAAAGCGCGTCGGCGTCCAAGACGACGCTACGTGCGCCACCTTGTAGGGCGGCGTGTACGGCGGTCCGGGTCGCGGCGCCGGCGCCGAATCCCGGGCCGATCACGACCGCTGAGCGCCTCGGATATGCAAGGGCGCTTCTGAGGTCGTCTGTGGCTTCGACAAGGTTGCCGGGTTCGGCTGCGGCATAGATCGGCCAGGCATCGGTCGGCACGGCAAGCGTCACCAAGCCTGCACCTGCACGCCGAGCCGCCAAGGCAGCCAAGCGTGCCGCGCCGGTCATCCGCGCCCCGCCGGCAATGACCACATGGCCACGGTGATATTTGTGATCAGTGGCATTTGATGCGCCGAACACGGCGTTTCGCCATAGTGCGGGCGTGTTTTCGAACGTCGCCGGAGCGATGTCGTCCAGCACTGTGTTCGGGATGCCGATGTCGACGACATGGATATCACCGCACAGCGCGCGTCCGGGATATAATAAATGACCGGGCTTTTTGCGAAAAAACGTCACGGTCTCGGTGGCTTTTAGGGCTGTGCCCATGATTTGGCCGGTATTGCCGTTTAGCCCGCTTGGCAGGTCAACGGCGATGCAGGGTAGTTCCAGCACGCGGGCGGCTTCGAGGACGTTGGCCGCCGTGCCGTCGATGTCGCGGGTCAGGCCTGCGCCGAACAACGCGTCGATGATGATGCTGTGCTCTTCCAGCGCCATCGGGGCGAGCGCCTCGGTCGGTTGATGCCAGCGTTCAAAGTTGCTCTTGGCGTCACCTTTAAGCTTGTACGGATCGCCGAGTACGGCAATCCGCACCCGGTGGCCGCGCTGGCGCAAGTAGCGCGCCGCCACATAGCCGTCGCCGCCGTTGTTGCCCGGGCCTGCCAACACCACGAATGGTCGATGGCCACCGAGTTTGTGGGCCATTCGCCTCGCCACATCCGCCACCGTCCGTCCGGCATGTTCCATCAGCGCCATGCCGGATGTTCCGGTCTGGATCGCAGCCGCATCGGCACGCGCCATTTCGTCGGTGTTCAGAAGTGCGTTTTCGTTCATGGCCTGAGTATACCGCGCTCTTGCCCGTATCGTCATCCGATTGCTGCGTGCGCCCCTTTCTCTCCCTCTACAGAGATGGTTTTCATGCCTGTGACCGCGATTGACACCCCTTTGTTCTATGGTAGAACAAAGTAAGAACATGTTAACCTTTATCGCCTGTGGAGGGCTTGCCCCATGACGGTCGCAGCAGACGATTTGCAGCGTTTACGCGCTGATATTCAGCGTTTGGAACGTGGCGGTGCGATGACCAAGGATACCCGTTTTCCGCTTGCGATTGGGGCGGCGGAAATTGATGCAGCGCTGCCGGGAGGTGGTTTAAGCCGGCATGGCCTGCACGAGGTGTTGGGCGGCTCTGTTACCGAGGCAGCGGCGGCGTGCGGGTTTGCTGCCGGTGTGTTGGCGCGCGCCGCTGCGACGACGGCGGGGCCGGTGCTGTGGTGTTCGGTGCATACCGGTGGCGATTTGTATGCACCGGGCTTGGCCAGTTACGGCATTGCGCCGGACCGCGTGTTGGTGGTGCGACCGAAGGATACCGAAGAGACCTTTTGGGCGATGGAAGAAGGCCTGCGTAGCGGCGCTGTGGCCGCTGTCTTGGGGCACCTTGGCGATGGCGCCCGCCCGCCCAGCCACACGGCATTCCGACGTTTGCAGTTGGCGGCCGAACGCGGCGGTGTGCCGGGGGTGTTGCTGCGGACGGGCGACCCTGCGCGCGCAGCCGGACCGGTGGCGACGCGCTGGCATGTGCGTGCCGTGCCAAGTGTGCCTATGGAACTGGATGCCACGTGGCTCGGTAATCCGCGCTTTGATGTGCATCTGATGCGTGCCCGCGCCGGTGCGCCTGGACGGTGGATGGTGGAGTGGAGATATGACAACGACGGCAAGGCGCCGGGTCGTTTCGCTGTGGTTGCCGGGCTTGGCGACGACGGCGTTGTGGCGCAGCCAAAGTGCCCCTTCGAAGAACGCCACGTCGCATGATGCGGCGCTGCTGGACGCAATCAAACGCAGTGAACGACTGGCGCATTGGTGTGGGCGTTATACCCCTTGGACGTCGCTGGATGACGACGGCGGTATCTGGCTCGATATCACCGGCTGTCAGCATTTGTTCGGTGGCGAGCAGGCGTTGATGCAAGACCTGTGCGCGCGCATCGCCGAGCAAGATTTAGACGTGCGTGCGGCTGTCGCTGACACCCCGGGGGCTGCCTGGGCAGCAGCACGGTTTGGGCAGACGCAGCCCCCCTCACCTAGCCTCTCCCCCATGCCGGGGGAGAAGGATTTTGTCGGGACGTTTGTTACCATCCCTTCCGGCGCACAGCGGGAAATGCTGGCTTCGTTGCCGACCGCTGCACTCAGGGTCGGTTATGGTGCTGCTGAAGGGATGCGTCGTTTGGGTGTTCGGCGGATCGGTGATCTGTATGCCCTGCCCCGCGCGCCGTTGGCGGCGCGCTTCGGCGCCGATGTGCTCAAGCGCTTGGATCAAGCGCTCGGCCATCGTGACGAGCCGGTCTCGCCGATCCGTCCGGCTCCCAGTCGCCGCGTGCGGATTACGTTTCCTGATCCCATCGGGTTGCGCGACGACTTGTGGGCCGCATTTGAGCGATTGCTGACGGCATTGATAGAACGCCTTGAAACTGCCGGTGACGGTGTGCGCTTGCTGGATCTGACCGGGTATCGCGCCGACGGCACCTGGGGCCGATTGGTCGTCGGCATCGGTCAGGCCAGTCGTGACGGTGTGCATATCCGGCGTTTGGTCGAGGAAAAATTTGATGGCTTGGATCCGGGCTTTGGGGTCGAGGTGATGATCCTGGCCGCTCTCGAGACCGAGGCGATGCAGCCCGCACAGCATACGTTGTCCGGTGCCGATGCCAAAACCGAAGATCTCGCACGCTTGGTAGATCGCTTGCAGAATCGCTTGGGCGGCGAACGGATCGGTGCTTTGGTCCCGACG
>JAFMCK010000007.1 GCA_017857825.1 Rhodospirillales bacterium
TTCCGGAACGTCCGACTACATCTGCACCAACTCGTCGGCACTCGCGAGCTTTGTTGCCAACAAGCAATTGCGTCCGTTGATCGTGACCACCAAGGACCCGGTCCCGGGCTTTGATGCACCGACCGCCCGTTCGCTCGGCCATCCTGAGTTGGAAGAGCTCGTCGGCTGGACCGGCATCGGCGGACCAGCCGGTATCTCCGAGGATGTCGCCGCGAAATGGCGCGGTTGGCTTGCATCAGCGGTATCTGACCAGAAGTTCTTGGACGCCATGACCAAACGCGGTTCGGTGATCCGCCTGATGGATCCAAAAGAGTCGAACGATTTCATCCGTGCACAATACAATACGTTCCGGAAGCTCGTTGACGACTTGGATATGCGCATCAAGTAAGCATACGACGGTGGGCGACCTCATTTTGAGGTCGCCCATTTCGTAGGTATAACGAGGGCATTTCTTTTTTTCATTTAGGGGTCGGCAATGCTGCGGCTTCACAATTCCATATGGCTCGGCGCCGGCATGTTGCTGTTTGCGCTGTTTTTAATCGAGTTTTTGATCCCAACCTGGGTGATTACCCCCAGCAATGTGCGCAAGCTGGTTCTTTCCCCTGATTTCTGGCCCTACATTGTCGCCGGCCTTCTGGGCCTCGGCGGTGCTATTTTGTTGCTTCAATATTATTTTATAACCCGACCGCTGCAGATCCCCGAAGAGCACGACGACGTGCCTGGCGGCAATATGCGGATCGCGTTGGTCGCGGCTATAATGGCGGTTTATTACATACTGCTGCCATACCTCGGGATGATTTTGGCGTCGGTCCTCGCCTATGTCGCCTTCATCGTTGTCATCGGCCTGCCGCGTAAAGTCGCAGCGGCGATTATCGCGATTGTGTTGCCGCTGCTGCTGTACGGATTTTTCGATCACCTCGCCGGTGTGCCAATTCCACAACCAGATTTCTTTCGACTACCCTGAGTCTTCGTTCATGAGCCCCACTTAAGGTCACTGAGGTCACTATGAGTTTTATCGATTATGCGCCGTCCGCGTTTGCCTTGGTCGCCCAATGGTCGAGCATTATATCGCTTTTCGTCGGCGTTGTCGTCGGTGTGGTCATGGGGGCAATCCCCGGCATGTCTGCGACCATGGCCGTTGCCTTAACCTTGCCGTTTACATTTGCGATGAGCCCAATTCAAGGCATCTTGCTTTTGCTCGGCGTCTATAAGGGCGGCATATTTGGCGGCTCGATCCCGGCCATCCTGATCAAGACCCCAGGCACACCAGCATCGTCGGCCACCGTGTTGGACGGTTATCCGATGGCGGAAAAAGGCCAAGCGGGTAAAGCCCTCGGCATGGCGCTGTATGCTTCATGTACAGCGGATATGATTTCCAACTTATCACTGATTATGTTCGCCGGCTGGCTGGCATCCTTCGCGCTCAGCTTTGGCCCGCCAGAATTTTTTACGCTGATCTTGTTCTCACTGACGATCATTGCCGGTGTATCCGGTGACAACCTTTTGAAAGGCTTGATCTCGGCGGGCATGGGCTTGTTGCTGGCGACCATCGGCTTGGACCTGGTGTATGGTACCGACCGCTTCGTGTTCGATGAACCGAACCTAATGGGTGGCTTGAACTTTATCGCAGTGTTAATCGGTCTTTTTGCGATCCCCGAAATTATCGAATACGCGCGAAAGCCCCGCAACGAAGAGACCAAAGTCCGCCAACTCGGCGACCGTCATGTAACATTTGCCGAGTATCGACGCTGTCTTCCCTCAATCCTCCGGGGCAGTGTGATCGGCGTCATCTTGGGCTCGATCCCCGGTATCGGCGCGGCGCCTTCGGCGTTCTTGAGCTATTCCGAAGCCCGGCGCAATTCAAAGAACAAAGAAAATTTCGGCAAAGGTGAGATCGAAGGCGTTGCCGCCTCCGAGGCCGGCAACAATGGTGTCTGCGGTGCAACCTTGATTCCTCTGCTGGCGCTCGGCGTACCCGGCGACATCATCACCGCCATCATCATCGGCGCATTCATGATACACGGCTTGCAGCCCGGCCCAATGTTGTTCGCGACCAACGGCGACATCGTCTATGCCCTGTTTATGGGTTTGATCTTAAGCTCAGTCTTCTTGCTCGGAGTTGGCTCGGTGGCGATCCGGCTGTTCCGCTTTATCGCCGATGTGCCGTCATCGCTACTGTTTCCAGGCATTTTGGTGCTGTGTGTGTATGGCGTCTATGCGGTCAACAATTCGATCTTCGATGTTGGCGTGATGTTTGCGGTGGGCTGGGTTGGCTACGTCATGCTGCGACTGAACGTGCCGGCAGCACCATTCCTCATCGCGTTTATCTTGGGGCCACTGCTCGAAGACAACTTCCGCCAATCGATGCTGATGTCCGGCGGGTCCGGTGACATTTTGTTCCGAAGCCCAATCACATGGGTGTTCTGGACGTTCACCGTGATTACGGTGGTCGCCCTGATTCGCAGCGGTCTTAAAGAACGTCGGAACCGCTTACTGACCCTTGAAGAAGAGTAACGCCAACTGTGGTAACGCTGCAGCGTATTGAAACGTGGGCATATCGTGTCCCGTTGCAGCGTCCGGTACGGACCTCGTTTGGGACCATGCGGGATCGCCCTGCCGTGCTGGTGCGCCTGACCGATTCTGATGGCATCCAGGGGTTTGGCGAAGCATTCTGCAATTGGCCGGCTGCCGGCGCCGAGCATCGTGCAAGGCTGATCCTTGAAGACATTGCAGAACTGGTGTTTGCGCAAGCGTGGACCTCAGCGACCGAAATGTTCCGGACACTCAGCCAACAGACTGAAATTAAAGTCCTGCAGACGGCAGAACCGGGCCCTTTCGCACAAGCCATAGCTGGACTCGACATCGCGCTATGGGATTTGATGGCGAGAAAAACCGATTTGCCACTGTGCCGCGCGTTAAACAAAACAGCGCCTTTGCATACACCGGCATACGCCAGCGGCATCCAAATAGACGACGGCGCGGCGATGATCGCAGACGCCCGCACCGCCGGTTTTAAGGCTTTTAAGGTGAAGGTCGGGTTTGATCTGATAAGCGACAGCGAAAAACTCCGCACACTCAGGCTGTCATTGCTGTCCGGTGAGCAATTGATGGCTGACGCCAACCAAGCGTGGACGTTGGAAGACGCCAAAACTTTCGTGACAACAATCCAAGACATCGACCTGACCTGGCTCGAAGAGCCGATCCGTGTCGATGCCGCAAAAGCGGACTGGGCTGCATTGGCAAAGGCCGCGCACATGCCATTGGCCGGCGGCGAGAACCTACTGGGTGAGGTCGCCTTCGAAACTGCCATCAACGACAACGCACTCGGGGTCATTCAGCCAGATGCCGCAAAATGGGGCGGCGTCAGCGGCTGCTATGACGTCGCGGTGCAAGCCATCCGCGCAGGCAGGCGCTATTGTCCGCACTTCTTAGGTGCCGGCATAGGGTTGTTGGCGTCGGCGCACATTTTGGCGGCGGCGGGTGGCGACGGGATGCTCGAAATTGATGCCAACCCGAACCCGCTGCGCACGAAAATGCTGCCCGGATGGCCCGTGGTCGCAAATGGTATGGTGACGCTTTCAGACACTCCGGGCCTCGGCATGACGCCGGACTTATCTGCGCTCGCCGCCTATCAAACCTTCGACGGCAGCGTCAGCGCGTAGCCCGTATCAACGGAACATTAAAAGTGGCATGCGGCACGCCCGAACGACAGCGGTCGTCGTCGAACCGATGATAAAATTCCGCACCCGACTGTGGCCATATGCGCCCATGATCAGCAAGTTTGCACCTATCTCAGACGAGACCTCGTGAATCACATTTTCAGCGTGCCCGTCACGGATAATGACCGCAGCGTCGATACCTGCACTTTTTAGACGGTCTTTCGCTGCCTGCACCTTCGCTTCAGCTGCTGCGTCATCGCGACTGACCAACAGCAGATGAAACTTCACACCCTTAAACAACGGACTCGCACAAATAAAATCGAGTGACTTGCCGATACTTTTACCGCCGTCATAAGCAATCAGACAGGTGTCGATGGGCTTGTATTCGAAGCTCGCCACCAGCACGGGCTTTTCAGCGCTGCGCAAGGCACGCTCAAGGTTTGAGCCCAAATGCTCACGTGCAAAGCCGGATGCTTCGCCACGTTTGCCGACGATCACCATCTCGGCATCTTTTTCATAATCAATCAGGCTGTCGACAAAATCGTCATGGCGAAGACGCATCGTCACCGATTGATCGGTCTTTTCGGTGACCCGCGCCACTGCATCGTCGAGCACAGCACGACCACGAGCTTGCGCAAGCTGCATCCATTGCTCGTCTGCTTTTGAGAGCTGATCCAATAAATCGGTACGTTCTCCAAAGCGCAGATTACCGCTCAAATCCACTGGCTCTGCGGTGCGCGAACGACGCCCTAGAATATGAAATAACTCCACATCGGCCGGCAGGCCTTGCGCTGCCCATGCTGCGTAGTCGCACACACTTTGCGAGTAGTTCGATCCATCAACGAACGCGATGATTTTCATCGACGTTTCCCCCTAATGCCCCAATAGCTTATCTAATGCCCCGGGCTTATCACTGATCCCGAGTTTATCGACAATCGTTTCGGACGCTTCGTTCATACCGATGATTTCAACCTGCGTGCCTTCGCGCCTGAACTTAAGAGTTACCATATCGACGGCGGCAACACTCGAAATATCCCAAATATGCGCGCGGCTAACGTCGATGACGACGCGGTCGAGCGCTTCGCGATAATCGAAGGAGGCTTCGAAAACTTCCGCACTGGCAAAGAACACTTGTCCTTCGACCACGTAGGTGCGTGCCCGCCCGTCGTCGGACAGCGTGCTGGTGACCCGAAAAATTTGTGCGATCTTCGCGGCAAAGAACAGCGCCGACAGCAGCACACCGCAGAACACCCCGATCGCGAGGTTGTGGGTGTAAACCACCAACAGCACCGTGCTCAGCATGACGATGGATGACGAACGCGGGTGTTCACGCAGATTCTTGATCGATGTCCAGTTGAACGTCCCGATCGACACCATGATCATAATGGCGACCAACGCCGCCATTGGAATCTGGCTGACCAGGTCACCGAGTACCAAAATCATGAACAGCAAGGCGACGCCGGCAAAGAAGCAAGAAAGCCGTCCCCGACCGCCCGATTTAATATTGATGATCGACTGGCCGATCATCGCGCAGCCGGCCATGCCACCAAAAAAGCCAGTGACCAAGTTCGCCGTTCCTTGACCGATGCATTCACGATTTTTGTCGCCCGTTGTGTCGGTTAATTCATCGACGATCTGCGCGGTCATCATGCTTTCAAGCAAACCGACTGCCGCCACCGCCAACGAATACGGCAAGATGATCATCAAGGTTTCAAAGTTCAAAGGGATGTCCGGCAGCAAGAACATCGGCAACGTATCTGGCAGCGCGCCCATATCGCCGACGGTGCGCAGATCAAGATCAAAAAACCAAACCAAAGACGTCACGACGATAATGCAAATCAGCGGCGACGGGATCGATTTGAACACCAGCGGCACCAAATAGATGATTGCCAACCCGAGCGCCACCAGCGCATAGGTCATCATCGGCACATCGATAAGTTCCGGCAACTGTGCCATGAAAATTAAAATCGCCAAGGCGTTCACAAAGCCCGTCATGACTGAACGAGATACAAACGTCATCATCCGCGCGAGCTTAAGATAGCCAGCCACAATCTGGATACCGCCGGTCAAAATCGTACACGCCAGCAAGTACTGCAGACCGTGATCGCGCACCAGCGTCACCATCACCACGGCTGTTGCCGCCGTTGCCGCCGAAATCATTCCAGGGCGTCCACCGACGATGGCAGTAATCACGGCGATGGAGAACGACGCGTACAGGCCGATCTTCGGATCAACACCGGCGATGATCGAAAACGCGATGGCTTCTGGGATCAAGGCAAGAGCAACAACCAACCCAGCCAGCAGATCAGCGCGCACATTGCCGACCCAATCCTGCTTTAAATCGTGCAGCCAATGCATCGCCATCTCCATATAGATAACATGAGGGCACAGGCGACGGCGGTGGATACCGAACCTATGAGAACAGACATGTGCGCCGACATTTCAGCCGCGCGGGCGTGATTATCAAAACCCACGAGTGCTCAGGGATTTCAGATCAATACGCACATACTTAGCGTCCGCCATCCGACAGACGGCGAAGTCATAGAGGATGGGCGCCCGCTTCGGCAAGCAAATGCTCAATCGCGTCCGCAGGCTGCGCGCCGACCAGGCCGCGCCCACCGGCGACAAACGTCGGCACACCGGTGACACCGTATTGATGCGATTTCGCCCAATCGGCATCGACCACGTCTTTGAAGGTGCGGTCAGACAGCACACGCTTGGCTTCTTCTACATCCAGGCCACATTCTTCGACGATTTTCAAAATCACGTCAGGATCACCGATGTTGAGGCGATCAACAAAATACGCGTGGAAAAACGCATCGTGGATATTGCGCGTTGGCTGTTGCGTGTCCGCCCATGCGCCGATCTCTTGGGCCAGACGGCTATTATATGTGTGGGTGCGGTCCGCATACGGCAGACCGTCCTCCGCCATTAGGCCGTGCATGCGGGTGTTTTTCGCCGCAATCTCTTCTGGGCCAGTGCCGAAGAGGTCTTCAAGCTTCCTGCCTTCACTCGGCGTTTCGGGATGCAACGGAAAATGTACGCGCTTAACCTCGACGTTCAGACGCTTCTCAATATCTTTGATCCGTCCTTCGCCCAAATAGCACCACGGGCAGACGTAATCCGAGAAAACTTCTAAGACAACAGGATCGGATGCAGGGTCATTTGTATCAATGGGCATATCGCTTGGCCTTATGTCGAGGTTGATTAATGGGCGACGGGTTGAGTCTGTTGCATCGACGGGCGGGCGGAAAAAGTTTCGAACCACGCCGCAAGTCGGGGGCGCCCAATTTTAAAGTCAATCTGCAGGATATCGTCCCTGAATGCCAGCCATGCAACCCCCACCGCTGCGGTGATTTGGGCAAGGTCGGGTTTTTCCGGATCAAACCCGGCAGCGTCCTTATCTAACTGATCCAGGGCATGGATAACCTTCGTCCGCATACGATCATCCCAATATGGCCAATGCAGTTCGCCGGGGCGGCGTTGCAATTCACTGAACAGAAGGATCATCGCTTCCATCATGCCATCGCCGAGGCTGGCGATGCGAAACATTTCAAATCGCTCCGGGCCCTCAGGGATCAGCTTCGCACCGTCGTGAAGGCTGTCCAGATATTCAACGATCACTCGGCTATCATACAAAAGCTGACCGCTGGCGGTCTCCAATGCCGGAATCTTGCCGAGCGGGTTGATCTCGGCGTACGTCGTGTCGGGTTCCCAGGGCAGAATTTCTTCACGTGCGATCTGAGTATCGAGGCCGCATTCGATCGCGGCGACCAGTACTTTACGCACATAAGGGGATGTTTTTCCGTAATACAGCTTCATATCTGGCTCCTTTGCATTCTAACTACGGTGATTGTAAGGCCAGATCACAAGAATGCTCGGCTTTATATGGTCATTCCGCTTTCATCGACCCGGTGCGAAAGCAATAAGCCTAAAGCGTTCCATTTGAACCAATGCCGAAAATTGACTAGGTATATCCTAGGCAGAGGAGGCCTCAATCACCGAAACGCACACCATTCGCGCTGCGACCGAGAACGACAAACCAAGCCTTATCGATTTTTTACTAAAACTGGATGCCCACGTCGCCGGTGTTGACCCGAGCGTCTTGAAGCTTAATGCAAAAGGCCGCCAGCAATTGTCCGAGCGGCTTGATGATTTGATGAGCAACAGTTTCAGTAAACTGCTGGTTGCCGATTCAGGGCCTGGAACGAAGTTGCTGGCGATGGGTGATATCGCACTTTGGCACGTCGATGACATGTGGAAGAACCCCGAACGCATTGGTGTTTCATATGCCGTCATCGATGATTTATGGGTCGAACCAGAAGCCCGACAATTCGGTATCAGCAAAGCCATCGTCCGTGATTTGGTAACCTTTGCGTCGGAAAATGGCATCAACGATCTGATTTTGGAATATGCGACGACGAATATCGAAGCCGAGGCGACATGGTCGCGATTGGGCTTTAAAACAACCGGCGTGCGCGCTGCGGCGCCTGTTGCCGATGTCTTGAACCGCTTAACGGAATCGGGACAAACCGAAATGTCTGAGGATGACCAATGACGGACGCAAAGAACGTACTGGTTCTATATGACGAACGGATGCTCGGCCACAATCCGGAGATCGAAGAACCGTTCTTACCCGGTCGTTTGGAACGTCGCGTGCGCGAAATCCTGCGCGGCCTCGATGCGAAGTGGAGCTATCCGGAACATCCCGGTCGTCTGGATGCCATCAAAGAGTTGCTGGATCAAAAACCGATTCCAGGCGTCCGATTTGCGCGCGGTGCAGCCGCAACCCGCGAGCAATTATCCCGCGTGCACACGACTTCGTACTTAGACGATATCTATAGCCTGCGTGGGCAAAATGCCTGGCTCGACACCGATACCACGGCGGTCTCAGCCGGTAGCGTCGAAGCAGCTGAGGTCGCAGCGGGCTGTGCCATCAAAGCTGTTGAGGCTGTAGCCGCCAAGAAAGCAGACAGCGCCTTCGCCCTTGTGAGACCGCCCGGCCATCATGCCGAGCCGGTGCGCGCACGCGGATTCTGCTTGTTCAACAACGTTGCCGTCGCGGCAGCGCACGCGCAATCCGCGCTTGGATTAAAAAAGGTGATGATCCTCGATTGGGATGCGCATCACGGCAACGGCACCCAGGATATTTTCTGGTCTGACCCGGACACGTTGTTCATAGACATGCACAGGGCATCACCGTTTTATCCGGGCTCGGGACATCTCGAAGAGGTCGGCGCCGGCTTGGGTGAGGGAACAACAATCAATATTCCACTGGAAGGCGGCGCCGGTGATTCGATAATGCTGAGAGCATTGAATGAGATCGTGGTCCCCGCTGCAGATTGGTTTAAACCGGACTTGGTGCTGGTGTCAGCCGGATTCGACGCGCATCGTCTGGACCTCGCCATGAACGTCAGCTACGCCGGCTTTGCGGCTTTTACCGACATCATGCAAAAGATCGCCGGTGCACATTGCGAAGGCCGGATCGCAATGGTCCTCGAAGGCGGCTACCATACCGAAAGCCTCTCAAATGCGGTTCACGCTGTGCTCACGGTGTTGGCCGGCGCAGCGCCGCCACCGCTTACCGAATACGGTCTTGAAGATGTCGAAGCTGCCATCGCATATCATCTTCCTGCGTTCACAGATCAAGAATAAGTCAACGCTTAGCGCCAATCCCTTAAAGCACCAGTATTGGCACATGCATCGCTGGAGAGCATTCAGATGGCCGAAGCCAACGACATCAAAGCCCACCGACGCGGATTTGTGCTGACACTGTTCGGCGTGTTGGTTTTGACGCCCGACACGCTTTTAATGCGGCTCATCGATACCGATCCGTGGACGATGGCATTTTCCCGCGGCTTGCTCATGGGCTGCGCACTGCTTTTTATCTTCATCGTCATACGCAGACGGCATGCCATGGCGGAGATGCGTGCGCTTGGGTTGGTCGGTCTCGCTGTCGCCGTGATTTACGCGATCAATTCCATCGCCTTTGTCGTGGCCATTGAACACACGCAGGTCGCCAACGTGTTGGTGATCTTGGCCGCCGGACCATTATTTGCCGGGCTTATGTCCGTGGTCTTTTTACGCGAGAAGGTTCCCGGGCCCACGTGGGCTGCGATATTTACAGGTATTGTCGGCGTCGCCATCGTGGTCTCCGGCGGCATTCAGGCGGGCACCGGACTCGGCGATTTGTGCGCCGTGGTCACGGCCCTGTCGCTCGCCGCAGGCTTCACCATTATCCGCAGCATGAAAACGCAGAATATGATCCCGGCAACAGCCCTAGGAGGCTTATTGGTGGCAGCGGTTACCGCGCCTTTTGCGCAACCGCTACTCGGCAGTGGCGGCCTCGGTGATACGCAACTCGCGCTGACCTTGCTAATGGGTTTGGTTCTGTTGCCAATATCGTTCGGCCTTATCACGTTAGGGCCTCGCAGTGTGCCGGCACCGGAAGTTGCGTTGCTGATGCTCATCGAGGCGGTGCTCGGCCCATTTTGGGTGTGGTGGGTGATCGGCGAGCAGCCCACCCCACTGACATTTATCGGCGGTGGCGTGGTGCTCGCCGCGATCACACTTCACGCCATCTGGCGCCGCACGCAACGAGCGCATGTTAAAGTGTAGTCAAACCACCTTGCACAAACCGCCGTCAACGTTGATCGCGGCGCCGGTGATGTAGGATCCGGCATCGGAGGCCAAGAAGCACGCCATGGCGGCGAATTCTTCGGGCAGGCCCAAACGGCCCATCGGCTGGCTTTTGCCTTCGTCATCGTACCATTCATCCAGCGTCAGGCCCCGCGTGTCGGCCTCATGACGACGCTCCCACTGGTCAGAACGGATCTTGCCTACGTGCAAACTGTTGACCAGAACATTGTGCTTCGCATTTTCATTAGAAAGCACTTTCATCAGCGCCATCCCCGCCGCCCGACTGACCGCCGTCGGCGCCCCTTCGGCACCCGGCATCTTCGCGCCAACATTCAACACGTTGATGATGCGACCCCAACGACGCGCGCGCATACCCGGAATGACCAGACGTGACAGACGAATCGCGGCAAAAAGCTTAAGGTCGAGATCGTCCTGCCAAGCCGCGTCATCAATTTCAAGAAACGGCCCGCGCCGGGACGTGCCGGCATTGTTGACCAACACATCGATGGGACCAAGCGCGGCCTCTGCTTCGGCGGTCACGCGTTGGCATTCAGCGTCCGTGCGAATGTCCGCAGCCACGGTGCATACTTTGGCGCCACCATCAGCGACAGCCTCAATCGCCGCTTTCGCCTCAGCCAACACCTCATGTCGACGCGCGACAATCGCAACACTCGCCCCTGCCGCTGCAAACGCTTCGGCCATCGCCTTGCCAAGCCCCAGGCTTCCGCCGGTAATTAACGCAACGCGCCCGTCCATTCGGATGTTCATAAGTATGTGCTCCTTAGTGCAGATGAATTAACGGACCTCAAACCCCTTCGGCGACGATGGCGTCGCGTCGGGCGTTGGCGGCGTTGATTTCAGCGTTGATGAATTCGGCGAGGCCTTTGGTCGCCTCGTCGAGGGCGACGATGTCTTTTTCATCGGTGATGCGGTTATAGATTTCCACCTTGCCCTCTTTGAGGTCACGGCCGAATACGACGCGGACCGGCAAGCCCAGGATATCGCTGTCTTTAAGCTTCGAGCCGACCGAGCCTTTGCGGTCGTCCACCATGCATTCGCAGCCCTGCGCTTCGAGCTTTTCCGCCATCGCTTCGGCAGCACCCATCATTTCCGGATCGTCGGCTTTGACCGGGATCAGGTGCGCGTGGAACGGTGCAATGATGACCGGCCATTTGATGCCGGTCTCGGCATCGCAGTTCTGGTCGACCATGGCTTGCTGAATGCGCGTCGTACCGATGCCGTAACAGCCCATTTGGAAGTTGCGGAACTTTTGCTCAGAGTCGGTGACGCCGGCGTTGAGGGCTTCGGAATACTTGGAGCCGAGCTTAAAAATGTGCCCGATCTCAATGCCTTTGCAATCGCGGAGCACGGTGCCGTCCGGCCCCATTTCGCCGACCCGCGCCATACGTAGGTCGGCGACATCAGGCATATCAAAATCGCGGCCCGGCTTAACGCGCACCGCATGCTTTTCTGGTGCACAACAGCCAGACACCAAACTGGTCAGACCTTCCAAGGTCGTATCTGCGATCATCCGCACGCCAGGCTTCATGCCGATGGGACCGACGTAACCGGGCGCAGCGCCAGTGACTTTGGTGACTGTTTCAGCGTCGGACGGCTCCGCCGCAATGGCGCCAAAATGGTTTGCAAGCTTGACTGCGTTAACGTCGCTGTCACCCCGGATCAGCACCACAATCGGCTCAACCCGATCATTATAGGTCAGATCAAACACCAAGGTTTTGAGCACGGCTGACGCATCGACACCGACAAAATCAGCAACTTTTTTGATGGTCTCGGAATCCGGCGTCGCGATGATTTCCATCTCGCCCTCAGGGCCCGGCACGGCGGGCGGGGCCACGCTGACGGCACGCTCAATGTTCGCGGCGTAGCCGTCGCTGAACAGCAATGTGTCTTCGCCGGCGTCACTGGTGGCCATGAATTCCTCGGACGCAGATCCACCGATGGCGCCGGAGTCCGCCTGCACGACGATATACTCGAAGCCGAGTTTTTTATAGATCGCGTGATAAGCCTGGCGCATCTTGCGATACGACAGATCGAGGCCCTCTTCATCCAGATCAAAGCTGTAAGCATCCATCATGATGAATTCACGCGACCGCAACAGGCCGGAGCGCGGGCGAAGTTCGTCCCGGAATTTGTGGTTTTGCTGAAACAGATTGAGCGGCATCTGTGCTGGGCCGCGGATCAAATGCTTAGCCAGATCACACACCACTTCTTCCGCCGTCGGGCTGAGGCCGAACAGGCGACCTTTGCGGTCCGTGGACTGGAACATCAGGCTGGCTTTTTCATACACCGCCCATCGACCCGATTGTTCCCAAATTTCAGCGCTTTGCAGGATCGGCAGACGCACCTGCATCCCGCCGAACCGGGTGATTTCTTCGGCGACGATGTTGGAGACTTTTTGCTCGACCCGATACATCATCCCTGTGAAACAATAAATGCCGGCGGCGTGACGATGTATATAACCGCCACGCAACAGCCACGCGTGCGCCAAATCGTCGGCGTCGGAGGGCATGTCGCGCAGAATCTGAAGGCCGATTTGCGATGCTTTCATTGGACGTGCGGACTCTCTTGATTATGAATGCTTGGCGGAACGTAGCCCGCCAAGGGCCGTTTTTCCAACGAATATCATTGAATGGCAAGTGCATCGACCATCCGCGCGCGCAAAAGCAATCCAGCCACCCGTAACATACGTAATCAAATACATGACCTTGCCGCTAAAACCGAAACAAATTGAGGCCGTTTTCGAACGGTTGGAAGCGCTTTTCCCCAGCGATACCGCGCGCCCACCCACGGTGAAAGAAGACATCGACCTGTTTCGCGCCCTGGTTGGTTGCTTGCTGTCGGCGCAAAGTCGGGATGCAAACACCTTAAAAGCAAAAACCCAATTGTTTGAACGGGCCGACACGCCCGCCACGATCTTGGCGCTCAGCGATGATGAGGTGGCAACGGCGATCAAGCCGTGCGGGCTCTATAATATGAAAACGCGAAGCCTGAAAAAACTCTGCCGCGCTGTCTTAGACCTTCATGACGGCAAGATTCCCCGAAACCGTGCCGGGCTCATGGCATTGCCCGGCATCGGGCGAAAATGCGCCGACATCATGCTGTTGTTCTCCTATGGTGAGCCGGTGATTGCGGTGGACACCCATGTGCATCGGGTTTGCAATCGCCTAGGCCTCGCTTCGGGTAAGAGCGAGGCTGAGACAGCGCGCAATCTCGATGCCCGGGCCCCCGCTTGGGCAAAGGTGAATGGGCACATGCAGTTGCTCGATTTCGGCAAGCAGATATGTCGGGCACGGGCGCCGAAGTGCCCCAACTGTACTTTGTCATCTATCTGTAACTACGACGAAAAACAGACTTAAGCGCGAGCCGCTGTTGAAAATATGCTGCGATGCACCATATAGTAAGAGGTCGGTATTGTTAGCCATCCACACGCAATCCCGCGACTCACACCGAACATTCAGCGTTCGGATGAAGAAAAATAAACGGGGCATCGGCGTATTCATACGCGGCGGCATTAGGGGTTATGAACACATCAGGTTTTAAGACGCAGAAGCAATTCGTGCTGGCAACGGACTTAGACGGCACGTTCCTCGGTGGCGACGAAGAGGCGCGTTTGGCGCTGTATCGCTGGATCGACGATCACCGCGACGATGTCGGACTCATTTTTGTTAGCGGTCGCGATCTGCCTTTCATTCAGAAATTATGTACAACAACCCCTGTGCCATGGCCCGATTTCGTCATTGGCGATGTTGGCACCACCATTGCCCAAGTGCATGACGATATAGACGATAATGACATGCGCGTGCGGCCATTGCCGCCGCTCGAATCCGAAATCGCAGCGCTGTGGAATGACTCTGGCGCGAAAGTGCGTGACGCATTACAGGGCGCATCGGGCCTGACGCCGCAAGAGACCCCGTTCCGTTATCGCATGAGCTACCATTACGATCCCAAGACCTTTCACCCCGACGCCCTTGAAACCGTGCAGCAGATGGGCTTCGATGCCTTAATCTCAGATGATCGCTTTTTTGATGTCTTGCCTAAGGGCATCAGCAAAGGACCATCGCTGCTACGCCTGATCGATTGGCTCGAACACGATGCGGATGCCGTGTTGGTCGCAGGTGACACCATGAACGACCTGTCACTGTTTGAAACCGGTCTTAAAGGCGTCGCTGTCGGCAACAGCGAGCCGGCATTGATCCGTCAGCTCGAAGGCAGAAACAACGTTCATCATGCGCGCGGCCACGGCTGCGCCGGCATTGCCGAAGCCATTGAGGCTTTGAAGATGCATTCCGTTAATGGAGGCACCTGATATGTCGTCTGATCTGGTCATCGTCTACCACCGCCAACCTTATGAAGAAGTCGAGGTCGACGGAAAGATCGAATATCGGGATAACGCCAGTCCCAACGGCATCGTGCCGACCTTGAAAAGCTTTTTCGGGCGCGCCGACGGCGGCTCGTGGGTAGCTTGGAAGCAGTCTGATAAAGAGCGTCCGGATTTTGATCGGGTGGTCACCATCAACGACAGCTTTGGCGAATATCGCGTCGCCCGCTTAGCGCTGAGCAAAGAACAGGTAACGAGTTTTTATCACGTCACATCCAAAGAAGCGATGTGGCCGATCCTGCACTCGTTCAAAGAACGTTATAACTATGACCCGGTAGATTGGCCGACGTTCCGTGAAGTGAACTGGGCCTTCGCCGAAGCGGCCGCATCGGAAGTGTCCGACGACGGCATCGTATGGGTGCATGACTATAACCTATGGCTGGTACCCGAGTATCTCCGCAAGATTAAGCCGAAGGCGCGGATTGCATTCTTCCACCACACACCGTTCCCGGCTGCCGATATGTTCAACGTCATGCCGTGGCGGGGCGAGATCATCAACAGCCTGTTGTGCTGCGATGTCGTCGGCTTTCACATTCCACGTTATGTCAATAACTTCGCCTCCACCGCGCGCAGTCTGATGGATTGCGAGATCGTTGAGGAAGAGTCCGTCCGGACGGAGTTTTCCACACACGGCATGGCGCTTTCCGAAGAAACTGTGGTCACACAACTCCGCTATCAAGGTCGTGACATCACATTGTCAGCGCTGCCGGTCGGCGTCGACACCGACTATATTCGCGAAGTCGCACAGAACGATGAAGCCGAAAAGCGCCTGGCGCACATCAAAGAAGAACTTGCTGGCTGCCGGCTTATTCTCTCGGTCGGGCGTACCGACTACACCAAAGGCGGGCTCGAGCAATTGCAGGCTTATGAGCGCTTGTTTGAACGTCGCCCCGAATTGATCGGGCATGTACGTCTGATGTTCGTCTCGGTGCAAGCGAACCGAAATATGGTTGCCTACGAGCGGGTCCAAAGTGAAATCGAAGAGGCCGTCGGGCGCATTAACGGACGATTCGGCACCTTTGATTGGCAGCCGATTTCGTTTATCGGATCAAAAGTCCCGTTTACGGAATTGGTATCTTACTATCGAGCCGCAGATACGGCATGGATTACGCCGCTCTGCGATGGTTTAAATTTGGTCGCGCATGAATTTGTCGCTGCGCGCAAGTTCGGCAACGCGTGCCTCGTGTTGTCAGAATTTGCCGGTGCCGCTGTCGAGTTGGACGAAGCCGTGCTGACCAACCCGTTCTCGCATCGCTCAATGGACATGGCGATTGATCAGGCGTTGGATATGCCGATGGAAGAACGCCAAGCCCGCATGCGCCGCCTTAAAGAAAAAGTTGAGCGTCTCAACATCAAAGCGTGGGGCGAAGGTCAACAGGCCGTATTCGATAAGATCAAGAAACACTAACCGAGCGCGATCCCGGCTTTGGTCCAGTCTCGACATCAGAGCGGTATTTGACCAGGGTCGGCTGTTTGTGTTTATGTTGCAGTGCAATATAAAAGGATCCATGCATGAGCGCAGACGGTAGCGTCGGTTCCGCCGACCAATCAATCATCCGCCACGACGATGCGACCGATGCATTGGTAGCTTGGTGCAAAGAAACCCTTGATGCATCGGAGACCTTGTTCGATGCGGGGACGGAAATTGCGCGCAAACTCGGCGCACATCGACGCGGCAATCTGTGCGAGATCGGCTTTTGGATTCCTGAGCTACAAGAGCGCAGGGTGCCCGACGGCGATATCTTTCTCGAAGTACTCGACCCGCTTGAGCCACTTGATCTCAGCGTTTTCCGTCAATCTATCCCGTTTAAACGCAGCCTGATATCGGTCGCACGTCATGAAGCATTTGCCTTCGTTGCCGTTGAAGGCATGTGGCCCGGCACCCGTGAGGAGGTCGGCTCGTTCTATGCGCTCACGTGGCGCGATGCCGAGGGGGGTTGGCACCGGATCAATGATCCACTCGCCATGTCGCTGCCGTTTGGCGCTTTTGCACCGGCAGAATATTATGACATCGAAACCCTGCAACGCAGGCGACGCGACGGTGAATACTTCCAAAGCTTGAATGACGGCGCAGACGGTACCCCCCATAAAATTGGCCCGTCGACCTCGATCTTACAAATCCACGTCCCTACAGCCACGTTAGGCGGCACGCTGGCAAGCCTAACACGGCATTTCGAACACTTGGCCGAGCGCATTCGCCGCGACATCGTACCCGAAGCGGCTGAGCGTGTATTTATGGGCTATGACGCCGTCCAGTTGTTGCCCGTTGAACCAACCACCGTCTATGAAACCGGCCCCGCATTTTGGTCCGAGACCGGCGGCGACAGCAGTCTGCCGACCGTCGAAGTTCGTCGCCCCGACACCACAAACTGGGGCTATGACGTGGTGATCTCGGGGATGGCGGCTGTGAACCCGGCCATTCTTGAAACGGGCCGTCCGGACGAGCTCGCCGACCTGGCCGCTGCCCTACATAATTTTTCGGGCAAGCCGATCAAACTGATCTTTGACGTCGTCTTTGGCCACAGTGACAACCAAGGCCTGGATGTCCTGAACCATTACTTCTTTACCGGCCCCAACATGTACGGCCAGAACATCAATTATCGCCACGGCATTGTGCGCGCAATCTTGCTCGAAATGCAGCGCCGCAAAGTCAACTTCGGCGCCGACGGGGTCCGCGTCGACGGCGCACAGGATTTCAAATACTGGGATGCCGGTGCCGAGCAACTCCGCCATGACGACGAATACCTTCAATCAATGGCCGACATTGTGCAAAACGTCGGCGGCAAAGATTATCGCCCTTGGTTTATTTTTGAAGACGGACGTCCCTGGCCGCAAGAAGATTGGGAATTATCGTCGACCTATCGCGCCGTTCTCGAGACTCAGCGTGACGATGATGTCTTCCAGTGGGGGCCGCTTACCTTTGCGCACAACACACCATTTCTTTATGGCTTCTGGCTGTCGAAATGGTGGCGCATCAAAGAGATCGTGCAGAACGGTGCGAACTGGATTTCCGGCTGTGCCAACCATGACACACTCCGGCGCGGCACACAGATAAACCCAAAGCTCAATGTAAACACACGCTTAGGCGAAACGCGGATGGAAATCCTCGACAAAGCCTATGACAATCCAGCCGTACAGTTAATTACCTATGCCGCCTTCCCAGGCGTACCGATGGATTTTTTGAACGCGTCCGCCCGCGCAAGCTGGGGCTTTATCCGCAATCAAGATGACCGTTACGGCGTCAAAGTGGTCGCGGAAGAATCAATTTCTCTCAAATGGCAGGTTGATGCGTATGCGTATTCAATGCCCGCCGCGTTCCCGCGGCTCAAAGAAATGGGTTTCGACGATCGCGAAAGCCTGATGCGGTTCATGGAGTTTCTGCCGGCCCTAGTTGAGGTCACCGACTACGATTTGGACGTTATCACCAAGTTGCTGAACGAAGTGGATCCGCCACTCGCCGGGCCGCACCCGTATACGGTCCAAACCCTGAAAGCCATCGCGCGGGCATGGATGGATGACATGCATGATTATTGCAACGTCACCGGCTACTTGCCGCTCCTTAGCGACGAACAGACCGCGTTCAGCGTCGGGCTCCGCAATTTCCGTCTGGAAAATACCTGGCTGCGCAACAACTTCAAACCGAACGATTACTTCGATTATCGTCAACCGGTCGACGGCACGGTGCTGTTTATCTCGCTCCGCAACGGCCCGGACGGCAAGCAAGTGTATCTGGTTTCGCACATGGAAGGTGGCCCGGTCGCTGAGATCGACCCGCTACAATTGCCGGTGCCGGGTCTTGACGGCGATGGCTGGAAAGTGGCACTGCGCACACCATCCATCGGCTCAGACTATTTAGGTGGCCCAATCACACTTCGCGACAGTATGGGTATCCTCTACGTCCGCTGAGTTCGCGGGCGTTGCACACTCAGTTCGAACATCAAGCCGGACAACGGCGGCAATGTGATCTCGATAGAGTCGTCGCGCCCATGCGATGAGATCGGCTCGCTTTGTTTGCCACCCAAGTTACCACGGCCACCGCCGGCGTAACTGTCTGCGTCGGTATTCATGATTTCACGCCACATACCAGGCGCCGGCACGCCGATGCGTTTATCGCGGCGCTCAATGGGGGTGAAATTGAAGACACAAAGCACGGGGGCCGCATCCTTGTCGCCCCAGCGGAGCCAGGCGTAGACGCTTTCGTCGCGATTATCACCTTCGATCCACTCAAACCCTTCCGGGCGCGCGTCCCACTGGTGCAGCGCCGGGGTCTCGCGATACAGCGTATTGAGGTCACGAACCAAGGTCTGCACGCCTTGATGCTTTTGATCCATCAGGCTGCCCCAGGCGAGCTCGCCATCATGGTTCCATTCTATTTCCTGCGCAAACTCGCAGCCCATAAACAGCAACTTCTTACCCGGATGCGCCCACATGTAGGCGTAATACGCACGTAGGTTCGCGAATTTTTCCCACTCATTGCCGGGCATGCGGCCCAGGATCGATTTCTTGCCGTGCACGACTTCGTCGTGGCTCAGCGGCAGCACAAAATTTTCTGAAAACGCGTAATGCAGGCCAAACGTCATCTTATGATGCTCGTGGCGCCGGTAGATCGGATCGAGCTTCATATATTCTAGGGTGTCGTGCATCCACCCCATATTCCACTTGTAGCCGAACCCAAGTCCACCTTTGGACGTGGGGCGCGACACACCCGGCCAGGCGGTGGACTCTTCGGCGATGGTCATGATCGAAGAGTCTTCGCCGTAAACAGCTTCATTCATACGTTTGAGAAACTGGATCGCTTCCAAGTTCTCGCGCCCGCCATGCACATTAGGCACCCACTCGCCAGCGCGTCGGCTGTAATCGCGATATAGCATCGACGCGACCGCATCAACACGCAGACCGTCAACATGATGCTCCTTAAACCAATACAGGGCGTTGGCGATGAGGAAGTTCACGACCTCGGTCCGACCGTAGTTATAGATCAGCGTATTCCAGTCGGGGTGATAGCCTTCACGCGGGTCGGCATGTTCATAGACCGCATTGCCGGTGAACTTACCGAGCCCATGCGGATCGGTCGGGAAATGTCCCGGCACCCAATCCAAGATCAACCCGATGTCCGCCGCATGACAGGCTTCGACAAAATCGCGGAATTCGTTGAGCGTGCCGTGGCGGATCGTCGGCGCGAAAAGCCCCACCGGCTGATAGCCCCATGACCCATCGAATGGGTATTCGGAAACCGGTAGAGTCTCGATGTGCGTAAAACCAAGGTCTTTGACGTACGGCACCAACTCTTCGCCGAGTTCTTTGTACGACAGCGCACGGTTGCCCTCGTCCGGGCGGCGACGCCAGGACGGCAGATGCACCTCATAGATAGATATCGGCGCATCAACTTTTTGCCGAGCAGCGCGCGCTGTAAGCCATTTCGCATCTTTCCAGCCATAGCCGCCGAGTTCGCGGATCACCGACGCCTGTTCGGGCGGATGTTCGGAGCCAAACCCCATGGGGTCGGCTTTCCACGGTTGCACTTCGCCGGTGGATGACGTGACGATGAATTTATATCGCTGACCTTCATGCGCGCCGGGCACAAAGGTTTCCCAAATACCCGTGCTGCCATGCGTGACAAGTTGCGTGGCACTTTCGTGCCAATCGTTGAAGTCACCTGCGACAGCAACGCCGCGCGCAGCTGGTGCCCAAACGGCGAACGTCGTGCCGGCAGTACCGTCGACACTCGCGGGGTGTGCACCCAATACTTCCCACAACCGGTTGTGGGTACCTTCAGAGATGTAATAAGCGTCTTGTTCTTTGACGATACGAATATCAGTCACACGTCCTCACAAAGTTGCTTCAGCATTCCAGATGTCGCGCGCATATCCACGCACCGTGCGGTCCGACGAGAACCACCCCATCGAACCGGTGTTGATAATCGCGCGCTTAGTCCAGATTTCTTGATCGCGCCAAACCGCATCGACCTCGCGTTGGCAGTCGTAGTACGCCTGAAAATCGGCAGCCACCATGAACCAATCGTGGTGACACAGGTTGTCCAACAAGCCATGAAAACGGCTTGGGTCATCAGGCGAAAACACGCCGTCGCGGATCTGTTTCACAACACGGCCCAGCGCCAAGCTGGCTTCAATTGCAGCGGATGGCTCGTAGCCTGCATCGCGGGTCGCCTGCACTTCTTCGGCGGTCTTGCCGAAGATAAAGATGTTCTCAGGTCCCACATGGTCGCGGATTTCAACATTGGCACCATCCAAGGTGCCGATCGTCAGCGCGCCGTTCATCGCGAGTTTCATATTACCGGTCCCGGACGCTTCCATGCCGGCTGTCGAAATCTGCTCTGACAAGTCAGCTGCCGGAATGAGACGTTCGGCCATAGAAACATTATAGTTCGGCGCATAAACGATGCTCAGCCTGCCGGCCATTGCCGGATCGGCGTTCACCGTCTTGGCAATGTCGTTGATCAACTTGATGATCTGCTTGGCCATGGCATAGCCGGGCGCCGCCTTGCCGCCAAAGATTCGCACGCGGGGTGCAATTTCGGCGTTCGGATTGTCGCGGATTTCATTCCACACAGCGGCCGCTTCCAGGATGTTCATCAGCTGGCGCTTGTATTCGTGGATACGTTTGATCTGAATATCGAACATCGCGCTTGGGTCGACATCGATGCCGGTGCGTTCTTTCAGATAACTTGCCAACGCTTGTTTGTTTGCATGTTTCGCCGCTTGGAAGCGATCACGGAACGCCGCGTCGTCCGCATGCGTGTTGATGGCTTGCAGCTGCTCCAAATTGAACACCCAATCCGGACCCGCGACTTCGTCAAGCAACGTGCTGAGCGCCGGATTGCAGCCACGCAGCCAACGCCGTGGCGTCACACCATTGGTCATGCTGACGATCCGGTCCGGATGCAGATCGTGCAGTTCCTTGAACACGGTTTCGCGCATTAGGTCTGTATGCAGTTGCGACACGCCGTTCACACGTCGGGCGCCAATAAACGCTAAGTTACCCATCCGCACTTCGTCGTTGTGCACGATGGACACGTCATCGCTTCGGCGTTTCCCAGCGGCTTTGACTTCACGTGCGTGCGCGTCGTCGATGCGCTCAATGAGTTGCATGTGCCGTGGCAAAATGTTGCCCATCAGATGCGACGACCATTTCTCCAAGGCTTCCGGCATCAAAGTATGATTGGTGTAATTCAAGGTGCCGCGCGTAATCGTCCACGCCTCGTCAAAATCAAGCCCGTGTTCATCGATCAAAACGCGCATCAGTTCCGGCCCGGCAATCGCCGGGTGGGTGTCGTTCAACTGGATCGCGACCTTGTTGGGCAATTGGCGAATATCGTTATGCGTGCGCTGAAAACGCTGTACCAAATCGCGGATCGACGCTGCGGTGAAAAAGAATTCCTGCTTCAACCGCAATTCGCGCCCGGCCTCGGTGGTGTCGTCCGGATACAACACGCGGCTGATGGTTTCGGCGACCACGTTCGATGTCGCGGCCCCGATGAAGTCGCCTCGGTTAAATGGCTCCAGATTAAAGGCTTCAGTCGATTGCGCCGACCACAGACGCAGCGTGTTCACCCAACGCCCCTGCCAGCCCGGCGTCGGGGTATCATACGCACACGCCAGAACCGTTTCCGCCGGTGTCCACGTCGCTTTGCCACCGTCTTCACTGACCGCGCCACCAAAGCTGATCGGGATGATCGCATTCATGCGCTCAAACTCCCAGGCGTGACCTTGGGTCAGCCAGTCTTCAGCTTCTTCCGCCTGCCAGCCGTCGTTGAAGCTTTGTTTGAAAAGGCCGTGGTGATAGCGGATGCCATAGCCATACGCAGCAATACCGACCGTCGACATGCTATCCAAAAAACATGCAGCCAAGCGACCGAGCCCGCCGTTACCAAGCGCGGCATCAGGCTCGTCATGGATTACGGTTTCGTAATCAGCGCCCAAGCTGGCCAGTGCGTCGCGGGCTTCGTCTTCAAGGCCCATGTTAAAAATTGCATCTTCGATCAAACGGCCTATGAGAAATTCCATCGACAGGTAATAGACGCGCTTGCGATCTTCACCCATGACCTTCTTCGCGGTATCGAACCACGGACCAACGACCCGGTCCCGTACCGCGCGCGACAGCGCCAAACGCCAATCGGCGACGGACGCGTTTACCGTCGCCTCACCGCCCGAATACATCAGGTGATAAAGAACAGCGTCCCGAAGAGATTGTGCGCGACCATCGTTCGCGCTCGGGGACAGGGCATCAATTGACGTATCCATACGCTTCAAATTCCTTTAGGGGCGGCGCACGCGCCGACCTTGCGTTAAAATGCTTGGGTGTTTCCTACGTGATGACGTCCGGTTTCTTGCGTCCGGTCCATTCTTTTATCTGCGCCAGTTCTTCCATCGCCTCAATCAGCGGTCCGACGGCGTCTTGCGTATCGTAGCCCATTTGTTCGGGATCATCCTCAAAACGCTCCAGATATACACGAATCGTGGCGCCTGATGTCCCGGTTCCAGACAAGCGAATCACACAGCGTGACCCATTGTCAAAATACACTTGCAGCCCTTGATGCTCGGCCACAGAACCATCGATAGGGTCTTCATAGCGGAAATCCAGCGCCTTTTCTACGCCCAAGCCATTGAAAGATGCACCTGCCAGTTTGTCCAAACGGTCACGAATGCCGCTGATGATCGCATCCGCAATGTCTTTGTCGACGGCTTCATAGTCATGACGGGTGTAATAATCCCGTCCATATTCCTGCCAATGCCCGTGCACCACGTCGACGACGGAACAACGCCGCACGGCCAGCACATTCAGCCACAACAGCACCGCCCACAGGCCATCTTTTTCGCGCACATGGTCAGAACCCGTGCCGGCGCTTTCCTCGCCGCAAATCGTCACACGGCCCGCATCCAACAACGTGCCGAAGAACTTCCAGCCGGTCGGTGTTTCATGCATTTCGATGCCAAGCTTCTTCGCGACCCGGTCGGCAGCACGGCTGGTCGGCATAGACCGCGCAATGCCGTTGATGCCATCTTTATAGCCAGGCGCCAGATGTGCGTTCGCGGCCAAAATCGCCAGACTGTCAGACGGCGTCACGAACTGCCCCCGGCCGACGATCATGTTACGATCGCCGTCACCGTCCGAGGCGGCACCCAAATCTGGCGCATCCGGCCCCATCATCAAATCCATCAACGGCTTGGCATAAACCGGATTGGGGTCTGGATGCAGACCACCAAAATCGGGCAAAGGCTCACCATTCACGACGGTGCCGACAGGCGCACCAAGCGTTCCTTCGATGATGCGTTTTGCATACGGGCCGGTGATCGCGTTCATGGCGTCAAAGCACATGGAAAAGCCTGAATCGAACAACGCACGAATGGCCTCAAAGTCGAATAATGCCGCCATCAGATCTTCGTATATCGCGACCGGATCAATCACCTCGACCACCATATCGCCGAGCATTTGCGTACCAATCTCGGTCAAGTCGATATCATCAGCTTCGATAATTTTATAGGTAACGATTTTTTCGCTTAACGCGTGAATGGCGCCGGTGATACTTTCCGGCGCCGGGCCGCCGGCGGGCACGTTGTACTTGATGCCAAAATCGCCATCCAGTCCGCCCGGGTTATGACTCGCCGACAAAATCATACCGCCGTCGGTCTTCAGTTCACGAATCACCGCAGAGGCCGCTGGCGTCGACAGCAGTCCATTCTGGCCAACGTAAACTTTGGCGGCGCCATTCGCGGCCGCCATCTTTAAAATAATCTGACAGGCTTCGCGGTTATAAAACCGACCATCGCCGCCCAGGGTCAACGATTTCCCCACCATGCCGCCGGTTGCCTCGAAAACCGACTGCACAAAGTTTTCCAGGTAGTTAGGCGTCTGGAATTGCTTGGTCTTGGCGCGCAAACCGGACGTGCCAGGTTTTTGACCGGGGTGAGGTGTGGTTTGGATGGTATTGATTTGCATCGAGGGGTTCGACCTTTTGATATTCTGTTCTTAAGCTTGTTTGCGGCGCTGCTGCGCATCGATTCCGCGCCCTGCGTTTTGCATGACAGCGGCAATTTCAACGAACGGCTTTTGTATGGCAATTTTTTCGACGCGATACGGCGTTTTTATGCGCCAGTTGGGATAGGTGTCGACTGTACCCGGAAAATTCGGCTGCAAAGGGCTACCCAAGGCGTCATCCAACTGCACCGCCACCATCTCGGCCTTGGTTTCTGCAAGGGCAGCGTGCATGGCGACCCTGAGCGGCACACTAAATTCTTCGGGTGGTGTCGTCGGATCAATACCGTCCGGCAAAACATGGGTATCTTTCAGCATCCACAACAAGCGCGTGCGCGCATCGGCGCGTTCTTGCCGCGCATGGCTGGCGTCGTCTTCGGAGAACTGCCCAAGCTCGATCCGCTTTTCGATATCACAGCCCAGCCAATAGCCGGGCAATGTCGGTGTGTCATGAGTGCCGAAGCTCGCCAGCGTGTCACCACGGTAATTGTGCGGATGACGAAACGCCGAATCGTGCTCACGCTCGAACTGCATCACGGCACAGCCATAGAGGCGGTTTACCGACAGTGTATCACGCAAACCCTCGGGCACGACGCCCAAATCTTCGCCGACGACAACGCATCCGCTGCGCGTCGCTTCGATCCGAATGATCGCGAGTATCTCCGCCATCGGATAGCGGACATAAGCCCCCGGCTCACCCGTTGCCGGAATCCAAAAACAACGCATCAAACCAATCGCGTGATCGATGCGCAATAAACCAGCGTGGCGCATGGTCTGGCGCATGGTCTCGATCATCGGTCGGTAGGCCATTTCGCGCAGCGTATGCGGGTTGATCGGCACCAAACCCCATGACTGTCCTTGTGCATTAAATTGATCGGGCGGCACCCCCAGCGACGCCCCAACGCTGAACGCGTCCGGTCGCGCCCAGGGTTCGGCACCATCCGCACGCACGCCGACCGCCAAGTCTGCATAGAGCCCGAGACCCATCCCTGCGGCCTTAGCCCGACCATGGGCGCTGCCGAGCTGACCATCAGCCAGCCATTGCAAATAGATGTAAAAACGTACTTCACGCGCGTATGCGTCGGCGAACATACGAACTTCGTCGGTATCCGGGGCACGCAGCTCCGATGGCCATATGGCTGGATCCGGACCATAGGCTTGGGTCAGTGACTCAAAAACAGCAAACGTTTCGAGCCCGGCGCCACCGGCATATCGAAACGCATCAAAAGCATCGCGCCTGCCGGTTTGCTCGCCGGTTTCTTCGAAAGTATCAAAGCACGCGCGCAAGGCCCGCATCGCAATTATATCCGCGCCGCGATAATCCACGTATTCGGCTTTTCGAAGTGCCTTGAGCGCATCACCGGCATCATGCCAAAGGCGTTTAGCGGCATCGGAATTCTGAAACTCAGGCGCATGGTCGACGGCGATGTGACGGGTATTGAACAGACCGCGATGCGATGGCGAATACGGGCTGATGTTTGATGAATGCGCGCCCAACGCATGCACCGGATTGACCCCCAAGAAATCAGCGCCGAGAGATGCCATCGCCTCCGCCGTTTGCGCCAAATCTTCATAATCGCCAATACCGCCGTTACGGGCGGATGTCATACCGTAAAGCGATGTCGTCGCGCCCCAGATGCGCGATGTACCGACTCGGTCTTCGACCGATGGCGCACGGCTAGGTGCAACGATCAGTAACGTTTGTTCGTGCCCCCGCCACAAACGATGATATCCGTACGGGAGAGGCGGCAGGTTTATACCATCTTCGCCCGTACCAGTGATGACTTCTCCGTTCTCGAACTCGATCTCCCAAGATCTGTCGCCACCGGTCGGCTCCAGTCGATGCGGCACATCGGCTTCAAGGACCATATCCGTCGGCAACGTGCGCGTGGCCGCTAATCCATCCCAAGCCGCTAAAAGTTCAATGGCTTCTTTGTGCGTGTTCGGAAGGCCCATTGCCGCCAGCAATGCGTCCCGCGTTTCCGGTGTGGTGAAATGCTCGTCACCTGAAAAGTCGTGGTATGCTGGCAGGATGCCCGCGCGGGCTGCCAAGTCGTTGAGTGCATCATTTTCGTTGCGGTCAGTCATCAACACCCCCGCGAACGAATACAGCGATACTCTGCGCCGTGATCGACTGTGAGCCAACGGCATCGATCGGCGCGGTTTCGGCTGCGGCCGTATCGAGCGCGCGCTGCCAGATCACACTATCCGGCAACGTGAAACGAGCATCCTCATCCGATCCATTGACAACGATGATTGCCTCGTCGTCGGGTCGCGTTTCAATCGGCGCTTCAGCGGACCCTTTGAGCCAAACCGCAAATGCGCGAAACGCCGGCGCACCCCAATCCAGATCGGCACCATCCATGGCCAGCCATTGCACATCGGGCGCACCATCACTGTCGCGATGCACACCATGCAAAAACCGCGGCTGGCGCATCACCGGATGCGTCCGTCGCAGCCGGATCAGCCGTTTCGCAAACTGACTGAACGGACCATTTAAGCCTTCCCAGTTGATCCAACCGATCTCGTTATCCTGGCAGTACGCGTTGTTATTGCCGCCTTGTGGATTGCCGACCTCGTCCCCCGCCAACAACATCGGCGTGCCTTGTGACAACACCAACGTCGCCAACAGATTGCGCCGACGCTGATCACGCGCGGCCAGAATATTGGCATCCTTGGTCGCACCCTCGACACCGCCGTTGCTGGAGAAATTCTCGCCATGGCCGTCACGGTTTTTTTCGCCGTTGGCCTTGTTGTGCTTATCCGTATAGCTGACGGTATCGGTGAGGGTAAATCCGTCGTGCGCGGTCACAAAATTCACGCTCGCCCATGGACGCCGAGCCCCCTGATCAAACACATCGGCGGAACCCAAAAGCCTCGCCGCCAATGAAGCCGTTGCATCATCACCGCGCCAAAATCGACGCACATCGTCCCGGAAACGATCATTCCACTCGGCAAAAGGCGTCGGGAACCCGCCCAAACGGTACCCATCCGGCCCAATATCCCAAGGCTCTGCAATCAGCTTCACTTTACTCAAAATCGGGTCTTGGCGAAGCGCGCTCAAGAACCGCCCGTTGGGATCAAAGCCATCCGCTTCACGGCCCAGCGTGACGCCGAGATCAAACCGAAATCCGGCGACGCCATAGACGGCGACCCAGTGGCGCAAACTGTCCAAGATCATCTGCATCACCTGCGGATGCGCAGCATTCACCGTGTTGCCACAGCCGGTATCGTTAACGTAACGCGCCGGATCGCCGGATTCGAGCCGATAGTAGGCGGCATTATCAAAACCACGAAAACCGATGGTTGGACCTAAGTGGTCGCCCTCGGCAGTGTGGTTATAGACGACATCCAATATAACCTCGATCCCTGCGTCGCGGAGTGTCGCAATGGTGTCTTTCAGGCCGTCGGCGCCACGCGGCCCCATGTAATGGGTCGCCGGCGCAAAAAAAGCGGCCGTGTTATAGCCCCAATAATTGCGAAGCCCGCGCTTCAACAAAAACGCATCGTCCTTAAACGCGTGGATCGGCAGCAGTTCAAGTGCGGTAATGCCCATGTCTTGTAAGTGGCGCAACACCGACGGCGCGGCCAAGGCTTCAAAGGTGCCAGCAAGGGCAGGATCCAGGCCCGGGAATTTCTGCGTTAGGCCTTTGACGTGCGCTTCATAGACCACGGTATCACCAAAATAATGCAGCGTACGTGGCATCGGCTCACCAAGTTGTTCGGAGACCACGACGGATTTGGGCACAAATGGTGCGCTGTCCAAAGACGAAAACGAACGGTCTTTCTTTTTCGATGTCGGCTCGTAGCCATAAAGCGCAGGGCTTTCGATGAAGTCGCCTGCGAGCATTTTCGCATATGGGTCGATCAACAGTTTGTGCGCATTGAAACGATGCCCGTCGTCCGGTGCATAGGGGCCGTGTACCCGATATCCGTAGCGTTGTCCGTCGTCTACGCCGGGCACGAAGCCGTGCCAGATACCGCCGTCTCGTTCCGGCATATTCAAGCGTGCGATTTCAGTATCCGTCTCGTCGAACAAACATAGCGTGACGTTTTCTGCATGTTCGGAGAACACCGCAAACATGACGCCGTCGCCGTGCACATGCGCGCCGAGCGTTGGTGCATCCGGACCACTGCCCAATATTTCAAAGTCCGATGTCGTGCTGACAAACGTATCCATTTAGGCGGCCACCCCTGTATCGGCGCGAATGGCACCGTAAATATCGATATACGTTGCCGCAGACGCATCCCAACTCAGGTCCTGCTTCATCGCCCGGCGCATCACACCTCGCCAACGCGGCGCATCGGCAAAGCACGCGATCGCGCGCATCAGCGCATCGCTGAGGGCGGCTTGCGTGACCGGCGTAAAAACAAAGCCGGTGCCGTGATTTGGATCGGTATCACAATCCGTCACGGTATCGGCAAGCCCACCGGTGTGCGCGACAATCGGCAAACAGCCATAGCGCAGCCCATACATCTGCGTCAGCCCGCACGGTTCAAACCGGGACGGGACGATGATTGCATCCGAACCTGCTTGCAGTTGATGCGCCAAAGCTTCGTCGTAACCGATAACCGTGCCGACATCGCTTGGATAGGCCAGGGCGGCATCCTCAAAGCCCTGCTGCATCACGCGATCCCCCGAGCCGAGCAACGCCAGCTTGCCACCAGCTTTAATAAAATCAGGGAGAGCATTGAGTAGGAGATCAAGACCCTTTTGTTCGGTCAGGCGACTCACCACGCACATCAACGGACCATCACCCGGCGTTAGTCCGAACCGCGTATTGAGCTGGCGGCGGTTGGCGGCGCGGGCTTTCACGTTAGGTGCCTTGTAATGGCTATTGATAAGCGGATCGGTTGCCGGGCCCCACACCTCTTGGTCAATGCCGTTGAGAATACCGACGACATCCCCGCCCCGATGATTGATGACGCCTTCGAGGCCCAAACCAAACGCCGCCGTTTTGATTTCTTCGGCATAGGTCGGGCTGACCGTCGAGACTTTGTTTGCATACATCAGGCCGGCTTTTAAAAACCCCACTTGGCCATGGAATTCATAGCCGTCCGGTGTAAAGCCCTGTTCCGGCAAGCCGAGCTCAGCGCGGACCTCACCTGGGAACAAGCCCTGATACATAATATTGTGGATCGTCATCATTGATGGCGGCGCGCCGGCGCCTTGCATCGACAGATACAGCGGCACCAAACCGGCATGCCAATCGTGGGCGTGCACGGCATCGGCGCGCCAATCCCCGTCGAGCGTGCCGGTGGCAACCGCGGCGGCGACGTGCGCTAAAGCACCAAAGCGGAGATGGTTATCAGGCCAGTCGCTGCCGTCGGCCTGCACATACGGATTGCCCGGTCGATCAAACAGGTGTGGGGCATCCAGCAATAAAAGCTCAAGCCCATCTGCCCGCACCGCCTGCACGGTGGCCGGCCCGCCCATCAAAGCATCGAAGCGTGCAACGGTTTCCGTGGCACCGATTTCGGCAAAGGCATCACGATACTTCGGCATCAACACGCGCACGCCGACGCCTTGGGCCAACAGCGACCGTGGCAACGCCGCTACCACATCACCCAAACCACCGGTTTTCACGAACGGGGCACACTCGGCAGCGCAAAATAAAACCCGCATCAGGCCTCCAACGCATCGATCATCGGCTGCGTGATCAACGTCACGCCACCTTCAGACCGACGGAACCTCGCCGCATCCGATTCCGCATCTTCGCCGACGATCAACCCGACCGGGACGACGACGCCACGATCTAATATGACGTTGGACAGCCGCGCACCGTCGCCGATCTGACAATACGGCAAGGCGACCGCGCGCTCTAAGCGGGTTTTCGAGCCTACCTGCACACCACTGAACAAAAGACTGTTTAAGATATCCGCATCGCGCACCACGCAACCGCCCGAGACCATGGATTGGTCCACATTTACCGGACCCGGCGCGCCAATGAATTTGGCTGGCGGCGTTAACTCCGAATAGGTCCAGATCGGCCACGCGGCATCATTCAGATCGAGTTCCGGCACCGGGTCCATCAGATCTATATTGGCCTGCCAAAAACTGTCCAGCGTGCCGACATCGCGCCAATAGGGTTCGCGTTCCGAGCCGGACATGACGCAGCTTTGCGAAAACTGATGCGCTATCGCCTTCGCATTTTCGACCATGTACGGGATCACACTTTTGCCGAAGTCGTGATCGGACGTGGGGTCTTCAGCATCGCGGCGCAGCACATCAAACAACGTCTTCGTGGCAAACACATAAATCCCCATCGACGCCAATGCCCGGTCAGGCTTGCCCAGCATTGCAGGCGGGTCAGCGGGCTTTTCAAAGAACGCACTGATGCGATCATTCTCGTCGATGTGCATAACGCCGAACCCGCTCGCGTCGGAGCGGTCCAATTCGATACAGCCGACCGTCACATCCGCGCCGCTTTCGACGTGGTGCTTGAGCATAATCCCATAGTCTTGCCGATAAATGTGATCGCCCGCCAAGATGATAATGTATTCCGGCGAGTAGCTCTCGATGATGTCGATGTTTTGATACACCGCATCCGCCGTGCCCAAATACCACTGCCCATCATCCGTTCGTTGCGAAGCGGGCAAGATATCCAGCATCTCGCGGCGCTCGGCCCGAAAAAAGTTCCAGCCCCGCTGCATGTGGCGGATCAGCGAGTGCGCTTTATACTGCGTGGCAATTCCGATACGGCGAATGCCCGAGTTCACCGCGTTCGATAGCGCGAAATCAATGATCCGGCTTTTGCCGCCGAAATAAACCGCAGGCTTGGCCCGGCGGTCGGTCAGTTCCATCAGGCGCGAGCCGCGTCCGCCCGCAAGGACGAAGGCCATAGCGTCGCGCACCAAATGTGCGGTGGTCTCGTGGCGCCCGGTTGGGTCCAAAACCATTTTTCAGGTGCTCCTGCCGTGCGTGCCGCCCGAACTGAGCGTGCGGCT